>SLRZ01000143.1 GCA_007130695.1 Nitriliruptoraceae bacterium
CACCGCGTTCCTCGACGGGCTTCTCGACCCGGGGTGGGCTCGGGACCGGGATCTCGGGCGGCGGAGGCACCCGCTCCGGTGGCGCCAGGGGGTTGCCGAGATCGCCGGGGCCCGGGCCGTCGGGCACGTCCGTCCCGCCGTCGGGGCTCGGACCGTCGGGCGCGATCGATCCGGTGTCGGGAGCGTCCTTCGTGGTCCCGCCACGGGGGCGAGGCGCCGTGGGTGCCGGGGCCGCGGGCCGGGTCTGTTCGGCGACGTCCTCGTCGGGATCGGACCGCCCGTCGTCCCCACCTCCGGGAGCGTGGTCACCCTCGTCGGTGCCGGTATCGGTGTCGTCGGAGGCGGGCTCGGGATGGGCGGGCACGGGCAGGGTGATGCCGACCACGGTCGCGGCGTCCGCGACCGTCTGCTGCAGTGGGCCGGGGAGCGTGCCCGTCAGGGCCAGCGCCACGAGCACCAGCCCCGCGGCCACCCCGGAGCGCGTCGCGTTGCGCAGGTGCCGGGCGCGGCGCATCCGACGCCGCGCCGCCCGGGCGGCCGCGAGGTGGCGACGTTCGGTCACCTCGTCCGGGGCCCGGCACAGGTTCGCACGCAGGGCACGCAGGGACGCCTCGAGCCGAGGATCCTGCATCGGGTCGAGGGGGCCGTCCTCCGCGTCGTCGAAGACGTCGGAGAACCCGGGGTCGGGGAAGTCGTTGTTCATACACCCACGTCAACGACGGGACGGACGGACAGGGGTCGCTCGTACGGGGTGCGAATTTCTTCCGTACGGCCGCTCACGTGCCGACCAGGCGGCGTAGATGTTCGATTCCGCGCTTCTGGAGGCTCTTGACCGCCTGGCGTTCACGCCCCGTCACCTCGGCGATCTCGGCCAGGCGCAGACCGCCCACCAGCCGCAGGAGCAGCACCTCGCGCTGATCGTCCGTGAGCTGATCCAGCAGTGCGAGCACCTCGGCGGTGCCCAGGGCCGCCAGGGCTTCCGGTTCGGCCTCGACGTGGGGGAGGGAGGGCTCGATGTCCTGGGCAGGGCTCAGGTCCTCCGGGCGGCGCTGCTGGCTGCGACGCACGTCGATGAGCCGGCGGTGGGCGATGGTGAACACCCAGGAGCGGAAGCCCCGTTCGTCGCCCTCGAACGCGTCGATGTGGCGCACCACCTGGATCCAGACCTCGCCGACGAGGTCCTCGGGGTCCGGTGCGCCCCGGCCGCGCAGGTAGCCCAGCAGTGCCGGCGCGAGATCGCGGTACAGCAGTGCCCACGCGTCGTCCTCTCCGCGGCGTGCCTCGCGGAGGACCTCGTCGAACGGACGTTGCAGCGAGCCGGCGCCTTCCCCTGCCCGAGCGGCCCCGGTGACGGCGGCCGCGCGGTCCGGACATCTTGCGCATGACCGGGAACGACCCCCGTCGCCCGTGTTCGTCCCCTTCGATGCCACGACCACCCGCCGCAGCCTCGTGCCTACGGAACGTAGCCGCATCGCAAGGCCCGTAGTGTGGCGTGTGCCGCACCCCCTGGGGCGTCCGTCGGCGGTGGCCGTTCGTCCGCCCTGGGCCGCAGCGTCGGTCTTAGCGACCACGCGCGCCGGCGGGTCGTCACTCCGTCGCCGCCGGCGCGGGCAGATCGAGGTTCGCGTGGATCTCGCGCGTCGCCGTGGAGCGGTTGAGCGTGTAGAAGTGGAGGCCCGGCGCTCCCGCCTCCAGCAGTTGCTGGCACATGCGGGTCGCCACGTCCACGCCGATCCGGCGGACCTCCTCGGGGTCGTCCTCCACTTCGAGCAGACGGTCGGACAGCCAGCGGGGGAACGCCGCGCCGGACAGTTCCGCGAAACGCTGGATCTGGCGCACGTTGGTGACGGGCATCACCCCGGCGACCACCGGCTTGGTGCACCCCAGCCGGTCGAGGTCCTCCATCATCGCCAGGTAGTCCTCGGCCTGGAAGAAGAACTGCGTGACCGCGAAGTCGGCCACCTCCAGCTTGGCCGCGAGGTTGCGACGGTCGTCCGCCAACGACTCCGCCAGCGGGTGGCCCTCGGGATGTGCGGCCACCCCGACGGAGAACTGCTCCCCGCCGACGTCCTTGGCGAGTTCCACCAGCTCGATGGCCAGGGGCAGCTCCCAGAACCCCTCGCCCTCGTCGGCCTGTGGCGGGTCGCCGCGCAGGGCCAGGATGTTCTCGACCCCGGCGTCGCGGTAGCGCGCCAGCAGTCCGGCCAGCTCGTCGCGGGTGTGGGACACCGCGGTGAGATGGGCCATCGGGGTCATCGACGTCTCGCGGAGGATGTCCACGACCAGCCGGTGGGTGCGCTCGCGGGTGCCACCGCCGGCGCCGTAGGTCACCGACACGTACGAGGGCTCCAGCGGTTCGAGCTCCTTCAGCGCCTCCCGCAGCCGCGCGTCACCCGCGTCGGTCTTGGGGGGGAAGAACTCGAACGAGGTCGTCACCCCCGCCGCGAGCAATTCATCGATCCGGGTCACTTCTGGCGGCCTTGGTCGTTGGGGAGGGAAGGATACGCGCGCCGTCGAGGGGATCGGCTCCGCACGCGGAGCCGGACGGCGGGCTCGGGCGCAGGCCCGCCAAGCGGCAGGAAGGCCGGATCATGACCGAGCGTACGTCCCCGACGATCCCCGACGGCTCGACGCCGTGGGTGGCGAACGGCTCCTCGTCGAACGGGCGCCGCGGGTCTCCCCCGCCGGAGATCGAGCAGCGGCTCGGGCGTATCGAGGACCGCCTCGAGGGTCTCGACCGCACCCTGGCGGCCTTCGACGAGCTGGTCCACACCGCCCTGCCGGCCGCGGCCGCGCGCTTCGAGACGACCCTGCGCGAGCAGGGCAGCGAGGCCGATGCGGCCTTCGCCGCCCGCCTCGAGGCGCTCGACGACGTCGAGGCCACCCTCGAGCGACGGACGGCCGCGCTCGAGCGACTCGAGGCGTCACTGGTCGAGCGCGAGGCCGAGCTCGCCCGCCAGGCCGCCGCGGCGGACGCCCGGGCCGAGTACCTCGGCGAGCTCGACGCCCGGTTGCCGCAGCTCCTCGAAGACGCGGAGCGAACCCTGCGGGAGCACACCGAGACCGCCGAGAGCGTGCGGACCGTGCTGGCGGACCACGTCACCGCCGCCGAGCGCGCCGCGGACCGCCTGGACCAGCGCACCGAGCGGGTCGCGCAGGTCGAAGCAACGCTCCAGGCCCGGGTCTTCGAGCTCGAGCGCGCCGGTGCCGTGCTCACGGAGCGTCTGGGACGACTCAAGCGCGCCACCGCCACCGTGGAGCACGGCGGCTCGGAGCTCGGCGAGCGCGTGGAGGTCCTCGACCGGGCGATCCACCCGCTGGTCGACGCGGCCTCGCGGATGGAGGCGAGCAGCGACGCCATCGCGGCCAGCGTCGAGCAGGAGCACGAGTTCCAGGAGGCCCACCGTAGGGAGCTGGCGGAGACGCTGCGGACCGCCGCGGCCCTGTCGGCCTCCTGGGAGTACGAGGAGGCCGGGGTTCACGAGGAGGCCGACGCGGAAGCCGGCGTGGCGGCCGCGGAGCCCGAGGCACGCCACGGGTACGAGGAGCTCGAGGGGTACGAGGGCGACGAGGAGTACGAAGGGGCCGAGGAGGCCGTCGAGGACGAGGCAGAGGAGTGGGTCTACTGGGACGACGTGCACGGTTGGGTGGCCTGGGACGGCTCGCCGGAGGCGGAGGCCACCGCGGAGCCCGAAGTCGAGCCTGCGGCCGTGGAGGTGTCGGAGGACCTCACGCCGCCGGTGGCCGACGCGGAGCCCGAGACGCTTGAGGAGCACGACGAGGGTGACGCAGACGAGACTGGAGAGTGGGTCTACTGGGACGAGGTCCACGGGTGGGTGGCCTGGGACGGCTCGGCGGAGCCCGAAGCCGTCGCCGCTCCCGGGCCCGACGCGCCACCGGAAGCCGTCTCGGCCCCGCCGCGGGTCGCGGCCCCGCCCCGGGTCGCGGCCCCGCCGCGAGGGGCCGTGGGGCGGCCCGCGCGCCGCACCAGCCCGATCGCGATGCTGATCGATGCCGGTGACGTCGAGGTCGACCTCCTCGACCTCGACGAAGGCCCGCCGCTGACCCCGCAGGAGCTCCAGCATTCGCGGCAGCGGCGGGTGCTGGCCGCGCGCGAGGAGCTCGTGGAGCGGTTGCTGGAGGTGCGCGGCATCGGCCGGGCCCGGGCCGAGCTGGTGGCCGACGCCTTCGGCGACCTCGACGAGCTGGCCGCCGCCGGTCCCGGGGACGTGGTCGCCTTCACGGGGCTGCCCGACGCCGTGGCCACCCACCTGATGACGGAGCTGCACAGCTGAGCAGCCCCGTCGCCGGGCGTCCTCGTCCATGCCCGCCTAGGCGACGGGGGCGACCCGCATGCGCACGTCGACCGCCACCACGCCCTGCCCCTCGGGCTTGACGAAGACCGGGTTGAGGTCCAGCTCGGTGACCTCGGGCAGGTCCTCGACCATGGCGTTGATCCGGTACAGCAGATCCTTCAGCGCCGTCACGTCCGCCGGCGGCGCGCCCCGGTAGCCGCTCAGCACCGGCGCCATGCGCAGCGAGGCGAGCATCTC
>SLRZ01000026.1 GCA_007130695.1 Nitriliruptoraceae bacterium
CCAGGTGCCGGTCGCGGGTCGCCGGCGGGACCGGCTCGTCGGCCAGGGCGCGCAGCCGGTCGGCCACGGTTCGCGCGTCATCGTCGCCGGTGCCGGGGCGTGCGGCCAGGGCGTCGTCGACGAGCCGGTCGGTCGCCTCCGGGCCCTGACGTGGGTCGCGGTCCTCGTCCATGGCGTGCGGCCTTTCCGTGGCCCGGGCCCCGCGCGTCGCGCATGCCCTCCGTCGAATAGAGGGCGAGCCAGCCCTCCGCCGCGTTACGGGTTCAACGAGGCGCGGTCTCCAACAGCTGTGCGAGGCGACGCAACGCCCGGTGCTGCAGCACGCGGACCGCGCCGGCACTGCGGCCGGTCAGCTCGGCGACCCGGGCGACCGGAAGCTGGGCCACCAGTCGCAGCTCGACGACCTCGCGCTGCTCGGCGGTCAGTTGCGCGAGCGCGGCGACCAGCCGCGGATCCGACGAGGCGGCCGCCACCTGTTCCGCGGGGTCCGGTGCCTCGTCCGCCAGACTCGCCGCGTGTGCGGGGGTGAGCTCGTGGTCGCTGCGACGCTCGGCCCGCTTGCGCCAGTCCAGCAGGTTGTTGCGTGCGGCTCGGAACAGCCAGGCCCGCAGCGCCCGCCCGTCGCCCTCGAGACGCCATCCGTCCTCGAGCAGTTCCAGGAACGTCTGCTCGAGCAGGTCGTCGGCGACCTCCCCGTGCCGCACGTCGCGCAGCAGGTAGCCGCGCAGCGCCGGCGCCAGCTCGACGTAGACCGCCGCCACGGCCTGCCGGTCGCCCCGGCGCACACCGTCCACGAACGCCTCCAGCGGCTCGTGCCGGTCCCCGGCCCCCACCTGCTCGCCTCCCCCGCCCCCACCGTGGCCCATCGCCCCGGTGGCGGTGCACCGTACGGCGCCGGCGGCTCCCCCACCCGACGTTGCCCATCGTCGGCCCGACGGGGCCGCCGGCCCGGCCCGGGAGATCGTGGAGCGCACGGCCGCCCCTGACCGGGCGTCGTGCCCCCACTACGTTCGCCCCGTCTCCCGGAGCACCCCGGCGCTCTCGAGCCCCGCCCTCCCGATCGGCCCCACCCGGTGTCACTGCTGCTGCTCGACCCGCTGGTCCTGGTGCTGCTCGCGTGCCTGGTCGCCTACGGCTGGCTCGTGTGGTCGGGACGGTTCCACTCCTGGTTCCGGCCCGACCGGTTGTGGCTGGGGTTCTGGCCGCTGCCCGCGATCCTCCTCGTCGTCCCCCTCCTCGTGGGGCCCCTGCTGCGCGCCGCCGGCCTGTTCGGCCCCGAGGACGGGGCCGGCGGCATCGTCGCCGTCCTGGCCTACGTGGCCGTCAACGGCGTGCCCATGCTGGTGCTCGGGCTCGCGCCCCCGCGGTGGTTGTTGCCACCCTGGGCCCGTGCGCGGCTGGCCACCCTGCCCGATCCGGACGACGCCCCGGTCCCCGGGGCCGTCCCGGCCGCACACGCCACCGGTACCGGCGGGTCGGTCGGCTGGCCCCGGTGGCGCTGGCGGATCGATGCGGAGCCGGGCCACTGCTGGGTCGACGGCAGCCACCTGCGGTTCCGTGCCGTGTCCGACCCGGGGACCGAGCCGGCCTCGGGCCTGGACGACTTCGACCAGGCCGACATCGACCAGCTGGAGCTGCGCTGGGGTGAACAGGCCCGGCTCGAGCCGCCGAAGGGTGGCTGGTGGCGTCGCCGGCAGCTGGACGTGGACCTCGACGCACTCGACGGCTGGCACGTGGGTGTCCGCCGGCCCTGGTCCCCGGCGGGACTGCTCGTCCTCGAAGTCGAGGGGCGTCGACCCCTGAGGCTGTGGGTCGCACACGCCCGCGACCTCGCCGACGCACTCGAGACGATCGCTCCCACGGCCAGCGACGAGGCCGCCCGCTGACGCCTCACCAGTCGGGCACGACCTCGCGGGCCAGTTCGCGGGCCTCCTCGAGCCGATCGGCCTCCACGAACAGGCGCACGCCCCAGTCCGCGGCGGACAGCACCTGCACGAAACGGCCGTGACTCTTGTGCCACCAGACGATGCCGGCGCGCTCGAGTCGCCCGGCGATCGCCTCGGCGTTGTCCTCGGTGAACTGTCCCAACTGGACGGTCCGTGGGCGGGCCACCAAAGCTCCTGATGGGTTCGGGGACAGCGACGATACCTCCGGCTCCGCCCCGTCTACCGTGCGCCGTCGACCACGAGGAACGGACGAAGGCGTGCGACTCGGACTGGTACTGGCCGGCGGCGGCGCCAACGGCGCCTTCGAGGCAGGGGTCGTGGCAGCCATCGAGGAGGCGGGGCTGCGGCCCACGGTCCTGTCGGGGACCTCCGCGGGGGCGCTCAACGTCGCGGGGCTCGCCCACGGCCTGCGTGCCCGGGACCTCATCGCCGCCTGGGAGGAGATCCGGGCCGGCGACGTCTACCGCCTGCGCCGTGACCTGTGGCGGGCGCTGCGGCCGGGCGGCTGGCTCAGAGGGCGGGGCCTGGCCGGTCGCGCGCTGGAGGGGGTCGGGTGGACGTGGCTGCTCGAGACCACCCCGCTGCGGGAGACCCTGCTCGAGGTGATTGGCGCCGAGGTCCTCGACGTGCCCGACGACCTCGCCGTGAGCATCTCCGCGGTCGAGAAGCCCACCGGCGACCTCGTGCGGTTCACCAACCGGCTCCCACCCGGACACCGTCGCTCACCGAGCTACCGCGAGGTCGACCTGGGCGTGGAGCACCTGCTGGCCAGCGCCGCGATCCCCCTGGCGTTCCGCCCCGCGGAGCACGCCGGCACCCGGTGGTGGGACGGCGGGCTGGTGGCCAACACCCCGCTGGCCCCGGCGATGGCCCACGAACCGGACGCCGTGATCGTGGTCACGACCGCGACCCGGCAACGGCCGGCACCCCACCTCGAGTCGTTGGCGGACGCGATCGGCCTCCTCATCGACAACCTGCTCGGCCACTCGCTGGCGGCCGACCTCAAGCAGGCCCGGCTGGTCAACGAACTGTGCCGCCTTGACGGGACCCGGACCGACCGCAAGGAGGTCGACCTCCTCGTCGTCGAGCCGACCGGCCTCGACCTCGGGGGCCCGCTCGACTTCTCCGCCGACCTCGCGCGGCGACGGGTGGAACTCGGCCGTGAGGTCGGCGCCCGTGAGGTCGCCCGCTGGCTCGGATGATCGCCGGCGCGTCCTCGGAGTTCGACCGGACGGCCGGACCGGCGGGGGTCAGTGACCGAGCGCGGCGCCCTCCGCCCGGGGGTCGCTGCCCCCGGCGTAACCACCGCCGGGCAGCACCTGGATCGCGTGGGCGTGCCCGGCCCCGTGGCCGCGGGCGGGCATCTCGCGCAGCACGTGGCCGCGGCGACGGAGCCCCTCGACGACCGCGGGGGGAAGATCCGCCTCGACCTGGACGGCGCCGTCGGCCACGTCCACGATCCAACGCGGCTCGGCGACCGCCGCCTGCACGTCGAGGCCCCGGTCGAGGAGGTGGCCGAGGACCTGCACGTGGATCTGGGGCTGGCCGTCTCCACCCATCGTGCCGAACACCAGCTCGGGCGCTCCGTCACGCAGGCCCAGTGCCGGGATGAGGGTGTGCAGGGGCCGCTTGCCGGGGGCGATGACGTCGACGTCGTCGGGCTCCAGCCCGAAGTGCGCGCCCCGGTTGTGCAGACCGATCCCGGTGCCCGGCGCGACCACCCCCGAGCCGAAGCCCATGAAGTTGGACTGGATGAGGCTGACCAGCAGCCCGTCGTCGTCCGCCGCGCACAGGTAGGCGGTCCCGCCCGGGGCGGGTCGGTCCAGCGGCCAGTCGCCGGCCACGTCGGGGTCGATCGAGTCGGCGATCCCCCGCAGCCGGTCGCCGTCGAGTAAGGCCGCCGGGTCGATCCGCATCCAGCGTGGGTCGGCGAGATGCTCCCGGCGGTCGGACAACGCGGCCCGCACGGCCTCGACCTGGAGGTGGGCGAAGGCGTCGTCCCCCGCCGGCACGGGTCCCAGGGCCTCGAGGACCCCCAGGGCCGTCGCCGCGGTCACGCCCTGGGTCGGTGGGGGCAGCTCCAGCACCTCCAGACCGCGGTAGTGCGCACGGAGCGGCGTGACCTCCTCGACCTCGTGCGCCCGGAGGTCCGCTCGACGCATGGTCGAGCCGTGGGCCGAGAGCACCTCGACGATGCGCTCACCGAGCGCGCCGCCGTACATCGCCCCCGGCCCTTCCCGTGCGAGCAGTTCGAGGCTGTCCGCCAGGTCGCGCTGGACGAAGTGGGTCCCCGCGGCCATGCGCCCGTACGTCTCGTCCCAGTAGGGCTGTCCGCCCAGCTTCCGCCGCGCGGCGTCGAGGGGGCCGGCGAGCAGTTCGCTCGGCACGAAACCGTCGCGGGCCAGCGCCACGGCGGGTTGCACCAGTTGTTCGAAGCTGCGGGTCCCCCAGCGCTCGAGCAGGTGGAACCAGCCGGCGACGGCGCCGGGGACCGTGACCGGCAGCGCGCCCAGGGCGGGCATCCCGCCCGTGCCCGGCAGGGCCGTCGCGGGGTCGCCGTGCCCGTCCTCGACGGCGGCACGCACGGCCGCCGGCGTCGCGGCG
>SLRZ01000227.1 GCA_007130695.1 Nitriliruptoraceae bacterium
CCAAAGACTTCGGTGCCATGAAGGTCAGATGGCCGGCGCGACATCGGTCTGCGCGAAATCGTCGCCCTTGAACAGCAGTCGCTGCTGGCGGAGGTGTGCCAGCGCGTACGAGAAGCAATCCCCGAAGTTCAGCCCCGCGGGGTGCCTGCCCTTGCCGAACCGGCGGTAGCCCTCGCGGGCGAGGCGGACCTGCTCGTCGTCGACGGGCACGATCTCGACGCCGGCGCGGTCGAGTAGCTGATCGAGGTGCCGGCCACCCTCGACGCCGAAGCGCGTCTCGACCACGATCGCGGCCTCCAGCAGGCTCGCGGCGGACATCGAACTCTGGGCCGACTCGGCGATCGCCGCGGTGAAGCGAGAGCGCTCGGGCTCGTCCTGCAGGATTGCCAGTACCGCAGAGGTGTCGAGCACCATCAGGATGGGATCCCGAGCCCGTCGTACCCCAGGATCTCGTCCGGGCTCCGGTCGTCGAGGATGGGGAGGCTGGCGCACCGCAGGGCGATCTCGTCCAGCTCCCGGGCCAACGGACGCCCCACGTGATCCTGCCGCAGTCGGCGCAAACGGTCCTCCACCGCCCGCCGCACCGCCTCCGACTTCGTCTCGCCGGTCATCGACGCCAACTCGGCCGCGAGACGCTCCGTCTCGGCATTCCGGATATTGAGGGCCATCATCATCCTCATATGCGCATTTCGATGCTCATCGTATCATCAGCCGATGTCGGCCAGCACTCATTCGTCATCGTCGCGCTCGTCGAGGAGCCGGCCGTAGGCGGCCGCCGCGTCCCGGTCCATGGCCGGCAGCACGTGGGCGTAGATGTCCATGGTCAGCGCGATCGTCGTGTGGCCGAGCCGTTCCGAGACGACCTTGATCGGCACCCCGGCGGCCAACAGCAGCGTCGCGTGGGTGTGGCGGAGGTCGTGCAGGCGAATGCGAGGCAGGTCGAGGCCCGGCCACTGGCACCGCCAGCGGTCGGTCACCACCTCGGGCACCAGGGGCTGGCCGTCGGCACGGGTGAACACCAGCGGGTAGGGGCCACCGGTGCGTCGCGGCTGCCGCCCGATCACCTCCGCCGTGTCGTCATCGAGGTGGAGCCGTCGGACCCGACGGGTCTTGGTCTCCTTCAGGCGGAAGGCGCCGTGGACGCGAGTGAGGGTCGTGGCGACCTGCAGGCTGGGGATCGTGAGGTCCACGTCCTCCCAGCGCAGGCCGAGCAGCTCTCCGCGACGCATACCGGTGCCCAGCGCCACCCGCCACAGGTCAGCGAGTTCGTGATCGGCGGACTGCTCCAGGAAACGACGGACCTGCGCGCGGTCCCAGGTGCGCACCTGTCGGGGCATTGCGTCGCGGCGCGGGTCGATACGCGGCACGGACGCGCGAGCCGCCACGTTGTCCTCGAGGAGACCGGCGTCGACGCCGTCGGCCAACGCCTTGTGCAGGATGGCGTGCGCGTAGGCGATCGTGCGCCGCGCCAACCCCTGGCCGCGCCGGCCACCGTGGTCGAGCAGGGCGACGTAGTGACGGTCGAGGTCACGAACCGTGAGCTCGGAAAGACGACGCTCCCCGAGCACGGGGCGGAGGTAGTAGCGGGCCATCAGCCGGTAGTTGGTCCACGTGGTCGGTTCGACGCGGGTGCGCTGCAGCGCGAGCCACTCGTCGAGGTAGTCATTCAGTGTCAGGGCCTGGTCCGTCATCCTCGGATGGTGACGGCCAGGGTGTAGCCCGCTGCATCGAGGCTCCTGTCGCCTGGGGATAACGTCGAGCCCGATCTCGCGTCGGTCCCGCCGCACCGGCACCGGACTCCTCTCCCGCCTCCTGGCCGTCGCTCGTGCTCCTTGGCCATCGCATCATGGCTGTCGCAGGGCCCATATATGGTCGGTCGATGGCGTCTGCGAAGGGTCTCGACATGCACGAAACGGCTGAGGATCTGGCCTGGCTCGCAGAGCTGCTGGCCGAGAGCTACGCCAGCGCCGGGTCGCACCTGCGGGACATCCACACCCGGCAGGCCCGCGTCGAGGCCTCCGAGCTCGTCGCGCGTCTCCATGGGATGCACGTCTTCGTCGTGGCCACCGTCAGCGCCGACGGTCGACCGCTCACCGGGCCCGTCGACGGGTTCCTGTTCCGCGGGCGAGTGCACTTCGGGACCTCTCCACTGGCGGTGCGCGCCCGACATCTGGCCCGCCACCCCGCCATCTCGGCGACCCACGTTCGTGGCGAGGAACTCGTCGTCACGGTGCACGGCACCGCGCGGCTGCTCGACCTGCGGAGTGCCGACGCGGACTTCGCGGCCGTCACCCGCGAGCACTACGGCACCGGGTGGGACGAGTGGGACGGCTCACCGGCGGCCTGGGCGATCGAGCCCGACCGCATGTTCGCCGCGGACATGTCGGTCCACGGGACCGCGTTGTGAAGCGGCGCGCCGACCTTTCGCCGACCTGATCGCCGGCCGCCTATGGCTCGGGCAACGAACGCCCCAGCACCCTGGCCAGGCCCGCTAGCGGCGGTACGAGGAGCCTGGTCGGACCTGTGAGCCTGAAGACCTCGCGGAACTCCCGGGCGAGCAGGGCGGAGTCGAGCAGCCGGGCCTGGCTTCCCAGGCACGCCGCCGTGCTGAAGAACTCCGTGGTCCGCAGCGCTGGACGCGTCTCCCACCGCACGACCGCGACCTCGGTCTCGGACCCGTTCCGCGCCTGGTGCGGTGTGCCCCGTGTGATGTCGATGCCGCCACCGGCCTCGACGAGCTGCTCGCGGCCGTCGACGACGAACCGCATCCGACCCTGCTCCACCTCGAAGTGTTCGTCCTGGGCGGGGTGGAAGTGCGCGGGCGGAAATGGCGAGCCCGGGGCGTACTCCACCCGCTGCTCGTGGACCTCGCCGTCACTGCTCTGGGCCGTGCGCAGATACCAGACGCGCGACGTGGGACTCTCGTGTGTGGGCATGGTGTCCGGCATGCCGCATTCCCGCCTTCCCGCGTCCGGCGGTGCTCACGTCGTCGCACCTCGAGCTGCTTCGAGCATGCACGCGTTGGCCGGTGCCGTCTACGAAGATTTTTTCGAACGAGGCCCACCGATTCCGATTATCGTCGGCCTCGGACGAGGACACCGCGATGGCGATCGAGCTCGCAGCAGCGACGGCGGACCGGTTCGACGACGTCGCGACCATGCTCGGACCGAAGAAGCCCGACGCCTCCGTGTGCTGGTGTCTGAGCCACCGGCTCGACTCCAAGACCAACAACGCGCTGGTCGGGCCGGCACGGGGCGAGTACGTCAGGTCGCTCTGCGGTCGCGACGAGGGGCCCGGTGTACTGGCCTACGACGACGAGGGTGAGGTCGTCGGTTGGGCGGCGGTGGCCCCGCGGGCCGAGCTGCCCTTCGCTCGCTCACGCAAGATCCCCCACGTCGACGACCTCGACGTGTGGTCGGCGTGGTGCATCCGGGTCCGCCCGGGCCACCGCGGCAAGGGGATCTCGCACGAACTCCTGGCCGGCGCCGTGGACTACGCACGTGCCCAGGGAGCCCCGGCCGTCGAGGGCTATCCCGTCGACAACCAGGGCGAGAAGGTCGACCAGACGATGGCCTACGTCGGTACGCGCCGGCTCTTCGAGCAGTCCGGTTTCACGAAGGCGGCCGACACGGACTCGGTGTCCGGCGGGTTCCCGCGGGTGCTGATGCGTCTGGACCTGCGGGACGACTGATTCGAGCCGGCGACCCGGGCCGGGCAGGGCCCCGGACACCCCGTCGCCCCTAGTCGTTGCTAGTATTCCTAGTACTCCTAGTGGTCTCTAGTGATGAAGGCACGATGCCCGACCCGTTCCGTGACCACGACATCGGCGCCGGCGCCCTGCCGGCCGCCGCCAACCCGTTCACGCCCGGACCGGGCAAGGTCCCACCCGCGTTCGGTGGCCGTTACGACCCACTGGTGACCGCGAAGGCCATCGTCGACAAGCTCGCGGTCCCGACCGACCCCGTCAGGATGCCGCTGCTGCGAGGGGTGCGCGGTGTCGGCAAGACCGCCCTGATGGCCTACACCCGCCACCATGCGGCCCGCACCGGCACCATCACCCTCCACATCGAGGCGGACGCCGGAGACCACGACCTCGCCGCGACCTGCCAGTCGCTGGTGCGTGACGCGTCCGGGCTGGTCGGCGTCGCCGAGGACCTCGCACGCCGCCTCACCGCGATCTCCATCACCCGCGGAGAGATGCGCTTCGCCCCGGCCCCGGACGGACGCGCCGACGTCAACATCGAGTCGCTGCTCTACGACCTCGTGCTGCTCGCCGAACGCCGGGACGTCGGGCTCCTGCTCACCGTCGACGAGATCCACGAGGCGGAGGAACTCCTCCTGCGACCGCTGATGCGGGCCGTCCACCGTCACGCACAGGACGCCCGCGCCCTGGGCCTGATCCTGTCCGGGCTGCCCGGCGCGGCGCGGACCCTGCTCGAGGAAGGCCAGACCTACGCCGAGCGGCTGGCCATCTACGACCTCGGCATGCTGCGCCCCGACGGGGTCACCGAGGCGCTGCG
>SLRZ01000216.1 GCA_007130695.1 Nitriliruptoraceae bacterium
CCAGGACGACCTCCCCGTGGTAGGCGGCCTGCTGCGAGGCCTCGACCACGCGCTCGAGCGCCAGGACGCCCGCGCGCTCGCCGCCCGGATCGTCGGCGCGCTCCCGCGCGGGCGCGTCGGCCAACGCCGCCGGCCCCGCCCCGAGGACCACGGCGGCCACGCCGACCACCGCGAGGAACCTCACCGGCCGGCGGTCCCGACCGCGGGTGGGACCGGCCCACCGGCCGTACGTGCCACGTGGTCGACGAGGAACATCTCCACGGGTGGCTCGACGTCCCCGTCGTCGCCACCGAGCGCGTAGACCGTGCCGCCCAGCAGCACCATGACCAGCGTGACCGCGCCCGTGAAGACCGCGCCCTTCGAGACCCGGCGGGCGGTGGTGCGGTCCGGCAGTGCCTCGGCGGTGAGCACGGGTGCCTGCAGGCCCGGGAGCCGCCGCAGGGCATCGCGCGTGGCGCGCAGTTCCTGCAGCGAGTCGAGGCAGGGCTGGCAGCTCCGGAGGTGCCGCGTGACCCGCAGCGCGGCGTCCTCGTCGAGTTCGTCGTCGAGGAACGCCGAGAGCCGCTCGTCCTGCACGTGGCGTTCAGCCATGGTCGGCACCACCCAGGCGGCGTCGCAGCAGGCGTCGGCCACGGTGGATCCTCGAGCGGACGGTGCCCAACGGCCAGCCGGTGGCCTCGGCCACCTCCTCGTAGGCCAGACCCTGCACGTCGCAGAGCACGACCGCGGTGCGGAACAGCGGCGGCAGCTCCTGCAGCGCCCGTTCGAGGTCGCCGCGCAGCATCCCGTCCTCGATGCGGTCGGCCGGGCCCGGAGAGAGGTCGCTCGGCTGACGCCACTCCTCCTCCGGGAGCGGCTCGAGGCGCACCCGCTTGCGACGGCGGACCCGGTCGAGGAAGAGGTTCTTGGTGATGCGGTAGAGCCAGCCCTCGAAGGTGCCCGGGCGGTAGCGGTCGAGGTTGCGGTAGACGCGCACGAACACGTCCTGGGCCAGGTCACGGGCCTCGTCACGGTCACCGGTCAGGCGGTAGGCCATCGTGTAGACCACGGTGCCGTAGCGCTCCGCGATCTCGTCCCAGGAGGGGGCGGCCTCCCCCTCGACGTCACCGGTCGGCGACGGCTCGGGCGCGGCAGCGGGTGGTGGTGGCGGCGCCGCTGGCCGGCCGGGCCCCGTGCGGCGCTCGGCGGCGAGCACCGCCACCCGGGCGGCGTCGTGCGGGTCGAGGTCGACACCATGGTGGTGCGGCACCGGTGCTCCTCACGACGTCGGGATCGGGGCGGGCGCTTTCGGCGCCCCGGGGCGAACACCGGATCCTACCGGGGCACAGCGCGAATGCCCGGCCACGCGGGCAGCGCACAGGTCTGGCTAGCGTGGGCCCCCGATCCCTCCTGGAGGCCCCGTGAACCCTGACGTCCTGGCCGAGGTCCGCCGGCTGACCGCCGCCGAGGACGACCACCTCGCCCGGGCGCGCGCCCGGGCGGACGCGTCCGCGCCGGGCCCCGAGGTGGGTTCGCTGCTGGCGTGGCTGGCGACCACGACCAACGCGCGCGCGGCCGTCGAGGTCGGCGCGTGCGGGGGTGTGTCCGGCCTGTGGATCGCCCGGGGGCTGGCGGAGCGCGGGGTGCTCACCAGTGTCGAGCCCGACCCGCACGGCCACGCACTGGCGAGCGAGGCCTTCCGCAGCGCCGGCCGCGAGGGCCGGGTGCGCGCCATCCTCGGCGAGCCCGCCACGGTGCTGCCCCGGCTGTCGGACGGGGTCTACGACCTCGTACTGCTGCAGTCCCGGCCGGAGGACCTACCCGCGCACCTGGAGCACACACGTCGGCTCCTGCGTCCCGGTGGGGTCCTCGCGGCGCGGCGGGTCCTGCGTCAGGGGTCGGCACCGGACCAGGCGGCCGAGTTCCTCGAGACCCTCGCGGCGGACGAGGGGTTCGCGACGACGGTGCTGCCGTTCGACGACGGCCTGGCCCTGGCGACGCGTGTGGCCGACCCGGACAGTCAGAAGTAGCGCACCTTCGCGGCGAACTCCACGGCGGGCGCCAGGATCACGGCCAGGTAGAACATCCCGGTCGAGGCCTGGATGGAGCGGCCACCCTCCCGGGCGAGTTTGACGTTGAACCCGGAGATCAGGGCGACCAGGGCCAGCACACCCAGACCGAGGATGACCGTCATGTCCCCGATGCGCAGGACCGGCGAGAACTGGCGCACACAGGCGTCGAAGGCCGGCCCGGCCAGCCCCTCGCACGGCACGGGGTTGCGCAGCGACAGCAGGACGGACCCCAGTCCCGCCACGACCGCCCCGACGTTCACCCAGGCCATCCAAACCATGTAGCGGTTCGAGAGCCGACGCTCGACCAGGTACCAGTGGCCCAGGATCATGCCGACCCAGATGGCGCCCATCAGCAGCGATCCCAGCAGGACCTCGACCAGGCCCTGGGCGAGCCCCCCGGGCCCACCCCGCTCCGCACGGATCATCGCGATCGGGACGAGCGCGGCCAGACCGGAGGCCAGCCCCGCGCAACCGAGCACGCGGGCGACCACCGCGGGCAGTCGCGTGACCAGTGCCAGACAGGCTGCCGCGGTGAGCACGGTCAGGCCCAGCAGCAGGGTGCCCGTCAGGCCGGCCTCGTCCGCGACCGCCGTGTCCTCCAACGTCGACAGGGGGGCCCGCAACGCCCCCCAGGCGCCCCAGGCGAGCAGGGCGATGGTGGAACCGGTGAGGATCTCGTAGCCGTGGCGGACCCTCCCCCAGGTGGGCGCGAGCCACAGGACGCCGGCGCCACCGACGGCGGTCATCGCGAGCACGAGGCCGAGCACGGCGGCGGGAGCGTCCACGCAGGCGTCTCCTGGGGTCGGTCACGAGGGGAGGCGTCACCCCAGAAGGGAGTGGCGCGTGAGGGTTCGTCGCCGCAAGGGTGCCACCCGGAGGGGCCCCCACGCGAAACGCCGCACACGCGTCGGTGGCGGACCCGTGGGTCCGCCACCGCGTGGAAGCTGGAGGTCACCCGGCCAGGCCGGGCGACGAGCGCTCTAGGCCTCGTCGTCCTCGGTGGGGTCGACGTCGTCGCCGTCGAGGCCGTCGTCGCCGTTGCCGCCGTCACCGCCGTCGCCGCCCTCCATCTCGATGTCGGTGTCGCCATCGTCGGTGTCGCCGTCGTCGGCCGGCGCCTCGATGTCGATGTCGGTGCCGTTGTCGTCGGTCCCGCCGAAGATGCCACCACGGAACAGGACCAGGAGCAGGATGACGAGTACGACGACACCGACGATCACGGCGATGGCCGTCCCGGCGCCTCCGCCGCCGTTCGTGACCACGACCTCACGGTCGCGGCCCGCGGGCTCTCGGGGTGGGGGTTGCTGCGCGGTCATGGTGACCTCCTTGGAGGAGTCCGATGGCGGGGTCGTCCGTCGACCTGTCCGCTGAAGGGGCCGGTCGCGTCGACCGGTCCGTCCAGAGCCAGAATGGGGGCCGGGGGCAGCAGTGTCGATGGGGGCGGCCTGTCCCGAAGGCCACCCACGGCCGCCTTCCGGTCCGGACGGGCACAGAACCCGTCCGTTGTGCCACCGCCGTACGGCCATGGTGTGGCCCATGGCGGCCGGCAGGGGCCCGGAAGCGGTCGCCGGGCGCCGCCGACGGGGTACGCTGCCCGGTTGAACTCCTCCCCACCGAGGCGGCGAATCATGGGCAACTGCGACCCGGGGCTGAAGCTCGCGCGCACCCTGGAAGTGACCGACGACTGCACCGCCCTCGCGCTCGGCTCGGGCGAGGTCCCCGTGCTGGGGACACCCGCGCTGCTGGCGTTGGCCGAGGGCGCCTGCGTCGAGGCGATCGCCCACGACCTGCCCGAGGGCGAGACGTCGGTGGGCACCTATGCGGAGATCGAGCACCTCAAGCCCAGTCCGGTGGGGACCACGGTCAAGGCCCACGCCACCCTGATCGGTCA
Organism: Nitriliruptoraceae bacterium; assembly: GCA_007130695.1. Lineage (GTDB taxonomy): Bacteria > Actinomycetota > Nitriliruptoria > Nitriliruptorales > Nitriliruptoraceae > SKLC01. The sequence continues at coordinate 3,943 of SLRZ01000216.1, forward strand.
CCACGGGCGCCGGCTCGAGTTCAACGTGATGGTCGACCAGGACGGGGTGAACGTGGCCAAGATCCGTCATCGCCGCGTGCTGGTCGACCGTGCCCGGTTCATGGAGAAGGCCGCCGGCCCCGCCTGAGCCGACCGGACCCGAGAACCTCAGCGCAGACGACCCAACGGCCCGAGGTCGAGGTTGAGGTCCTCGTCGGTGAGCCCGAAGGTGTCCTTCAGTTCGTCCATGCGGTCGCGCAGGGCGAGGAAGGTGCGCCCGAGACGTTCGACTTCCTCCTCGGTCAGCGTGCCCGACTCCATGCGGCGCAAGGCCTGCCGCTCCATCAGTTCGCGCAGGACCTCGACCAGGGTCAGCACCAGCGACGCGAGGCCCCGCTGGACGTCCTCGCTGTCGACCTCGCCGGCGCGACCACGGTCGAGCAGGGAATCGAGTTGCGCACCGAGGTCGACGACGTCGAGATCCGCCGCGTCGAGGTCGGTGAGGCCGTCGCGCCGGTCCGCGTCGCGCTCAGCCACCGCGCGGCTCCGAGGCGAACGTGTACG
>SLRZ01000208.1 GCA_007130695.1 Nitriliruptoraceae bacterium
GCCGACGGCCAGCGTCGGGGCGCGCGGGAGCGTGTAGGGCGGGATCGGTTCACGGACATCATCGGCCGACCTCCCCGCCGTCGACGCCGGGTCGGACCGGACCGAACCCGCGGCCGGCGCCGTCGCCGGACCCACCGCGGTCGGGTGCCGTGCCGTCCAGCCCGAGGACGGAGCCCCCGTGTTCGGCCTCCGTACCGTCAAACCGGCGGTCCGAGCCCACGCCGTCGGGGTCCATACCGCCAAGCTCCGTGCCATCGCTCCGGCGGTCCCCTGCCACGTGCTCAGGGTCCGCGCCATCGACTCGCCGGACCTGTCCGACGTCGCCCCGGAGGTCCCCGGTGCCGTCGACGGTCGCGTGCGCCTCCCCGTCCGTCTCGCGGGACGTCGATGCGCGCAGGGCCGACACCACCTCCCCGACCTGCATCGGTAGCAGCCCCGCCACCAGGCCACCCAGGGCGGGCGCGACCTCCGCCACACCGACCGCACCGGCCACGTGCACCCCGGCGAGCACGACGCCCCCACCGAGCAGCACCGCCAGTGCGGGCGCCCGGGCATCGTCGCGCAACCGGGCGATGCCCGCCCCGGCCACCACCACGACGGTGACCACCGCGACGGCCAGCGACATCGGCGCACCGGCGCCGTCCAATACCGCCAGCACCATCGCGACCGCCACGGCCGTACCCAGCGTCGTCACGCCCCGGTGCACCACCGGTGGGGCGCCGGTGACCGACACCGCCAGCCCGGCCAGCACCGCCCAGGCGGGCGCCACCCCCGACGCCTCCCCGACCAGCGCGATGCCCCCGACCGCGATCGCGATCAGCGTGATCCGTCCCACGGCACGTGCGTTCATCCGGGCACCTCGCCCTCACGGTGGACGAGTTCCGGCACGCCGCGCTCCACCTCGACGACGGGGACCCGATGGTCCGCGGCCGCTCCGTCCGGCTCCGGGTACATCCTCGCCGACGGCCCCCGGTCCCCCGGGTCGCGACGGCGGTGCCAGCGGTCCCACAGCACCAGCGCGCTCGACTCGACCAGCAGTGCGGTGACCAGCGCGTAGATGATGGTGACCGAGGTCACCCCACCGAACTGCTGCATGGGCGTGAGGTCGGACAGCACCAGGACCCCGAAGCCGGAGGCGGTCGTGACCGCGGAGCCGATCAGGGCCGCCCCGGTGTGGCGCAGGGTCTGCGTGATCGTCGTCGCCGTGTCGCCACCGTGGGCCTGCTCCTCGAGGAACCGGTTGGTGACGTGGATGCCGTAGGGCACGCCGATGCCGATGGCGATCGAGGACACGGTCGCGGTCAGCGCGTTGAACGACAGCCCGACCACCCACATCGAGCCGAGGATCAGCGGCACCGACAGCAGCGAGGGCAGCATCGTGATCGGGCCCAGCAGCGGTCGACGTGCCGAGATCGCGTAGTACAGCGTCAGCAGCAGCAGCGCCGCCAGCAGGCTCAGCACGATCGCGTTGATCTGCGAGGAGGTCATCTGCTGCAGGGTCGCGTCGATCAGCAGCTGGTCGCTGATGACGGCGATCCCGCCCGGCATGGCGGTCTCGAGCGGTTCGAGGGTGGCCAGGATCTGGTCGGCCAGGACGTCGGCGCCCTCCTCCCCCGCCTGGGTCGAGATGCTCAGCAGCGCCGCGTCCTCGCTCAGGACCCCGGCGAGCTGATCGCCGGCCCGTTCGCCTGCCAGCGCCAGGATGGCGCCCACGTCGGCGTCGGCGGCCGGCCGGTCGCCCTGCCAGCCGAGATCGACGAGCCGGTCGCCGGTCTCGATCAGCTCGAGCGCCTCGTCGGAGAGTTCCTCGACCGGGTAGCCCGAGGCCCGGATCCGTACCGCCGTCAGCTGACCGGGCTCCAGCGCGGCGAGCTCGGCGAGCACGGCCGGATCGGCGTCGGGGCTGTCGGCCTCGACCTGTTCGGCGATCCCGCCCCGCAGCGTGTCGACGAGTTCCGCGCCGGGCAGCGTCGACAGCAGGGCCTCGGTGGCCGACACGCCCGGGGGCAGGCGTCGTTCGAGGGCCTCGAGGTCGCCGACCGGCAGGTCGGTCTCGTCGGCGGGCAGATCCCCGCCCTCCTCGACGATCTGTTCCCGCAGGTCCGCGGGCAGATCACCGAAGGTGAGGTCGTCGGGGAAGGGCAGCTCGTCGGCCGCCGATTCCGGGTCGGCCAGCAACGTGAACTGGGCGGCGAGCTGGTTGCGGGCCGCGTCGGCGATCTGGTCGAGCTCACGGACCACGGAGGCCGGCGAGGTGAGGTCGGCACGGCCGTCGAGGGTCCGCACGCCATCGACCTCGGCGAGCTCCTCCTCGGCGTCGAGCAGCAACGCGAACCGTTCCGGGTCGCGGACGTCGCCGTCGAGGAGCACTTGCGTGCGTTCGCTGATGTCCCCGCCGAAGAGGTCGTCGAGCCGCTCGACCATCACCGCGGCCTGCGACCCTTCGGGGATGAACTCGTCGCGGCTGAACGTGCTGTCGAGGTCGGTCGCCAGAATCCCGGCACCGACGGCGAGCAGCAGCCCGCCGACCAGGGTGGCGACCGGGGCGTGCGCCGGCAGCCAGCTCAGTGCCCGGCGCTGCGGCGGGGCGGGCATCGCGGCGGCGGTGCCGGCGGCCTCGGCCCGACGGTCGAGCAGGATCCGCGCCGAGGGCACCAGCAGGCCCAGCACCACCGCCGCGGAGACGATGCCGGCCGAGGCGAACAGTCCGAAGTCGGCGATCGGCGGCAGCGGAGAGAGCCAGTTGGCGAGGAACCCGATGGCGGTGGTCATCGTGGCCAGGGTCAGCGCGACCCCGACCGTGACCACGGCCGTGCGGGCCGCCGTCGACGCCCCCGCGCCGCCCGCCCGCTCTTCGCGGTAGCGGGAGGTCAGGTGCACGCTGTAGTCGATGCCGAGGCCGACCAGCAGCACCGGCACCGCCATGGCGATCTGGCTGAACGGCCCGGTCAGGCCGAGGTAGTTGGGGCCCAACAGCACCGAGATGCCGGCCATCCACAGCACCGAGGAGGCCAGGCCGACCACACCCAGCACCACGTCGCTCACCCGTCGGAACTGGAACGCGAGGATGAGGATGATGAGCAGGAAGCTCGCGCCCAGCAGCACGGGCATGTCCCGCTCCATGCCCCCTTCCATCTCGTGCTGCACGATCGAGAAGCTGAAGGCGTCCGCGTCGTAGAAGCCGTCGTCGACCCGGTCGACCGCATCGGAGAGGGCCAGGTGCGCCTCGTGGATCTCGTCCCACCCGGCTTCCGGGTCGAGGTTGACCACGACCAGGCCACCCCGGGCCGCCTCGCCGTCGAAGTCCTGGGACAGCAGTGCGGTGATGCGGCTGCCCTGGCGGCCGGCGAGTGCGTCCTGGAGCGCACTGTCGATGAAGCTCTGGCTGGCTTCGCCGGGCACCATGCCCATCTGCTGCAGTTGGTTGGCGATCGGGGTCGCGTAGCTGACCACCCCGTTGCCGGGCATCGGGCCGCCGTCGTCGATCAGTTCGGCGAGCCCCTCCTGGTCCTCGATGGCCTCCTCGAGGCGCTCGGCCAGCGCGAGACCCTCGGGACTCAGGACGTCACCACCGCGCCCGGCGTCGACGATGACCTGGGCGCGGCTCTCGCCGCGGCCGAACTCGTCGCTGATGCGCCGTTCGAGTTCGCGCAGTTCACCCTCGGGGGCGAAGGCCGACATGTCCGCCTCGAACCGCTGCTCGGTCGCGAACGTGCCCAGCACGACCGTGATCGCGAACAGCACCACGAGCACGGCCGCCGGGAATCGGGTCACGAGGCCGCCGACCCGGTCGACGAAGGCGTTCACCGTGCCTCCCCGTGGTCGCGGGGCGTCGGACCCGGGCAACGGGGCGCGAGGCGGGCGGCACGGTCGGCCAGGGCGTTCACCGTGCCTCCCCGTGGTCGCGGGGCGCCGGACCCGGGCAACGGGGCGCCAGGCCGGCGGCGCGGTCGGCCAGGGCGTTCACCGTGCCTCCCCGTGGTCGAAGGACGTCAGAGCCGGGCTCGTGGTGGTGCCGGCGTCTCGGTCTACGGTCGTGTTCCGGGCGTCGGAGCTGTGGGGCCCCACGACCGGCATCCTGGTCCGGAGGCGGCGACCCCCTGTCGGTGACCACCCTGGTGCGGTGTGATCCCCCCGCGGAACCCCAGAGCCAGGCGGGCCGAACGGCCAGTCGCCTGGCTGGAAAGGACCACTCGCGTGCGCCGAAGCCGGACCGATCGTACCGGATACGAGGCGGTATCCGGTAGGCGCACGCGGTGTCGGCCGAGGGCCGGACGGCCCGGGTCTCAGGATCGCACCCGCACCGGCCGGCACGCGCTGACCGGCACGAACCCCACGCACGGCCGGGAGCGGCGCCGGCCCTGCGCCGCCCACGTGCGGTCGGGAGCGGACCCGGCGCTGCGGCGCTCACACGCGGCCGGGAGCGGATCCGGCTGCGTCGCCC
>SLRZ01000015.1 GCA_007130695.1 Nitriliruptoraceae bacterium
GGTCCCCCCGAACGCGACGCGCGGACGTCGAGTTCGGACTCGGGGATCGAGACCCGTCGGGAGATCGGTACGGAGGCCATGCCCAGAGCGTAGGACTCCACCCGGCACGACGCGACGGCCGACCCCGCCCACCTCACCGGGCCCAGGCACGCCGCTGCGACGTCAGCCCGTCACCCACGAACGGCTCACGTCACCGACAACCGGGCTGCGACGCCAGCCAGTCAACGGCGCACGCGCCACGTCACACACCCGCGCGACCACCGGGCTGTGACGCCAGCCGGTCAACGGCGCACGCGCCACGTCACACACCCGCCCGACCACCGGGCTGCGACGCCAGCCGGTCGGCGTCGCAACCCCCGCGTCGCAGCGCGCCTGGCGTCCGGCCCGGTCACGCGCGGTCAGCGTCGCAGGGTCGCGCCCACACGCTCCGCGGCTGCACCGACCGCGGTGATGACCCGCTCGGCGTCCTCGTCGGTCAACTGGCGGTCGGGCGCCTGCAGCCGCAGCCGCAGGGCGATACTGCGCCGCCCCTCCCCCAGCTGCTGTCCGCGGTACTCGTCGAACCACCACAGCTCGTCGAGTTCGGTCCCGGCCCCTTCACGCACGGCCGCCTCGAGGTCCGAGTAGGCCACGTCGTCGTCGGCGACCAGCGCGACGTCGACCGTCATCGCCGGGTGGCGCACGAGCGTCGACGCCGGCACCCGGGGATGGCCCGCCTCGGGAACGGCCGTCAGCAGGCTCTCGACGACCAGTTCGGCCACCACGACCGGTTCGGGCAGGTCGCGCGCCGCGGCCTCGTCGGGGTGCAGCTGTCCGACCACACCGACCTCGACGTCGCCGAGCCACAGCACGGCGGTGCGCCCCGGGTGCAGCCCGGGCCGTTGTTCGGGCGTGCGCACGAGCCGGCGTCCGTCATCGGGCGGCAGCAGGCGCGCGACGACCTCGTCGAGCGCACCGAGCAGGTCGTAGACGCTCCAGGTCTGGTCGGTGTCCAACCAGCCCGGCCCGATCCGCAGTCCCTGTGCGGCCAGCCCGAGCGCCCGGGGCTGGACGGGCAACCCACCGCCGTCGTAGGTCCGCCAGTGGGCGGTGTCGGGCAGGCTCGCCGCCAGCGGGTCATCGGTCGGACGGAAGATCCGGCCGTATTCGGCCAGCGCGGTCCCGGGCCGGCCCTGCCCGACGTTGCGACGCAGCGCCCCGAGCAGGCCCTCCAGCAACGACGGCCGCATCGCCGAGGCGTCCTTGGCGAGGGGGTTGGCGAGTCGCACCCGACCGGCGCTCGGTACCGCCCCGACGAGCACCTGGTCACCCACGAAGGGACGGGTGATCGCCTCGTGGAACCCGGCGGCCAGCACGGCCGCGCGAAGGTCACGCTCGAGGCGTTGACTCGGAGCCAGGCCGCCCGTCACCGGCGCGGCGGGCAGGGCCGCGGGGATCCGGTCGTAGCCGTGCAGCCGGGCGAGCTCCTCGGCGAGGTCGGCCGGGCGCTGCAGGTCCCAACGCCAGCTCGGGGGCCCGACATGCAGCCGCCCGTCCTCGAGGGCTTCGACGACGCAGCCGGCCCGTTCGAGCAGTGCGCGCTGGCGGTCGGTGCCGAGTTCCTCGACGGCCACCAGGTCCCGGGCCCACGCGGTGTCGAGGTCGATGCGCTGCCGACGGGCCCAGTCGGGCTCGGCATCGGCGGTCACGTCGCTCCCGGCACCGATCCGGGCGCCGGTGCACTCGACCAGCAGTTCGGCCGCGCGTGCCACCGCCCGCTGCGCACCCTCCGGGTCCACACCCCGCGCGAAACGCTGGGAGGCCTCGCTGACGAGGTTGAGTCGCCTCGAGGTCGCGCGTACCTGCGCGGGCTCCCACACGGCCGCCTCGAGCAGCACGCGCGTGGTGGTGGCCACCACCTCGGTGTCGCGGCCACCCATGACCCCGGCGAGACTGACCGGTCCGTTGTCGTCGTCGATGACGAGGTCACCGGCCGACAGCGTCCGTTCCTGGTCGTCGAGGGTCACCAGCGACTCCCCGCCCGACGAGCGACGGACCGTGAGCCGGCCGCCCGCGATCCGGTCGAGGTCGAAGGCGTGCAACGGCTGGCCGAGTTCGAGCATCACATAGTTGGTGACGTCAACGACCGCGTCGATCGGCCGCACCCCGCACTGCACCAGGCGCTGGCGCAGCCACAGCGGGGAGGCGACGACCTCGACGTCCTCGACCGTGACGGTCGCGAACCGCTCACAGCCGTCGGTGTCCAGGCGCACCTCGACACCGCCGCTGACCGGTACCTCGGGCGTGGTCGGTGCCGTGACCGGCAGATCGAGGATGGCGCCGAGGTCGCGCGCGACCCCCAGCACCGACAGGTGGTCGCCCCGGTCGGGCTGCACGGCGACCTCGATGACGGGCTCGCCGACGGGCAGCAGCTCGGTGAGCTCACGACCCACGGGCGTGTCCCCGGGCAGCACGAGGATCCCGTCGTGGTCGTCGCCCAGTTCGAGTTCGCGGGCCGAGCAGATCATCCCGGCCGACTCCACGCCGCGCAGCTTCCTGGCCTCCAGCGTCATCCCGGGGATCGTGGCGCCGGGAGGTGCATGGGCGACGATGTCGCCGACCTCGAAGTTCCAGGCGCCGCAGACCACCTGGAGCTCCCCCTGCCCGCCCTCGCCGGTGACGCGAACCACCTGCAGCTTGTCGGCGTCGGGGTGGGCGCCGCGTTCCAGCACCCGGGCCGTGCGCACACCGGCGGTCCCCCCGCCGGGGACGTGGACCTCCTCGACCTCGAGGCCGTTTCGGCCCATCACGTCGACGAGTTCGTCCAGGGACAGCTCGACGTCGACCAGACGCCGCAGCCAGGAAAGGGGGACCTTCACGGGAGTTTCGCTCCTCGTCTCGCGTCTAGAACCGCGCCAGGAACCGGGCGTCGGCGTCGAAGAAGTCACGGATGTCGGCGACGCCGTTTCGCAGCATGGCGACCCGCTCGACACCGATGCCGAACGCGAAGCCCGAGTGCACCTCGGGGTCGATCCCGCAGGCGCTCAGCACGTTGGGGTCGACCATGCCGGCACCGAGGATCTCGATCCAGCCGGTCCCCGAACACACGCGGCAGTCGGCGGCCCCGGCGGCGTCACCGCGTTGTGCGGCGTCACAGAACCCACAGGAGACGTCGACCTCGGCGCTGGGTTCGGTGAACGGGAAGAAGGACGGGCGCAACCGGATCTCGCGCTCCGCGCCGAACAGCGCCCGGCACAGCTCCAGCAGCGTGCCCCGCAGGTGGGCCATGGTGATGTCGGTGTCGACCAGCAGCCCCTCCACCTGGGTGAACACCGGCGAATGCGTCGCGTCCACCGTGTCGGCGCGGTAGACGCGGCCGGGCACCACCACCGCGACCGGCGGGGCCTGGTCGGTCAGCACCCGGGTCTGGACCGGCGAGGTGTGGGTGCGCAGCACCACGTCCTCGTAGCCCTCGACGTAGATCGTGTCCATCTCGGTGCGGGTGGGGTGGTCGGGCGGGATGTTGAGCAGGTCGAAGTTGTAGGCGCCCGACTCGGCCTCCGGCCCCTCCGCGACGCGATAGCCGAGACCGATGAAGGCGTCGACGATCTCCTCCTCGACCTGGGTGAGCAGGTGCGGCCGACCCGGGGGCACCCGACGGGGCGGCAGCGTCAGGTCGAGCCGCTCGTCGGCGAGGCGGGCCTCCAGCGCCGCCTGCGCGAGCACCGACCGACGTTCCTCGAGGGCCTGCTCCACCGCACCGCGCACGGCGTTGAGTTGCTTGCCCCGCTCCTTGCGCTCCTCGGGGTCGAGGTCCCCCAGGCCACGCTGGGCCAGGGCGAGTTCCGAGCGTCGCCCGACATAGCGCACCCGTGCCTCGTCGAGTTCGTCGAGCGTCGTGGTGGCCTCGACGGCCTCGAGGGCCTGCCGTCGCAGCTCGTCGATGTCGGTCACCTGCCCAGTCTCCTTCGTCGCGCCCGGGGAGGGTAGACGCCAGCCCCCGGGGCACGGTCACCGTGCGGCGGCGACCCGCCGGGACCCCACCCCCGCCCCGATGCAGCGCACCGGGGCGACGGCGTCACTCCCGGTCGGTGGCGGGCAGCGTGACGTGAAACCGGGCGCCGGCCCGCTCCCCGGCGTCGACCCAGACAGTGCCCCCGTGGGCCTCGACCAGGCCGCGGGTGATGTAGAGCCCGAGACCGGTGCCTCCACTGCGGCTCTCACGTCCCCGGCCGAACTTCTGGAACACCATGGCCTGCTGGTCCGCGTCGATGCCCGGCCCCTCGTCGGAGACCACCAGGTGCACGGACTCGGCGTTGCCGCCCACGTCGACCCGCACGGCACCGGCCGGGGCGTGCGTGAGGGCGTTCTCCACGAGATTGGTCAGGACCTGTTCGAGCTTGTCCCGGTCGGCGTGGACCTGTGGCAGGCCGTCCTCGATCACGACATCGAGCTGGCGGTCACGGCCGACGTCACGGTGACGCGCCTTGTCCACCACCTCGCCCGCGACGGCGGCGACGTCCACGGGGCGCCGGTGCAACTGCACCCGTCCGGCGTCGATACGCGACACGTCGAGGAGTTCACCGAGCAGCCGTGTCACCCGGTCGGCGTCGGCGTCGATGGTCTCGAGCATCGCCCGCTTCTGCTCGTCCGAGAAGCGTTCCCACTTGGCGAGCATCGTCCGGGTGAAGCCCTTCACACTCGTCAGCGGTGAGCGGATCTCGTGGGAGACGGTCGCCACCACGTCGCCGCGGACGGCGTCGAGGCGGTCACGCCGGCCCGCGCTACGGAACGTGAGTACCAGCCCCCCATCGCTCCAGCGACCGGCCACCGAGACCGGACGCCACCCGCCGCGGACCTCGGCGTACAGGACCCGTTCGGGGACACGGTCGCCGACCCGTGGCCGCTGCTCGGTCGGGAGCCATCGCAGCCCCGAGGCATCGTGCAGGAGACACACTTCGGCGAAGGGACGGCCGATATCAGCCTCCGAGAGGCCCAGCAGCGTCGCCGCACGATCGTTGCAGTGCCGCACGACCCCGCTGTCGTCGACCAGCACCGCCGCCTCGGGCAACAGGTCGAGTGCGGACGGTCCGTCGAGGCTGTGCTCGCCGATCACGCCCCTCCTACTCCCCGGTCCGCCGACATCTCGAACCCTAGCGGTTGGCACTCCCGGGCCGCCCCGACCCGCCGGCCTCCCCGGGCCCACCCCGGCCAGGGGCCGCAGCGTAGATGGCCACGGCGGCGGCCGCGGCGACGTTGAGGGACTCGGCGGCACCACGCATGGGGACCGAGACGACGTCGTCCAGGACGTCCCGGGCTTCGGCGTCGAGGCCGTGGGCCTCGTTGCCCAGCACGAGCACGAGCGGGTCGTGCTCCCCCGCCAATTCCAGCACCGAGGTGTCCGCCCCCGCGTCCAGGCCGAGCAGCCGGCGCCCCTGGCCGCGGGCGACCCCCGCGAGCGCCGCGAGGTCGCAGCCGACGACCAGTGGCAGGTGATAGGTCGATCCCACCGCCGCTCGGACCGCCTTGGGTCCCAGCACGTCGGCCGTCCCCTCCGTGCAGACCACCGCGCTGGCCCCGGCCGCGTCGGCCGTGCGCACGATGCCGCCGACGTTGCCCGGGTCGGCGAGTCGGTCGAGCACGACCACGAGCCCTTCGGGCGGCAGCGCCTCGAGCCCGACGGTCACGTCACCCGCCACCGCGACCACGCCCTGTGGGGTGGTGGTGTCGGCGAGGTGGGCCAGCACGTGGTCGGCGACGACCACCACCTCGACACCTGTCGGTAGCTGCCCGAGATCCTCGAGGGCTTCCGGCGTCGCGAACACGGTCTCGACGGCCCCGGCGGCAAGCGCCTCGGTGACGGCGTGGGGCCCCTCGACGAGGTGACGGCCGGTGGCGCGCCGTTCCCGGCGACGGGTGAGGGCCGCGGCGGCCTTCACCCTCGCGTTGCGGGTCGAGGTCACCATCTCCACGCGCGCTCCACGGTGGATGCGACGCCCGTCAGGCGACGCGGACGACGACCGGCGTCGGCCTGCAGGCCGACGCCGGTCAGTCCGTGCTGCTGCGTGGTCAGGCCGCGTCCTGCTCGAGCGCGGCCCTGGCGGCCCCGACGAGTTCGCCGAACGCCTTCGGCTCGTGGACGGCGAGGTCGGCGAGCACCTTACGGTCGACCTCGATCTCCGCGAGCTTCAGCCCGTGCATGAGCCGCGAGTAGCTCAGGCCCTCCTGGCGGGCCGCGGCGTTGATGCGCTGGATCCACAGCTTGCGGAAATCACCCTTGCGCTTGCGACGGTCGCGGTACGCGTAGCGATCCGCGTGGTAGGTCGCCTCCTTGGCGACCCGGAACCGACGGCTACGTGCACCCCGGAAGCCCTTCGCGCGGTCCATGACCGCCTTGTGGCCCTTCTTGGCGTGGACGCCACCCTTGACGCGTGCCATGTTCGTCCTCCTCGTTCAAACCGTTGAATGCGCCTGCTTCGCCTACCGCTTGTTGAGGAGGCGCTTGACCTTCTTCGCGTCGCCGGGGGACACCTGGGTCTCCCCCGCCAGCCGGCGCTTCCGCGCCGAACTCTTCTTCTCGAGGATGTGTGCGCGGTTCTTCTGCTGCACCATCACCTTGCCGTTGCGGGTGACGCGGAAACGCTTCTTCGCGCCACTGTGGGTCTTCTGCTTCGGCATGTTCGAAGCCTCTCTGTGGGTCGTGGGGGTCGCCGGCCGGCTGCACGGCGCGCCGTTGCCGGCGCGGGCCGGGCGGACCCGGGACGTGGGCACGGATCGTGCTCAGGCCTCTTCGGAGGCCGGCTCCTGGGGGGCCTCGGAGCTCGCCTCGGGGGCGTCGTCCTCCTCGGCCTTGGGCTTGGTCTTGTGGGGCGCGAGCACCATCACCATGTTCCGTCCGTCCACCTTGGGGTGGGCCTCGACGGTGGCCAGTTCGGTCATGTCCTCGGCGAGGCGCTCGAGGAGAACCAGTCCGAGTTCGGTGTGGGTCATCTCACGCCCGCGGAACATGATCGAGGCCCGGACCTTGGAACCGTCCTTGAGGAACCGACGGACGTGGCCCGACTTGGTCTCGTAGTCGTTTCGGGAGATCTTGGGGCGCATCTTGATCTCCTTGACGGAGATCTGGTTCTGCCGTTTGCGCGCCTCCTTCTCCTTCTGACCCTGCTCGTAGCGGTGCTTGCCGTAGTCCATGATCCGGCACACGGGCGGGTCGGCCTGGGGCGCGACCTCGACGAGGTCGAGGTCCTGCTCACGGGCCCGGCGCAGTGCGTCGGCGAGCTGGACGATGCCGACCTGCTCTCCGTCGGCGTCGACGAGCCGGACACGCGGGACCTTGATGTCCGCATTCAGACGGTTCTGTTCGTTGATGCTGCTGCCTCCTCGGTGCGGTGACGGGTCGGCGACGGTCGAGTCCCGCTCGCCGGACCACCTCGGCCGTGCGGCGGGCGGGCCCCACCCGGATCGGCGATCGCCTGGTGAAACGAAACGACGGCGACCGTGAGGGTCGCCGTCGGGTGCAACGTCCGCGAGCACGCGACGAGGTCGCGTGCAGCTGCGGGCGAGGACCCGGTGAGGAACGACCTGCCGGGTGGGCGGCCTCGAGGCCGCCACTTGGCTCTTCGGTTGTGGTGGTGCGCGTCCGCACAGATCGCGGACCCTTCGCAGGCTACCAGCCCGCCTCCATACCCGTCGAGGCGGGCTGTCGGGCCCTCGGGGAGCGGACCGGCCCGTATGTCACGAGGTCAGGTGCGCGTCCTTCAGGTGCCCGGCGTCCAGAGCCGCTTGGCCGGGTCCTGCTCCTGCTGGGGCTGGGCCGACGGGGCCTGCTGCGGCGGCGTCTGGCCGCCGGTGGGTGCCTCGCCCGCAGGCGGCTCACCCTCGGCACCGAGGTCGTTGGGCTCCTGCTGGCCCTGGGCCCGGGCGGCGTTGACCTCCTGCTCGCCCTCGACCTGCGCCATACGCAGCTGGCCGAGTACCTCGTCGACCTGGCCGGTGAGCTCGTCACTGACGTGCTCGCGGGCGCCGTCGATGAGGGTGGCCGACAGGTCGATCAACAGGCGGCCGTCGCGGCGACCGACCTTGACCTGGGCGGCGTTGAGGAGCCCGGAGAGCACCTCGGCGAGGACCTGCTCGGCCGGGGCCTGACGCAGCTGGGCGAGGTACTGGCGGACCTCCTCCTCGGAGGGCTGCTGGTCACCGGCACCGCCGGCGCCGGGGGGTGGGGTCTGCTGGCTCACGGCCGTTCCTTTTCCAGATCGGGGTCGGCGGCGCCCGTCGTCGCGAGGTCGTGGGGCGTCGGAGCGAAACAGTGCGCGCCGCAGGACCATGAGCCTACCGATCCGCTCACCCCGGACGTCCCCGTGGGCCTGTCCGCAGGCCGACGGACGGTGCAGGCGGGCGGACGAGCGCGGTGGCGTAGGCTTCCGGCCAACCGACGAGATCCACGACGAGGTCGAGACCGTGAAGACGTTCGAGCAGCTGTTCGCCGAGCTCTCGGCGAAGGTGCACACCCGCGAGGAGGGCTCGGGCACCGTCGCGGCGGTCGACGCCGGGGTCCACGAGGTCGGCAAGAAGGTCCTCGAGGAGGCTGCCGAGGCCTGGATGGCGGCCGAGCACGAGGGCCCGGAGCGCACCGCCGAGGAGATCTCGCAGCTGCTCTACCACGCCCAGGTGCTCATGCTGGCCTCCGGGCTGACCCTCGAGGACGTCTACGCTCACCTGTGACCGACGGCCCGCCGCGGATGCCTCGGACACCGCGGCACCGCTGGGGCGAAGGCTCCCGGCACAGCCGCCGGGCTGCTCGCCACCAGATCCGGGCCGGCCCCGCCCCCACCGGGCCGATGCAGGCCCCACCAGAGAAGCACCACACGAGGACGTTTCGATGCTGCGTGTCGCCGTGCCGAACAAGGGCTCGCTGTCCGAACCCGCGAGCCGACTGCTGACCGAGGCGGGCTACCGGCAGCGCCACGACCACCGCGACCTCGTGCTCGTCGATCCGGCCAACGACACCGAGTTCTTCTTCCTCCGGCCGCGCGACATCGCGACCTACGTCGGGGCCGGCCAGCTCGACGTCGGCATCACCGGCCGCGACCTGCTCCTCGATTCCGACACCGAGGCCGAGGAACTGCTGGGCCTCGGGTTCGCCAGGTCGACGTTCCACTACGCCGCCCGACCGGGAACCGTCGCGAACGTGGAGGACCTCGCCGGGAAGCGCATCGCGACCTCCTACGCCCGGGTGGTGGAGCGTGACCTCGCGTCAGGGGGCCTGAGCGCCGAGGTGATCCACCTCGACGGGGCGGTGGAGACCGCGGTCCGGCTCGGGGTCGCCGACGTCATCGCGGACGTGGTCGAGACGGGGGCCACCCTGCGGCAGGCCGGCCTCGAGGTCTTCGGTGACCCGATCCTGCGGTCCGAGGCCATCCTGGTGCGACGGTCCGGCGCCGAGCAGCGCGACCAGGTCGACCAGCTCGTCCGGCGCCTCAACGGCGTCATCATCGCGCGCCAGTACGTGATGCTCGACTACGACATCCGCGTGGACGCGGTGGACGAAGCCTGCGAGATCACCCCCGGCCTCGAGTCGCCGACGGTCTCCCCCCTGCACGACAAGGGCTGGGTGGCGGTGCGGTCGATGGTGCTGCGCCGGAACGCCAACCCCGTCATGGACCAGCTCTGGGAGCTCGGGGCCCGCGGCATCCTGGTCAGCGACATCGTGGCCTGCCGCCTGTAGTCCGCACGGCGGATCGACCCGCCGTCGTCGGTATCGCCGCGGGCGCCACACCGGACGGCCGGCGGTGACGCCACGCCCTCACCCCTGCACGCCCCACGGCACAGCCCCGCCGGCAGTGACGCCACGCCCGCACCCCTGCACGCCCGACGGCACAGCCCTGCCGGCAGTGACGCCACGCCCTCACCCCTGCACGCCCCGCGTCACAGCCCCGGCGGGGACCCCAGCGGCGGAGCCGGGTGGTCGGCCGCTCAGAACGACTCGAGGACCCGGGCCGTCTCGACGGCCGCCAACGCCGCCTCGCCGCCCTTGTTCCCGAGCTTCCCGCCGGCACGTTCCACGGCCTGCTCCCAGGTGTCGACGGTCAGCACTCCGAACGCGACCGGCAGCCCCGTCTCCCGGGCGACCGCCGAGGCACCCGAGGCGCACTCGCCGGCGACGTAGTCGAAGTGCGGGGTCGAGCCACGCACGACGGCACCGAGCGCCACCAGCGCGTCGTACCGGCCGCTGTCGGCCATCCGTCGCAGCACCACGGGCAGGTCGAACGCACCGGGAACCCAGGCCACCGCGATGTCGGAGGCCAGCGCCCCGTGCCGCAGGAGCGTGTCGGTCGCACCCGAGACCAGGCGGTCCACGACCGCCTCGTTGAAGCGGGCCGCCACGATGCCGACCCGCAGGCCGGCGGCGTCGAGGCGTCCGGTGTGGTGGGTGATCTCGCTCATCGTCGTGCCCTCATCTCGTGGTGTGGTGGGGTCGTGGGGTTGTGGTGTCGGCGGGTCAGTCCTGGCGTCGGGGGTCACTCGCGCTGCCGGGGGCACTCGCGGTGCCCCCGGGGGGAACCATGGATGGGGTCAGCGGAGGGGGGTCAGTCGTGGTGGGAGTGGCCGGCCGCCTGGGCGCTCGCCGCGTCACGACGGTCGGTGGCGCGCCGGTCGGCGTCCGCATCCTCGTCCGGTGGCGGTGCCATCCCAACGCCCCGCACCGGCCGTTCGACCGCACTCGGCGCGGAGTCCCGCTGGGCGGCGATGTCTCCGACGCCGGTGGACACGGCCCGGTCGTCGCCCGGCATCAGATGCCCCATGCGGGCGATCTTGGTGGCGAGGTAGACGGCGTTGTCGTCGTTGGGCAGCACCTCGACGGGCAGGCGTTCGACGATCGAGAGCCCGAACCCGGCCAGCGCCACCCGCTTGGCGGGGTTGTTGGTCAGCAGGCGCAGGGTCGTCAGCCCGAGGTCGGCGAGGATCATCGCTCCGGTGCCGTAGTCGCGGGCGTCGGCGGGCAGGCCGAGCTGCAGGTTGGCCTCGACCGTGTCCACGCCGTCGTCCTGCAGCGCGTAGGCGGCGAGCTTGTGCAGCAGACCGATGCCACGTCCCTCGTGGCCGCGCAGGTAGACGATGACCCCTTCGCCCTCGTCGGCGATGCGGGCCATCGCGAGGTCGAGCTGGGGACCACAGTCACACCGCAGCGAGCGGAACACGTCGCCGGTGAGGCACTCGGAGTGCATGCGCACCATCACGTTCGACTTGCCCTCGGGCTCGCCGTGGATCAGCGCCAACGACTCCGACCCGTCCGCGGCCGAGCGGTAGCCGAGCACCCGCCACTGACCGTACGGGGTGGGCAGGCGCGCTTCGGCGACCCGTTCGACGAGGTCCTCCCGCTCGCGGCGGTAGGCGATCAGATCCTCGATGGTGACCAGCAGCAGGCCGTGTTCCTCGGCGAACAATTCGAGGTCGGGGACGCGGGCCATGCTCCCGTCCTCGTTGACGACCTCGCAGATCACCCCGGCGGAGTTCCGGCCGGCCAGGCGGGCGAGATCGACCGACGCCTCGGTGTGGCCCGGCCGACGCAGAACTCCTCCTGGGTGGTAGCGCAGCGGAAACACGTGGCCGGGACGGTTGACCGCGTCGGGCGCCGACTCCGGATCGGCGAGCACGTTGCAGGTCAGCGCCCGATCGGCGGCGGAGATGCCGGTCGAGGTGCCGTCCGCGGCATCCACGCTGACCGTGTAGGCGGTGCCCTTGGGGTCCTCGTTGCGCGCGACCATCATGGGCACGTCGAGGCGGTCGAGATCCTCGCCGAGCATCGGGACGCACACCACCCCGCTGCTGTGCTTGATGATGAACGCCATCGTCTCCGGGGTCGCGGCATCGGCCGCCATGACGAGGTCACCCTCGTTCTCGCGGTCCTCGTCGTCGACCACGACGACCATCCCGCCGTCACGGATGACGGCGATGGCCTCTTCGATGGGGGCGAATCGGGACATGTCAGGACTCCTCGAGCGCGTCGTAGGGTGTTGCGGTACCGGCGGCGAGCAGCCGCTCGACGTACTTGGCGATCACGTCGACCTCGAGGTTGACGCGGTCACCGACCCCGCGGTCACCGAACGTGGTGACCTCGAGGGTGTGGGGGATGAGTGCGATCCGGAAGACGACCTCGTCGGTCTCTCCGGAACCCGGCGTGACGTCGACGACGGTGAGGCTCGCGCCGTCGACCGTGACCGAACCCTTGGGGACGAGGTAGCGGCCCGCGTCGGCCGGCGCGGCGACCGACAGCCACACCGTCCCGGGCTCCTGCTCGCGGGCCACGACCCGGCCCACGCCGTCGACGTGGCCCTGGACGAGGTGGCCGCCCAGCCGCGCGTCGGCCCGCATGGCCCGCTCCAGGTTGACGGCGGCGCCCGCCTCGAGGTCCCCGGCGGACGTGGCCGCCAGCGTCTCGGCCATCAGGTCCGCGGCGAAGCCGCCGTCCGTGAAGTCGGTCACGGTCACACAGCAGCCCGACACGGCGATCGAGTCACCGATCTCCACCCCACCGAGGACGGTGGCGCAGGCCACGTGCAGTCGTGCGTGGGTGCCGTGGTGTTCGATCCGCTCGACGCGGCCGACCTCCTCGACGATGCCGGTGAACATCAGTGCTCCTCCGTCGACGTCGGTGTCCGGGTGTGGCCCGGCACCTGCTGCAGGATCAGGTCGTCGCCGGCCCCGCCGAGCCGCTCGATGAGCCAGCCGCCGCACGGGGACTCTCCGACCGGCAGACGCAGCGGCCCGTCGCCGCAGGCGAGGGCCACGTGCGAGACCAGCCGGTCGACGGTCCCGGCGGCCACCAGCGCCCCGGCCAGCGTCCGACCCGGCTCCGCGAGCACCGAGGTGATGCCGAGCTCGACCAGACGGGCGAGCGCCGCGTCGAGGTCGAGGTGGCCGCCGGCGCCGAGGTCCACCTGTTGGACGTCCACCCCGCGGTCACGGAGGGCCGCGGCGTGGGCGGGAGCCGCTCCGGGGCCGGCCAGGAGGATCGTGCCCTCCCGGGCGATCCGTGCCGTGTCCGGGGTCCGCAGCCAGGTGTCGAGCACGATCGCCCGCGGCTGGGGGCCTCGTAGGGGCACGTGGCGCACGTCGAGCCGGGGGTCGTCGGCCAGCACGGTGCCGACGCCGACCAGGACCCCGTCGACGGCGGCCCGCCAGCCGTGCACGGCGCTGCGGGCGGCCGGACCGGTGATCCAGGTGCGCTCCTGCGCGGCGCCGTCGAGCGTGAGCCGCCCGTCGACCGTGTGGGCGAGCTTGAGGGTCACGTGGGGCCGGCCCGAGGTGACCGAGCGCAGGAAGCCCTCGAGTTGGCAGGCGATCCACTCCCCCAGCAGGCCGCCCTCGACCTCCACGCCCGCCGCTCGCAGGCTCGACGCGCCCCCGGCGGCCACCCGGTGCGGGTCGTCGAGGCCGTAGACGACGCGACGCACCCCGGCGTCACGCAGTGCTCCGGCACACGGCGGTGTACGGCCGTGGTGGCCGCACGGCTCCAGGGTCACGTAGGCGGTCGCGCCCCGGGCACGTTCACCGGCCTGTGCCAGGGCGTTGACCTCGGCGTGGGGACCGCCGGCGACGCTGGTGCTGCCCTCACCGACCACACCGTCGTCCCCCACGAGCACGCACCCCACGTGGGGGTTGGGCGCGCTGATGCGCCGGGAGCGCTCGGCAAGCGCAACGGCCCGCGCCAGGTGGGCACGGTCGCTGGTGGCGCCGATGGCTCGCACGGGGTCCTCGGGGGTCGCGTCACGGTCCGACGGGGACGTGACGCGAACCGGTGGCCACCGCATGGCCGAGCTGCCCGTCGCGCCCGGAACGGCTCGGCGGGGCCGGCGCACGTGGCAGTGCGCGGTCCGCGTCCCCTCTCATCCGGACTCTGACCGTCGGCCCCGGAGTTCCACCGGGTCAACCGGCCCCGTAGGGCCGGGTCGCGGGCTGTCACCGCCGGTAGGGAGTTTCACCCGTCCCCGGGGACGCACCGGACAGTCTACCGGCGCCGCCGCCCGTACCGGTGTCGGGCTCCCCCGGCCCCGCACCCTGCCATGGCGGACGTCACGGCAGGTCCACCTCGAGGTCGACCTGTTCGTCCTCGTCGGTGCGGCGGTCGATCGCCCAGCTCGAGCCTCCCTGCAGGCGGCTCTTGGCGTATCGCTTCATCTCCGTGGCGACCGTCACCATCTGCCCGGGGTGGGCGAAGTCGCGCCGGTCCGTGGCCGCGATCCCGATCGACAGCGACAGCAGCCCGTAGCTCTGCGCGACCCCACGCCGGTCGGCGACCTCGATGCGGCCCACCCGGCGGTCCTCCTCGTCGTACAGGGTGGGGGCCAGGTCGTCGAAGCGTCGGCAGATCTCGGTGGCGATGTCCTCGGCCCGGTCCGGGGCGACGAGCACCACGAAGTCGTCCCCGCCGACGTGACCGACGAAGGTCCGCTCGTCGCCGAACTCCACGGCCACACGTTGGAGCAGCACGGCCAGCGACCGCAGGGCGTCGTCGCCCCGCATGAAGCCGTAGTGGTCGTTGAACGGCTTGAACTGGTCGAGGTCCACGTACAGCAGCGCGACCGGTTCCTGGGCGGTCAGCCGCGAGGAGATCGCCCGCTGGATGGGTTCGTTGCCGGGCAGCCCGGTCAGCGGGTTGCGGGCCCGCTGCAGGTCGGACCGTCGCAGGGCCGAATGGATCCGTGCGACGAGCACGTCCGCGTCGAAGGGCTTGGTGATGTAGTCGTCGGCACCGATCTCGAGGCCCTCCACCGCATCGTGGGGCTGCACCTTGGCCGTCAGCAGCAGGACCGGCAGGTGACTGGTGCGCGCGTCGAGGCGCAGGCGTCGCAGCACCTCGAGCCCGTCGATGCCGGGCATCATCACGTCGAGGACGATCAGTTCCGGGTCGGACTCGAACGCCGCCCGCAGACCCGCCGCCCCATCGGCGGCCTGGACGACCTCGAACCCCGCCAGTTCGAGCGTCACATCGAGATATGCGCGGATGTCCTCGTCGTCGTCGACGATCAATACACGTGTCGGCACGTGTCCCCCTGCCCCGTGAAGCCCATCAGTCGGTCGACCCGCGGGCCTCGCGCGCCACCTCCAGCAGTGTCGTCGTCGCCTCGATCCGGTCGGCCTTGCCATAGATCGCGTTGCCGGCGACGAAGGTGTCGGCACCGGCGCGGACGGTCTCGGCGATCGTGTCGGTGGTGATGCCCCCGTCGACCTGGAGCCGGAATCGGGCCCCGTGGTCGACGCGCCAGCGGTGCGCCTCGGCGATCTTCGGGACGACGTCGTCCATGAACGCCTGGCCGCCGAACCCGGGCTGCACCGTCATCACCAGCAGCAGGTCGATGTCGCGGAGCAGTTCCTCGACCAGCGACAGCGGCTGGTGGGGGCGCACCGCGACGCCGACCTGTGCCCCCTGCTCGTGCAGGCGCTCGATCAGTTCCCGCGGATCGTCCTCCACCTCCGGGTGGAAGGTCACCGAGTCGGCGCCGGCGTCGATGAACTGCGGCGCGTAGGTGCGCGGGTCGGCAATCATCAGGTGGCAATCGAGGAAGCGATCGGTCGCCGCCCGGATGCTCTTGACGACCGGGGGGCCGATCGTGAGGTTCGGCACGTAGTGCCCGTCCATCACGTCGACGTGCAGGGTCTCCACGGTGTCGGCGAGCTCGGCCATCTCGTCCGCCAGTCGCGCGAAGTCCGCGGACAGGATCGACGGGGCGATGCGCAGCTCATGGCTCTGGCCGGCGTGGGGAGTCACGGTCGCCTGGTCCACCGGTACACACCTCGGATCTGTGGGTTTTCGCGGCCCTCGCAGGCCGGGCGTCGGTTCGGATTCGATCCTATCGGTCCGGGGTGACATCGCCCCCGGCTTCACCGAACCCTCACGGGCGACGCCAGGTCGCGATGTAC
>SLRZ01000069.1 GCA_007130695.1 Nitriliruptoraceae bacterium
AGCGGCCGGCCCCGGCAGGGCCACGCCCCAGGACGGCAGCCTCGCGGCCGGCGCGGACCCACCGCCCAGCACGCCCTCCACCGCGACGGCCTCGCCGCCGCTGGCGGCGGCCAGCGACTGCGCCCGGGTCCGCAGGTCCGCCGGGTCCGCGTGCACCATCGCCCACACCGGCAGCTCCCCGAGGGCACCGCGCTCGTGGCTGGCCAGCGTCGCCTCCAGTGCGGCGAGGCGCAGCTTGTCGATCCGTTGCGTTCTGGCCAACGGGTCACGACGGCACCGCTCGACGAGGTCGGCCCGGCCCGCGATCACGCCGGCCTGGGGACCGCCGAGGAGTTTGTCGCCGGAGAACACCACCAGGTCGGCCCCCTGCTCGAGCGAGGCGGCCGCGGTGGGTTCGTCCGGCAGCGCGGCGTGCGGACGCAGCAGGCCCGAACCGATGTCGTGCACGAACGGGACGCCCCGGGCCCGGGCGACCTCGGCGACGCTGCGGGCGGAGGGCCGGTGGGAGAAGCCCTCGACCGAGTAGTTGCTGGGATGCACCCGCAGCACGGCACCGGTGTCGGCGTCCACGGCCCGCTCGAAGTCGGCGAGGTGGGTGCGGTTGGTGGTCCCGATCTCGTGCAGGACGGCCCCGGCGGTGGCCATGATGTCGGGCAGCCGAAACGAGCCACCGATCTCGACGAGTTCACCCCGGCTGATGACGACCGCCCGGCCCCGGGCCAGGACGGCCAGGGCCAGGACCAGAGCGGCGGCGCCGTTGTTGACGACCGCCGCGTCCTCGGCGCGACAGAGCCGGGCGAGCGCCGCCCGGGCCACCGCGTCGCGGCCCCCGCGCCGGCCGGTGGTCAGGTCGAGTTCGAGGTTGGTGGTCCCCGCCGCACGCGTCATGGCCGCGATGGCCGCCGCCGACAGCGGCGCCCGCCCGAGGTTGGTGTGCAGCACGACCCCCGTCGCGTTGATCACCGCACGCAGCGAGCGGGCGTCCTCGGTGGCGAGCCGGACGGTCGCGGTCGCGGCGATGTCCGCCGCCGTGGGGGGCTCGTCGGTGTCGGCCGACCCGCGGGCCCGGGCGAGCGCCTCACGCAGTGCCGCCAGGGTCCGGTCGCGACCATGGTTGTCGACCGCGACCCCGACGGCCTCGAGCTCCAGCAGTGCGGTCAGCGAGGGCAGGCGCGCGCGGGGGTCGCCGCTCATCCCGCGGCCACCCGGACCGCGCCGGCGGGCCCGTCCCGGACCTCGCCGACGACCGCGGCGGCGTGCCCCGAGCCGCGGAGCCGGGCGACGGCCTCCTCGCCGGCCGCCGGGGCGCAGGAGAACAGCAGGCCACCCGAGGTCTGGGCGTCGGCCAGCACCAGGCGGGTGCGCTCGTCGCCGCCCGCCTCGAGGTAGCGGGACGCCTGCTCGGCGTTGCGCTGCGTGCCGCCGGGGACGAAACCGGCGTCGAGCAGGTCGTCGACGCCCTCGAGGAGCGGGACCGCGTCGGCGGACAGCGTGGCCGCAAGCCCGCTGGCCTTCACCAGCCGGTGGAGGTGGCCGAGCAGCCCGAACCCGGTGACGTCGGTGGTGGCGCTCGCGCCGGCCGCGTGCGCCGCGGCGGCGGCCTCGCGGTTGAGCCGGGTCATGGAGGCCAGCGCCGCCCGGTACGCGCGGGCCAGCACCGTCTGGTCACCGGCGGTGAGGGGGTCGGAGCGCTTGAGCGCCGTGGTCACGATGCCGGTGCCCAGCGCCTTGGTCAGCACCAGCACGTCCCCGGCACGGGCGCCGGCGTTGGTCAGCAGGTCGTCGACCGGGACGTCGCCGATGACGACCTGGCCGAACAGCGGCTCGGTGCTGTCGATCGAGTGGCCGCCCGCGATGGGGTAGCCGGCGGCGGTCGCGACCTCGGCGGCACCGTCGAGGACCTCGCGCAGCAGCCCGAACGGCAGAGCCCGCGGCCAGCCGACGAGGTTGAGCGCGAACCTCGGCGTCGCCCCCATCGCGTAGACGTCACTGACCGCGTTGGTGGCGGCGATGCGACCCCAGTCGCCGGGGTCATCGACCAGGGGGGTGAAGAAGTCGGTGGTGGCGACCAGCGCCCGACCGTCGTCCTGACGCCACACCGCGGCGTCGTCGCCGGTGTCGTGCCCCACGAGGAGGTCCGGGTGGCCGGGCCAGTTCACCCCGGCCAGGACGTCGGTGAGTTCGTCGAGGCTGAGTTTGCACGCGCAGCCCGCGCCGTGGCTCAACGAGGTCAGTCGTGGGGCTGGCGACTCGTGCGTCATGGCGTTACCTCGATGCTCCAGGGCCCGTGACGGCCCGGTGACGATGCGTCCGCCTGGGCGTGGGCCGGGCGGTGGGCCCGGACCGGCCGGGGACGCCCCTCGATACCCTCACCGGCGGAGGTGTCCGGACGCCTGGTGGGTCCCCCGGTCTTCAACACCGGTGAGAGGTCCGATGGATCTCTGGCGGGTTCGATTCCCGTCCACCTCCGCTGGGCAGTCTCGGTGCGGGCCGTGTGCTGCCGTTCGACGATAGTCCGCGTCAGACCTCGAACGGCCGGGGGATGCGGATCGGCATCGGAGACGCGCCCGACGCTTCCAACGCCTCGACCATCGGGACCAGCAGGTCGAACAGGCGCCGACACGAGGCCGCGCCGAGCGTCTCGTAGGGTCGTGCCGCGAGACGGTCGGTGGAGGCCTCGAGGTCGTCGCGCCGGGCCCGGCCCTCATCGGTGATCGCTCCGTCGGTGCCGAGCCAGCCGCGCGCCGCGAGTCGGTCGGTGGCGGCCTGCCAGGCCTCGTCGTCCCAGCGGCGGGAGCTTCGGAGGAAGTCGGTTGGCAGCGCCGGCTGCCAGGCGGCGTGCAACACGAGCGCCTCGGCGGGGCCCAACCCAGCACCGACCAGCAGGGCCACGTGCCCGTCGCCCCGGTGCTCGCGCAGCACCGTCAGCGCCTGCCACAGGTCGGCCAGCGGTGTCCCCGGCGCGGGCACGCCGGCGTTGCCGGCCGCGAGCGGCCGACCGGCGAGGTCAGCGCCGGCGACGGCCTCACGTGCGAGGTCGGTCGCCTCGGCCACACCGTCGGTGGGGACCCCGACCCGCGCGAGCATGGCCTCGACGGCCCGGCCGCGCGCCGCGAGCACCGTGGCCGGGGAGGCCGCGTCCCACGCGCCCGGCAGCCCGGCCTCGATGACCTCGGGGCTGAAGTTGAAGAAGGTGGCGGCGGCCACCCCCGGGCCGACCGCGCCCATGGGCGCGGCCCGGCCCGCGACGTAACACTGCGCGAAGCCCTGCAGTCCGACGGCCTCGTAGGCCTCACGGCTCTCCTGGGCGAAGTAGTAGAAGCTGTGCAGGGGCTCGATCAACCCGTGGAGCTTGCGGGCGATCCGGGCGGGCTCGGTCATCGAAGTGGCCACATCGTCGAGGGAGGGCAGGCTAGCGAGCCCCGTGCCGTGCGCGCGTGGGGGCCTGCGCCCGCCCACGCCCGACGCCGTCGGCCGAGGCAGGGGCGCCGTCAGGCGGCCTCGAGCGCCAGCAGCGCCCGCTTGGCCGCGGCGCCGCCGAGGTAGCCGCCCACGGCCCCGTCGGCACGCACCACGCGGTGGCAGGGCACCACGACGGGCACGGGGTTGGTGGCGCAGGCGGTGCCCACGGCCCGCACGGCCCGGGGACTGCCGGCGGCGGTCGCGACCTGCCCGTAGGTCTGCGTGTCCCCGTAGGGGATCCGGGAGAGTTCCTCGATCACCCGTCGCCGGAACCCGATCGGCAACCGCAGGTCCAGGACGAGCTCGAAGGCCTCCCGGCGGCGATCGAAGTACTCGCCGAGTTGCCGGGTGGCCGCGTCGAGGTGCCGGTCCGCGGCGGCGTCGCCCCGGGCGGGCGCATCCTGAGGTTGTCCGATGCTCCATCCGGCGAGCTGCGCCAGGACCCGGGCATGGTCCTCGATCTCGAAGGCCACCCGCACCAGTCCCCGGCCGGTGGCGGCCACCAGCAGCGACCCCAACGGGCTGTCGACGGTGCGGTGGGCCACTACCGACGGCGCCTGCCCCGCGTTCCCGGTGGGCGTCGACCCGGCCGGCCGTCCCACGGCGGCCGGTCCGGTCGGGCCCGGGACCGCCGGCACGTGGGTCGAGGTGTCCATGTCTGCCTCCGGTCGTTCGCCGACGCCGCGGCCGTCGAGGGTGCGACGTGACCCGACCGTAGCCCGCCCGTGGCCCGCCCGGTCCGCTGGCCGGAGACGACGGGTCAGGACAGGATGCGCGCCGGGTCCCGCACGGCCCACACGGTCTCGCCCGCGAGCGCCTGCTCGAAGCGTGCCCGTAGGGCGGCGACCTCGTCGGGCAACTGGCGGCCCATCACCGACTTCTCGAGGTACGCGAACGCCCCGGCGGCGAACACCCGGTCTGCCTGGTCCTCGGCACTGAGGGCCGACAGGACCAGCACCATGGTCCGGGGCGCGTCGAGGACGAGCCGGGGGATGGCCTCGGCGCCGTGCTCCCGGCCCATCAGCAGGTCGAGCAGGACGACGTCCGGCTGCTCGTCGGCGACCGTCTCCAGCGCGTGGTGGATCGTGGCGGCCTCGGCGACCACCTCGAAGCGCCCGTCGAGGTCGAGCAGGGCGCGCAACAGCTTGCGGATCGGCGCCTCGTCGTCGACGATCACCACCCGCAGCGCATCCGGCCCGTCGACGGGCGAGGCGTCGCCGGACTGCTCGGGTTGTGACCGGTCCGCGCCCAACACCCGTCCTTTCCCGTCTCGATCCCCCACCGCCGGGCTGCACCCGGACGACACGTCGGCGGCGGCGAACCGCCGCGGTCGCCCGATGACCGACGTGACTTCTTCGGGGCGGCAGGATATCGAGTCGTGCGGCGCCCGATCCGGCGTCCGCCGTCCCCGCCGAGGTCGTCCGCGGGCCGTCATGTGACGTCCCCCGTCGAGGCCGTGTGCGGGACTCGCCCACCCCGGCGCACGATCCCCGGGGCTGGCTACCGTGCTGGACTCGCCCCACGCGACGGAACGACCGGGTATGACCACCATGGCTGCATCTCTCCTGCCCCCCGACGAGGCCGAGCGCCTCGCGGCCGTGCGTCGCTACGACGTCTTCGACACGCCCCCGGACGGCGCCTTCGACCGGATCACCACCCTGGCCGCGCGCCTCCACGGTGTCCCGATCAGCACGGTCACGATCGTGGACGAGGACCGGATCCTCCTTCTCTCGCGCCACGGCCTGGAGGTCGACGAGATCGGCCGGGACCCGGGACTGTGCGCGTCGGCGATCCTGCACGACGGCCCCTACGTCGTCACGGACGCGGCGCTCGACCCCCGCACGCTGGACAACCCGCTGGTGCGTGGCGAGCTCGGGTTGCGCCACTACGTGGGCATTCCACTCACGACCCCGGACGGCCACAACCTCGGCACCCTCAACGTCATCGGGGTCGAACCCCGCGAGGTCACCGACGACGAGCTGGCGAACCTGCAGGACCTCGCGGCCGTCGTCATGGACGAACTCGAGCTGCGACGGTCGGCGGCCCGCACCGTGGCCCTGCACGCGGAGCACGAGGCCGCGGTGCTCCGCGACGCACTCATCACGGGTATCTCGCACGAGATGCGCACGCCGCTGGCGGTGCTGCAGGGGCTGGTCCGCATCGAGGAGGCTCTTCCGGCCCGCGACGACGGGGACGCCGACCGACGCGCCATGCTGCGTCGGCAGGTGCTCCACCTCGACTGGTTGCTGAGCCAGTTCCTCGACTTCGCCCGCCTGGCGGACCGCCGCGCGTTGCGGGTGGAGACCGTGCCGGTGGAACTGCGCAGGGTGGTCGACCGCGCCTGTGACGTCTTCGCCGACCGTGCCCACCTCGGTGTCGAGTTCGAGGAGGAACTGCCCGCCGTCCTCGCCGACCGGGACCGCACCCAGCAGGTCCTGATCGAACTGATCAACAACGCCGTGCGTTTCGGTGAGGGAGGGCCCGTACGCGTGTCCGTGGCCCGCGACGGTGCGACGGTCCGGGTCGAGGTGGCCGACGAGGGACCGGGCATCGACCCGGGCGAGCACGAGCGGATCTTCGACCGCGACTACCGCAGCACCTCCAGCACGGGTACCGGTGTGGGACTCTTCGTCGCCCGCTGGTGCGCCCGGGCGCAGGGCGGGCGCATCGAGGTCGACTCCACCCCCGGGCGGGGCAGCCGCTTCACCCTGGTCCTGCCCGCCGCCGACACCGGCGGCGACGGCCCCCACTGACGACCCGCCCCCGGCACGTTCGCCGGCCCCCGCCCGACCCGGAGGAACGCGTCATGCCGGCCCCCACCGCTCCACCCACCCGGGCCCGCGGCGCCGTGGTCACTGGAGGCGGTGGCGGCCTCGGGGAGCAGATCGCCCTCCGGCTGGCCCGGACCGGTCACCGCGTGTGGGTGGCGGACGTCGACGTCGACCACGCGGAACGCGCCGTGGCGCGCATCGGCGGGCGGGCCGAGGCGGTCGTCCTCGACGTGACCGACCCGGCGGCGTGCCGGGCGCTGGCCGCCGAGGTGGAGGCGGTCGCCGGGCTGGCCCTGTGGGTCAACAACGCCGGCATCCTGCGCACCGGTCCCTCGTGGGACCACGCCGGTGGCGCCACCGACGCGATGTTCGCCGTCAACGTGCACGGCACGATCAACGGCACCAACGCGGCGCTGGAGATCCTGCGGCCCCGCGACGAGGGCCACGTCATCAACATCGTCTCCCTCGCCGGGCTCGTGGCACCCGCCGGCGAGACGATCTATGCCGCCACGAAGCACGCGGCCCTGGCCTACACGCTGGGCACCGCCCAGGATCTGCGCCAGCACGGCTCGACGGGTATCCGCCTGAGTGCCGTGTGCCCGGACGGCATCTGGACACCGATGCTCCACGGCCTGGTCGACGACCCGGAGGCGGCGCCCTCCTGGTCGGGGGTCCTGCTCCGGCCCGAGCAGGTCGCCGACCGGGTGGCGGAACTCGTACGCCGGCCGCGCCCGGTGGTCAGCATCCCCCGCTGGCGTGGTGGCCTCGCCAGGTTCGCGGCGGCCTTCCCCTCGCTGACGCTGTGGGCCGCACCGCGGATCATGGCCCAGGCACGCGCACGGCAGCGCGCCTTCGCCGCCAAGTTGCACGCACGGACCGATACGGACCCCTCGATCCGGGACCGTCGTTGATCGGGGCGAGACTCAACCAGGACCAAAACAACTTCGAAAGCGGTTCTGTCTCCCCGTACCCCCGCAATCTCCGAGACGTACACTGCGTCCATCGGTGGCGCGCGACCACCGACCTGAGAGAACTCACGGTGAACCGGCGATGACCACGGACGGGCCCTCTCCCATCCGCATCCTGGTGGTCGAGGACCATCAGGTCATGGTCGACGCCCTGACCGAGGCGCTGTCGACCCATCCGGCGATCGAGGTGGTCGGCTCGGCCGCCAGCCTCGCCGACGCCCGCGCGCAGGTCCAACGGTCACCGGTCGACGTCGTACTGCTCGACGTCCGTCTGCCCGACGGCGACGGCGCCGCGGGCACCGCCGACGTCCTCGCGCTGGCGCCGGACACGAAGGTCGTGATCCTCTCGGCCGTCACCGGCATCGAGGTGATCGCCCGGGCGGTCGAGGCGGGCGCCGCCGGCTTCGTGGCCAAGACGCAACCGCTCGACGTCCTGACCTCCGCCATCCTGCGGGTCCATGCCGGCGAGGCGCTGTTCTCCCTCGAGACCCTCAGCGCCGTCGCCTCCCACCTGCGTCGCTCGCACCGCCGGCCCGGAGCGGACCTCACCGAGCGGGAGCGCGAGGTCCTCGAACTGGTGGTCGCCGGCGTCCCCACCGACCAGATCGCCCACGGGCTCGTGCTCTCGATCCACACGGTGCGCAACCACGTCCGCAACATCCTGGGCAAGCTCCACGCCCACACGAAGCTCGAGGCCGTGGCCATCGCCGTTCGGGAACGCCTGGTGGAGCTGCCTGAACCCCTGTATTGATGGCGGACGTGATCACCCGTCGGGCGGGGGCGGGTCGGTCGCCGACCCGACGGCGGTCCGGATCGTCGTCAAGAGCTCGCTCCCGGGACCTCCCTTGACCACGTACACCTCGACCCCGGCGGCGGCCATCCGACGGCGGCTGCCCGGCCCCGAATCCGAGGTCAGGGCGACCAGGGTCGTGTCGGGCGAGACCTCCCGGATCCGCGCGGCCGCCGTGGGCCCGCCGCCGGGCATGTGCACGTCCAGCACCGCGATGTCCGGACGCAGACGCCGGCACAGGTCGACGGCGGTCTCCGCGTCCCCGACCCCACCGACGACCTCGAGGTCCGGGGCCGTGTCGAGAAGCTCGGTCAGCACCTCGCGGATGATCGCGACGTCGTCCACGATCACGACCGTGAACGGCCCCATGTTCCGGTTCCTCCCTACGGCACCCCCGCCGGCCGTCTGCATGCTCTGATCGTGGCAAACCCCCTGGGCGTGCGCATGACGCGGATGTGTCAGCTCCGACGGCCGGGCGGGCTGGCCCCGCGAAGGCGTGACACAAACGTGTCAGACGAAGATGCCACAGCCGGGGCTTTCGCCACCGCCGCCCACCGCCGATGCTCCCATGGAGACGCCCCACCACGAAGGGACGGGGTCCCCCGATGGTCCACCACGAGCCCGACCGGGTCCCACGACCCGGCACGGCACCGATGCGCACCAGGCGGCACGCCTCCGGCACCCACGCAGAGACGGGGACCGACGCGGAGTTCCGCCGGGCGCTCGACCACGGGGAGTTCCGCCTGCACTACCAACCGGTCGTCGACGCGCGCACCGGCGAGATCGTCGGGGCAGAGGCGCTGTTGCGCTGGCAGCACCCCGAATGGGGACTGCTGTACCCGGGTGACTTCCTCGAGGCCGCGGACCGCAGTTCACTGACCGTCGAGATCGCGCAATGGGTGGCGGCCGAGGCCATCGCCGAGTGTGCCCAGTGGCCCGAGCCCTGGTTCGTCTCGGTCAACGTCTCGCCCCGACAGCTGCTGCTCGGCACCCCCCGGGGCATCGGCGAACACCTCCGTTCGTCGTGCGCCAACAGTGGGCTGGACTCGTCGCGACTGTGGGTCGAACTCACCGAGCAGGCGGTGAGCGACGAACTCGAGATCGCGTGCTCGCTGGCCACCCTGTCCGACCTCGGGATCCAACTCGCCATCGACGACCTCGGGACCGGCAATTCCTCGCTCGGCCGGCTTCGCCGACTGCCGTTCGGCGTGGCCAAGATCGACCGCTCCCTGGTGGGGGACCCGACGGACCCGACCTCCACCCTGATCCTGCGGCTGACCTGCGAGCTGGCACGTGCCTGCGGCACCCGGGTCGTCGCCGAGGGCGTCGAGACCCCGGAGCAGCTCGCGCTCCTGCGTGATCTGGGCTGCGATCTCGTCCAGGGCTTCCATCTCGCCCGCCCCATGGACGCCGCCGAGCTCCGCGCCCTGTCGGGCCGCCTGCTGGGAACCGCCGACACCGAATCCCACGTCCTGGCGCTCTACGACGACGAGGCGGAGCTCGACCGGCTGGTCGTAGAGCTGGTGCGCCCGGCCCTGACGGCCCGGGCCTCGGCCGTGGTGATCGCGCGACCGGAGCGGCTCGCCGCACTCGACCGGACGCTGCGGGCGGCGGGCCTGCCCCTGGCCGACCTGCGCCGCGACCGTCGACTGCTGGAACTCGACGCGGCGGAACTGCTCGAGACCATCCTCGTCGACGGCCTGCCTGACGTCACGCGCCTGGCGTCGCTCACCGCGGAGATCCTGCGTCGGCTCAGCCCGGGCACGGGTCCGCTGCGGATACACAGTGAACTCGCGGCCCTGCTCTGGGAACGCGGCAGCACTTCGGGGGCGCTGCGGCTCGAGGAGCTGTCCGCCGGGCTCGACCTGCCTCACCACCGCCTGCTGTGCACCTACCCGACGTCCGGCTTCGGGCGGAGAGGCGGCAGCGTGGGCTTCCGCGACCTCTGCGCCCAGCATCACCGCGCCTCCCCGGGCGCGGCGGCGGTGACGGCCGCGGCCGGCACCGGACTCGGCCAGACCGCCCTGTTGCACCATGAGCTGGGACTGGTCCACGACGAACGTGGCCCGTTCCGGCATGATGGCACGGTGGTCGGGGCCGCCTGAGCCCGCAGTGTGCGCCGCCGTGCGGTGGGCGACGACCCCCGGCGCTGACGTCGGGCGTGTGGTCGGATCCACACGTGACGGCGATGGGGGGAGCACGTGAGGCGCCCAACGGACGGGAAGACGGCGCCGCCAGATCGCGACGAACTGCTGGCGCTGCTCGACGGGGCGACCGACGCCACCCTCGTGGTCGACGGGGACTGGCGGGTGCACTACGCGAACCGCCGGGCTGCGACGTGGCTCACCGGTCCCGGGGACATCCCGGGCGGGACGCTGTGGGAGTTCGCACCGGGCCTGGCAGACACCGAGATCCAGCGGATGTGTGAACGGGCCATGGCCACCGGGACCGCGGGGCACGTCGAGGCTTTCGTTCCAGCCCTGGGTGCCTGGTTCGCCGCGGACGCGAAACCGGCCGCGGACCGACTGATGATCTACCTGCGTGAGCGGACCGCCGAGCGGCGGGAGGAACTCGCCACCGAGCTGCTGGCCGACGTCGCCGCCACCGCCGCCTCGAGTCCCGGCACCATCCGCGCCCTGGGCCGGGCCACACACGCCCTGCAGGCCCGGACGGAGTCCGCGGTGGGGATGGTCTGGTTGCGCGACCACGCCGGGGTCTCCCGGCTGGTCGCCTGCGAGCACGACGACGATCGGGCGACGCGCACCTTCGTCGAAGCGGTGCGACGTGGTGGCGTGCTCCCGGGCGGGCTCGTCGAGCAGGCGATCGAGTCCGGGCGACCACTGATCGTCGAGGACCTGCCGACCCACATCGCCCCCGACATGGCCCGGGCCGCCGGGGACGCGGGCCTGCGTGCGGGGGTCTACCTGCCGCTGCTCTGGCCGGACGGCGTGGCGTCGGTCATCTGCCTGCTGACGAGGGCGGGCCCGGGCCACGACGACTGGTGCGAGGTCGTGCGCCGGGCCTACCCCCGCCTGTCGGACCTCGCCGTGCGGATGCGCACCCGCCAGGAACTCTCCCGGCTGTTCGAGTTGGCGCGGGAGGGCCTGTGCATCACCGGCGCCGACGGCTGGTTCCACCGCGTCAATCCGGAGCTGACACGGATGCTGGGGCGGAGTGCCGAGGAACTGCAGTCCCGCCCCTTCCTGGACTTCGTGCACCCCGACGACCGGCTGGCGCTGGCCACCGCCGCGCAGCGACTGTTGGCCGGCGGGCAGCCGGAGCCTTTCGAACACCGGGCGGTGCTCCCGTCCGGCGAGGAACGGGTGCTGTCCTGGACCTCCCACGCCCAGCCCGACGAGGGGTTGGTCTACTCGGCGACGCGCGACGTGACCACCGAGCGGCGCCGGGAGCAGTTCGAGACCCGGCAACGTGGCCTGCTGGAAACGATCGCCCTGGGAGCACCGGTGCAGGACACGCTGCACCGGCTGCTCGAGGCCACCGAGGAGTGGTTTCCCGGATCCCACGGATCGGTGTGGCTGCTGGAGGCAACGGGCGAGTTTCTGCACGTGAGCGCAGCACCCACGCTCCCCCGCGACTATCTCGAGGAGATCGGCCCCCTGCCGGCCGCCGTCGGCGCCAGCGTGAGCGGCGAGGCCGCCGCGAGCGACCGCACCGTCGTGGTCACCGACATCAGCACCGATGCGCGCACCGCTGGCGTCCGTGACGCCGCCGCCCGGCACGGCTTGGCGGCGTGCTGGGCCGCGCCGATCCACGGCACCCGAGGCGAGGTGCTGGGCAGCTTCACCCTCTACCCCGACCACCGGTCCGCCCCGAGCAGGCACGAACTCGAGGCCCTCGAGGACGGCGCCCGGCTCGCCGGGGTGGCGATCGCCCAACACGTGGCCACGGACGCCCTGCGACACAGCGAAGAACGGTTCCGGCTGCTCGCCGGCGCGGTCACCGACGCGATGTGGGACTGGGACCTGGTCGACGACACGCTCTGGTTCAACGAGGCCTTCGAGCGCCAGTTCGGCTACACCTTCTCGGAGAACGAATCCGGCATCCGGGTGTGGATCGACAACATCCACGACGACGACCGCAACCGGGTGCTCGACTCCTTCGACCGCGCGGTGCGCTCCGGGCGCGACGGGTGGGTGCAGGAATACCGGTTCCACAGTCGGGACGGCAGCGAGGCGGTCGTGGTCGACCGTGGCAGCATCATGCGCGACGGCAATGGCCGCGCCGTCCGCGCGGTGGGCGGCATGTGGGACCTGACCGCGGCCCGCGAGCTCGAGCAGGCACGGGAACGGGCGCGGCGCCTGGAGAGCCTGGGGACCCTGGCGGGAGGAATGGCCCACGACCTCAACAACGTGCTCGCCCCGATCCTGTTGAGTGTGGAACTACTCCACGAGCAGCCGGCCCTCGACGAGGACACGGCCCGGGTGATCACTCGAATCGAGCGCAGCGCACGGCGTGGTGCCGACATGGTCGGCAAGGTGCTGGCCTTCGCGCGGGGGAGGCAGGGCGAGCGCCTCCCGGTCGATATCAACGGCCTCGTCGCCGAGATCGTCGAGTACGCCCGCAACTCCTTCGGTGCACAGGTCGTGGTCGAGACCGACGTTCCCGAGGGCATCGACGAGGTGTGCGGGGACGCCACCCAGCTGCACCAGGTCCTGCTCAACCTCGTCGTCAACGCCCGGGACGCGATGCCCGACGGCGGGACGGTGACCATCGCGGCGGAGCAGGTCGCCGCTCCGCCGCGCACCGACCGGGGTGTGACTCCTGACCGCCGGGTGGTGCGGCTGCGGGTGAGCGACACCGGCACGGGCATGACCGATGAGGTCCGTCGGCGGGTCGGCGAGCCCTTCTTCACCACCAAGACGGACGGTCGCGGAACCGGCCTGGGGCTCGCGACCGCCATGGCGATCGTCGACAGCCACGACGGCGCGGTGCACGTCACCAGCACGCCCGGGAGCGGCACCACGATCACCGTCGAGCTGCCCTCGCTGCAGCCGGACACCTGAACGCCCACAGCGCAGCGGGTGCAGCTGCGGCCGGGTGTCGCGTCGCAACCGCTTCGCATCGAAGGAGCGTGGTCGGGACGCCTCTGCGTGGAGGCACCGCCAGGATTGCGACCGAGGGGCCGCGGTACGCTGCCGAGACGGCAGAGAAGGGCAGGACGGTGAAGGCGATCGCACCCCACTCGGCGCCCCACCCGGACACCGCGGCGGAGGTCGCCAGCGGTGTGACCAGACGCCTGCTGCACGCGGAGTCCTCCGCAGAGGTGCGCGAGGTCCTGCTCGACGCCGTCCACGCACTGGGCGGCCGGACCGTGCCCGCGCGGCTCGCCGACGACACCGCACTGCCCGTCGACCTGGCGCTGGGGGACGGCGAGCCGGTGCTGCCCGTGGCCGAGCCCGACTCCGTCGCCCGCATGCACCTGCAGCGCTACCTGCCGCCCATGGTCGCCGACGCCCGCCATGCCCACGACACCCTCGCGCGGACGGAGCGACTCGCGCGCGAGGCGGCGGTCGACAGCCTCACCAGACTCGGCAACCGCAGCACGTTCGTGCGCCGTCTGGCCAGGCTCGCCGCGGCCGACATCGTCATCGCCATCGACCTCGACGACTTCAAGGCGACCAACGACACGTTCGGTCACGCCGCGGGCGACGCCGTCCTGCGGGCCTTCGGCGCCTGCCTGCACGAGCACCTGCGCGCCGGTGACCTGGCGGCCCGGATCGGTGGTGACGAGTTCGCCCTCGTGCTCGACGACGCCGGAATCGACGGTGCACGCGGCCTGCTGGACCGGCTGCGTGCCGCCTGGGGCCAGCAGCGGCCCCATCCGGTGGGCTTCTCCGCGGGCGTCGCGGCAGCGCGGCCCTCGGGCCCCGAGACGCATCGCGCCGCGGACGACGCGTTGTACGCCGCCAAGGCGGCCGGCCGTGCCTGCACGCGACTCGCCGCCGACCCGGACGAGCGTGTCCGCCGACCGGAGTCCGGCGTGGATGGCCG
This sequence comes from Nitriliruptoraceae bacterium, assembly GCA_007130695.1. Lineage (GTDB taxonomy): Bacteria > Actinomycetota > Nitriliruptoria > Nitriliruptorales > Nitriliruptoraceae > SKLC01. The sequence continues at coordinate 14,004 of SLRZ01000069.1, forward strand.
CTGACACCGTTGGTGGCGGGAGCACCCAGAACGAGACGGTCGAACGCTTCCTCGACCTCATCGAGGGTGACCGGTTCGCGTATGCGATCGACCTCGCCGTCGACCGCATCCAACAGGGCTTCCGGGTCACCGAGATCGTCCAGCAGCTGTTGGCGCCCGCCCAACTGGCCGCCGGGCAACGGTGGCACGACGGCCGCTACACCGTGGCGCAGGAACACATCGTCAGCGGGGTGGTCGACGACATCCTCGGACTGCTCGCCATCCACGCGCCACGTCCGGCGTCGCGACAGACGGTCGCGCTGGTCTGCGCCGAAGGCGAATGGCACACCACCCCGGCCCGCATGGCCGCGCTGTGCCTGCGCGACGAGGGGTGGCGGGTGCAGTTCCTCGGCGGGTCGCTGCCGGCAGATCATCTCGCCACGTCACTGCGCCAGATCGCCCCCGAGGTCGTCGCCGTCAGTTGCACGCTGCCGTTGGCTCTGACCGGCGTGCCGCCGCTGGTGGAGGCCAGCCATCGGGCGGGGGCACCGGTCATCACCGGCGGGATCGGCTTCGGGGGTGACGGGTTGCGCTCCCGGCGGCTCGGTGCAGACGGCCACGCCGCCGACCCCGCGGAGGCGGCGGCGACCATGACCGCATGGCTCGACCGGCCTCCCGAACCGTTCGCCACATTCGCCTCCACGACAACCGACCCCGAACGGGTGACGCTCGCCGAGCAGCGGCCGGATCTCGTCGTGGCCGCCTATGCCCGGCTGGAGGCCGAACTGCCGGCGATGGCCGACTTCGACGAGCGCCAGCGCCACCACACGCGGGCGGACCTCGACTACATCCTGCGGTTCCTCGACACGACCCTGCTCGTCGACGACCCGCGGATCTTCACCGACTTCCTCACGTGGCTGCGCGCGCTCCTGTCGGCCCGTGGGCTCCCTCCGGCGGTGCTGCGCCGCTCCCTGGAGGCGCTGCAGACCGCCCTCCCACCGGGCCTCGACCGGTCCTCCACGCTCCTCGGAGCCGGCGCGGACCAGGTGGACTCGGACCCCGGCCCCGGGACCGACCCGGCCCTCGGGGGCTGACGTCACCCCGCATGGTCAGCGGGTGACGACGCGGTACCGGCGCACCCGTTCGGGCCGCGGGGCGTGGGGTTGTCCGGGGATGCGCGCGTGGGAGCGGCGGTGGGCCGCCGAACCCATGTAGTCGCGGAAGTCGGCCTCCGAGTCCCACCAGGACACCATCACGTAGGCCCCCGCGTCGTGCTCGTCCTGCCAGACCTCCAGGCCACGGAAGCCCCGGGCGTCCTCGACCTCCCCGAGCCGCTCCCGGAACGCCTCTTCGAGCCCCTCGGCGCCCTCGGCAACGACGCGCAGGTGACTGGCCACCACGTAGGGACCGCGGGTCTCCATCGACAGCACTCCTGGTCGACCGCCCGGAACCGAGGCCACGGACGTGATCGGCGGCACTTCGCGCAGCGTCAGTTGTTCGCTCGCCGCGACCATACCGAGCCGGTGTCGGCGCGTCGGGCCTCGCCCCCGCGGGGGCCGGGGAACTCGCGTACCACCTACCCCGCGCCGTCCCGGTCCCGGTGATGGATTCCCAGACATCCGATGCCGACGACCAGCAGCGCCAGGGCCCCCAGTGGGACACCGAGAGCACGGTCGGCGTCGTAGAACCCCTCGGTGAGGATGAAGCCCAACCCACCCGCGGTGGCGGCGACCCCGGCCACCGTCGTGGCGAGGCCGCCCGGGACCGGGTCGCCGGAACCCTCGAACCCGCGGAACACCAGAACCAGCGGCACCAGCGCGACCGTGCAGAGCGCCAACCAGACGGGCCGCAGCCACCACCAGAGCCG
>SLRZ01000094.1 GCA_007130695.1 Nitriliruptoraceae bacterium
AGAACGGCAAGGGCCCGGAGGTCGATGCGGAACCCGACGGGCCCTGGGAGCCGGGCCGCCCGCCCGTCGAGGAGCACGGCGGCGCCGACCCGGATGAACGGCCCAGGGGATGGGCGCCCGGGACCACCGACCCGGATGAAAGGCCTGAGGACGGGGCGCCCGGCGACAGCGACCACGACGAGCGGCCCTGAGGACGGGCTCCGGCGTCCCGTCACCGGCAGGCCCGTCCAGCCAGCCGGGGCCGGGCCGGCCCCGCCGCTAGTCTTGCCGGTCCGTGCCGGGTCCGCTGCCTGGAGATGCCCGTGACCACGCCTGCCCCCACACCGACGCGCCGCGACGAGCAGCGAGCCCGTACCCGCCAGGAACTGCTGGAGGCCGCGGGCGTCGTCTTCGCGCGCAGCGGCTACCACGCCGCGTCGGTCGACGACGTCGCCGAGGCCGCCGGCTACACCAAGGGCGCGGTGTACTCGAACTTCCGCTCCAAGGAGGAGCTGTTCCTCGGGCTGCTCGACCAGCGCATCGACCGGACCGTCGAACAGCTCGAATCGGCACTGCTCAGTCAGGCGCCCGAGGAGCGACCGAAGCTGTTGGGGGAGATGCGCGACTCCATGGGTGCCCTCGACCGCGAGTGGTTCCTGCTGCAGGCCGAGTTCCAGCTGTACGCGGCCCGCAACACCGAGGTCCGGGCACGGGTCGCCGACCGGCAGCGTCGGACCCGCGAGCGGATCTCCGAGCTGGTGCGGTCGACCATGGACGAGCTGGGTGTGGACGACCCCGGCCTCCCGGTCGGCGAGCTCGCACAGTTGCTGATGGCGGCCGCCGGTGGGCTGACGATGGCCGGACTCGTCGATGACGACGTGGCGGCTGACAGCGGGCACCTGCTGGCGAGCCTCGCGGAACTGTTCATGGAAGCGATCGCCGCGCGCAACCAGCGCTGACCCGGCACCGACGATGCCCGACCAGGACCCAGGCGGTCCGTCCCCGGCCCACACTCCCGCCGGCTACGACGGCGCCGTCGACCACTACACCTCCCCCGCCCGCCGGGACGCGGTCAAGCGGCTGTGGGAGGAGCCGGCGAGCCGGCGCGTGCTCGACCACGCGCTCGGGCAGCTGCCCGAGCTCCCGTCCGTGCGGGTGCTCGACGTCGGCTGCGGGACGGCGGACGGCCTGGCCCTGCTGCGGTCGACCCCGGCGTGGCGTCGGCGGCACGCCGCCGGCGCCGAGCTGCGCTACGTCGGCCTCGACCTCGACGAGCGCCTGCTGCAGGTGGCCCGTGAACGTCACGCCAACGACGGGGCAGTGAGCTTCGCCCACGGCGACGTCCGTGCGGGGCTGCCGGTCGAGGACAGCGACCTCTACCTCTCCAGCGGGGTGCCCTACTCGCACCTGACGCCTCAGGAGCTCGAACTGGCGTTGACGGGCATCCTGCGGGCCGCCCGGTCCCGACCGCACCCGGTGGCGGTGGTCGTCGACGTGCTGGGGCGCTACTCGATCGAGTGGACCACACGGTGGTCGCAGCGGCGCTGGGACTACCGGATGAGCTTCTTCCGCAGCGACCGTGACGCCCCCAGCACGGCGATGACCTGTTACAGCGGCGAGGAGCTGCGAGCGACCGTGCGCCGTGCCGCCGAGCGGGCCGACTGCCTTCTGTCCCGCGTCGACAGCGCGGACCGCTCCGTGTTCGTGGGGCGCCACACCAGCACCGGGGAGTACACCCAGGGGCTCGCCCCCTACCGGGAACTGGTCAACGCCCTGACCGACCCGTCGGTCCGGGTCGATCTCGACCGCCTGCACTTCGGGCTCGAACTGCCCGACGCGCCCGAGGAGATCCACGAGTTCTTCGCCGCCTTCGGGGCCGCGTGGAACGGACTGGTCGAGCAGGCCACACGTGCGGAGTCGGCGGCCGACGACCCGGACGTGATCGCCGGCGAGCTGCAGCCACAGCTCGCGGACCGGCTGTGCCGGCTGGAAGCTGACCACCAGCGTGGGCTGGGGGTCGGCCACTCATTGACCGCCGTGGCCGTGACCCGCGACCCGGCCGGGCCCGCGTGACCGGGCACGCTGGCGCCCCGGGGGGACACGGGCGCACCGACCGCGGCCACCTCCCGGCCGCGGTGCTCTGGGACCTCGACGGCACCCTGGTCGATTCCGGCCCCCTGTGGCGCGAGGCCTACGCAGAGCTGGCGAGTCGACTCGGCGGGGAGCTCACACCGTCAACCTGGGACCGGATCGCCGGGCGGACGATGACCGCGAGTGTCGAGGTGGTCCGCGCCGGGCTCGCGGACGGTGAGGCCTGCACGACGTCGGAACTCGCCGGGTGGCTGGTGGGACGTGTCGAGGCCCGGCTCGCCGCCGGTGCGGCCCCGGCCTGGCGGCCCGGGGCCGCTGAGGCGCTCGTGACCGTCCAGGACGCCGGGGTCCCGACGGCCCTGGTCACGACCACCTGGCGCCGGGTGGTCTCGCTGCTTCTGCTTCGTCTCGACATCGGGTTCGACACGATCGTCTGCGGCGACGAGATCACCCGTGGCAAGCCGGACCCGGAGCCCTACCTGCTGGCCGCGCGACGGCTGGGCGTCGGGATCGCCGACTGCCTGGTGGTCGAGGACTCCCCGACCGGGGTCGCGGCCGGCGAGGCGGCGGGGGCCCGCGTGCTCGCGGTCCCGTCAGCGGCCGACATCGCCCCGGCAGCCGGGCGCACCGTGCGGCCGTCGCTCGCAGGACTCACACTGAACGAGGTGGCAGCGGCAGGAGGCACGGCATAGGAAGGCGCAGGTCTCGGCGCTGTTACCCGCCGCGCTCGGGCCGATGCCGCCGATCATCGAGGACCCTCGAGAACACCAACGCGTCGGCACGTCGTGAACCGAACACGAGGAACGACCGCAGCCGTCCTTCGTACGCGAACCCGCACCGGCGCAGCAGACCGATCGACGCCCCGTTGTCCGGTTCCACCCAGGCTTCCACCCTCGCAACGTCCTGCATGTCCAGCGCCCACGTCGTCATCAGGTCGACGGCCCGGGCCGCGTACCCCCGACCCCGGGAGGCAGGGGCCAGCCAGTAGCCGAGCCCCAGGACTCCGGGCTGGGGACGCGTGAGCAGCACGACGCCGCCCACCGCCCGCCCGGTCCCGGTCTCGGCGATGGCGAGCGACCATCCCTGGCCCTCGCGCGTCCGGCGGTGCTGTCGTTCGATCCACTCCACCCCGGCCTCGACGGTGAACGGATCGGGGAGCGTCGTGCTCTCCGGGATCAGACCCTTCATCGCTCGCCGCCTGCATGCAGGCCAGATCAGTCTCCTCCCATCGCCGCGGTCGCACGCGATCGTCACCGAGACCGGGATCCGGATACCGCACCGAGACCGGGATCCGGATACCGCAGCCGGCCCTCGCTCATCTCAACAACTGCCTGCGACGTCCGGATGTCGAAAGGCGACGGGTCGGCGGCGCTACTCGTTGCCCCGCCAATCCCGTTCCAACTCGTAGGAACGCGCGGCCCATCGCTCGATGCGTGGTCCGAAGACGTCGTCGAACCCTGCCAGCTGAGCACCGTTGACCGCCGTTCGCAGCGCGAGCCGGTGGAGGAACACGGTGGGGGTCTTCCGGCTCCTGCCCACGACGGGCTCCTCATCGGCAGGCAAGAACGGGGCCGACTGGAAGTCGGCAGTGCTCTGCAGGCGACTCTACGGCCGACTTCTCGCCGGCCTCAGTCGGCGTCCGCAGACGCCGCCTCGTCGTGCATGTCCTGGCCATGAGTCCTGTCGCGATCTTCGCGCGACGGCGGCACCAGCGCGACCACCAGGGCGGGTGCGGCGGAGACGAGCAGCGCTGTGGCGCGATCGACGTGGGTGGCGAGCACGCCGAAGAGGCTCGGTCCGACGATGAACCCGGCCGCGATGAACACGATGGCCAGCGTGAAGCCGGTGGTGGGGGCGTCTTGGAAGACCTGTTGGCTCCACATCACCAGGAAGGCGAACCCCGTGGTGAAGCCGACCCCGAACAGGGCGGCCGACCCCAGGGCGGCGGCCACGGAGCCGGGGGCGACCAGCAGCATCAACGTCGAACCACCCACCAGGACGAGCATCACCGCCAACGGTCCACGCAGGCCGTACCGGTTGGCGATTCCACCGCCGAACAGCCCCACCGCGGCGCCGGCGATGCCCAGGGCCGCCCACATCGCCGGACCGATCCAGCCGGCCAGCCCTGCGTCCTGTGCGGTGTCGGGTGCGTACGCGAAGTAGGCACCCGAGGTGATCGACACCCCCACGGTGACGACGAACAGCCGTGTCGAGCGGGGGTTGAAGAACCACCCCAGCCGGGGCCGTGAACGCAGCAGGACCGGATCCGACGCGATGGGGGCCAGCACCCTCCAGGCCGCTGCCGCCGCGACCAGCCCGACCACCGCGAACCCCCACCACACGGCCCGCCACCGGTCACCGGCCAGCAGCACGAAGCTGCTGGCGACCATCAGTCCGACCGGGGAGCCGGCGTTGACCAGCGCCAGGGCACGACGGCTGCCGGACAACGGGACCTGGTTGTCGACCGCATCGGAGAACGGCGCCCACGCCCCACCCGCACTCGTACCCGCCGCGATGACCCCAATGGCCAGCAGGATCGGTCCGGGGGCGGACGCGGTCACGGCCGCGCCGATCGCAAGCAGCAGGCAGCCGGACACCACCGGCACGCGAGGCCCGTAGCGTGCCGTCAGGACACCGGTGGCCACGGTGGCCACCAGGTAGCCGGCCTGTGCCGCGCTGGCGTAGTAGCCCAGCACGTCCAGTGCGAGGTCGAACTCCTCCCGGAAGGTCGAGACGAACAACCCGTACGCCTGCCGCCCGATGCCATAGGTCGCCACCAGCGCCAACAGGCCCGCACCCCCGATGCGGGTGGCAGGGCTCAGAGGCATGACGATCCTTCCGCGGCGACCGGCACGGTCTACCAGAAGCCTTCGTCCCTCCCGCATCCGCTGGTTGGACCGCTGGACAGTCTCTGCCACCGGGGCTCGGCTGGGGCAGAGGCCCAGCCGAGCCCCGGTCGGGCACCGCTGCGAACGGTCACCCGACGTTGACCGCCCGGTGGCGGCGACCCCAACTCGCTGCCAGACTCGGTGCCGTGGCTGCGCTCGCGATTCTCCCCATCACCGTCGACGACCTGCCGTTCGTCCGTGCAATGTTGTATGAGGCCGCCTTCTGGCGGGCCCCCTCGGCAGCGCCCCCGATGCGCGAAGCTCTGAACCAGCCAGGACTCGCCGTCTACCTCGAGGGGTGGGGGCGACCGGGCGACACCGGCGTGATCGCCCGCATCGGTGAGGAACCTGCCGGCGCGGTCTGGGTCCGGCACTTCAACGCCGACGATCACGGTTACGGCTACGTCGACGAGCTGACCCCCGAGCTGAGCATCGCGGTCGTCGAGGACCACCGGGGGTTCGGCATCGGACGCTGCTTGATGACCGCAATGCTCGTGGAACTGCGCAGACGTTCCGTTGCGCGCGTGAGCTTGAGCGTGGAGAACGACAACCCGGCCCACTTGCTGTACGAGAGCATGGGGTTCGTGCCGCTTCGGGCCGTCGACGGTTCGACCACGATGACGCGAACACTGACCTGACACCCGGCCCTCGTCTGCGCCGGGCCCGTTCGATCAGTTGGCCCACCGCAACGCTCTCCAAGCACGGGAGCCAGGAGGCCGACGAGGTCCCGTCCGTACCTGCTCATGAAGCCGAAGGAACGGTCGTAGCGGTCGACGTGCCACCCCTGCGTCGTCACCCCACCTCCGCCTCCCGGGGACATGACGACGAGGAGAAGTCGGGTCTCGGCTGGAAACGTCAGCACAGGGGTCGATGGTCCGCCGGGCCCAACTGCGGCACGCGCCGTCACCCCAGTTCGCGGCGCACCCGCCGGTGCCGCCGGGCCCATACTGCGGCACGCACCGTCACCCCAGTTCGCGGCGCACCTCCCGGTGCCGCCGGGAGCCGGCGATCAGGCCCGCCGCGGCCAGTGCCCGCCGCCAGGCATCCCGGGGGACACGCAACGCCGCCGGGTCCACGGTGCGCTGGGCGAGGTGCTCGCGAGGCGCCATCCACAGGTGGGGCTCGCGATAGCGGCCCTCGTCGACCTCGTACTCGACGATCGCGGGCTTGATCGCGCCGGGCAACAGGTAGGGCCCAGACGTCGGGAACGGCCTCCCGTACCAGCGCTCCCAGACGGCGACCGGGGCGCGGGCGACCAGCGACCGGTCGACCCCGAGAACCGGGTGGAACCCCGCCGCCCAGACGGCGGCGAGCCAGCCGTCGTGTGGCCGCCCCTCGTCGTCGGTCGCCGTGACGTACCGGGCGAAGGGCACCAGCGGGTGCCGGTGCTTGGCATGGGGACGTGCCAGCAGCAGCAGGCGCTCCAGCCCGCTGCGCCCGCGCAGCACGTCCAGCTCGGCGAGCAGGTGCCGGCCGAGCCCGCTGCCCCGGACATCGGGAGCCACCGTCAGGTCGAGCACCGCGAGAGTGTCGGCCTGCCCCGTCCCGGCCAGCGCCATCGCACCCCCGACTCCGGAGGAGGGCGCGCCGGCGCTGGTCCCGTCCCACGCCAGCGCGAGCCCGCGCACCACCGCGACGACCCGGTTATCGACCACGTACAGCCACTGCTCCGCCGGATGGGCACGGGTCAGCTGCTCGCGCTGAGCCGCGGTCAGCTCGGCCAGGAACACGGGGCCGTCCGATTCCGCGGCCTCGTTCTGGTCGGCGAGCCCGGGCTCGTCGGCCAACGTCACCCACCGCCCGGTGCCGGTCACGCGCCGTGGAACGGCAGCCCGGCGGCGGACTGGAAGGCCTCCCCGAGCGCCTCGTACAGCGTGGGGTGGGCGTGGGTGATCGCGGCCAGCTCGGCCGGGACCGCCTCCCACGAGGTCGCCAGGGTGGCCTCCCCGATGAGGTCGGTCGCGTGCGGACCGATGATGTGCACACCCAGCACCGCGCCCCCGTCTCCCGGGCTGCCCACGGGCGGGGCCCCGGCGGCGTGCACGACCTTCACGAAGCCGTCCGAGTTGGCGATGATCCCCTTCGCGTTGCCGTGCAGCGAACTGGTGGTGACCGCGACCGCGTCGTCCCCGTACCGCTCCCGTGCCTGCGCCTCGGTCAGGCCCACCGAGGCGACCTCCGGGTGGCTGTAGATCACCCGGGGGGTGTGGATGTGGTCGACCGGCTGCGCGTGGGGCCGCCCCGCAATCCGGTCCGCGACCGCGAATCCCTCGGCGAACGCGGCGTGCGCGAGGGCGGGACCGGCGGTGATGTCACCCACGGCCCACAAGCCCGGGACCCCGGTGGCGCCCCAGGCGTCGGTGCGGACGAAACCGCCTTCGTCGAGGACGTCGAACGACTCGAGACCGACCTCGTCGGTGACCGGGGCACGCCCGGTCGCGATCAGCGCCCGCTCGACATTCAGCACGCGCGTGTCGCCGTCGACGGTGACCTCCACACGCACCCCGTCGCCGTCGGGCTCCACGCTCTGGAGGCGGGCCGAGGTCAGTATCTCGACCCCACGTCTGCCCAACGACCGCTGCAGGGTCCGCGAGACGTCGGCGTCCTCGAGCGGCAGCACCCGGTCGAGCGCCTCCACCACGGTCACCTCGGCGCCCATCGGGCGCCACATCGAGGCGAACTCCATCCCGATTGCGCCGCCCCCCACGATCACGGCACTGCGGGGAGGGGCCGCGAACAGCGCCTCGTCCGAGGTCTGGACCCGCTCGCCGTCGACCTCGATGCCGGGCAACGTCCGTGGGCGTGACCCGGTGGCCACCACCACGTGCCGGCCGGTCACCACCTCGGTGCCCCCGCCGTCGTCGGTGACCTCCACCGCGACCCCGCCGTCGGCCTCGACGATCCGGCCGGTGCCGCGATATGGGGTGGTGCGCTTGGCGACGAGACCGGCCAGGCCCTTGTGGAGCTTGGCGACCACGCCGTCACGGAACGCGCCGAGGTCGTCTGCGTCGATGCCGTCGAAGCGCAGCCGCAGGCCCAGCACCTCGGCACGCTCGACCTCGCCGAGCACCTCGGCGACGTGCAGCAGCGCCTTGGAGGGGATGCAGCCGCGGTGCAGGCAGGTGCCCCCCACCGCGTCACGCTCGACGAGCGCGACGTCGAGACCGTGGGCGGCGGCGCGGAACGCGGCGGCGTAGCCGCCGGGCCCGCCACCGAGGACGACCAGATCGTGACCCACGTGGACTCCGTTTCCGTGTACCGACGAGCGTTTTCTGCCCGCTGCCGCCTAGGCGTGCAGCAGCAGCCGGGCGGGTCGCTCGCACAGCTGCGCGACGTAGGTGACGAACCGTCCGGCCTCGCCCCCGTCGCACACCCGGTGGTCGAAGGCCAGCGTGAACCTGGCGACGCGACGGGCGGCGATGGAACCGTCGTCCATGACCCAGGGCCGTTCCCGGATCGCCCCGATGCCCAGGATCCCGGCTTCGGGATGGTTGATGATCGGGTCGCCGTCGTCGTTGCCGAACGCCCCGTAGTTGTTCACGGTGAACGTCCCGCCGGTCAGCTGCGCCGGGGTGAGCGTGCCTTCCCGGGCGGCGTTCGCCAACCCGTGGAGCTCCAGCGCGAGCTCGAGCAGGGATCGGTCCTGGGCGTCCTTGATGTTGGGGACCAGCAGCCCGCGCTCGGTGTCGGCGGCGAAGCCGAGGTTGATGTGTTCGAGCAGGTGGATCTCGCCGGGCTCGTCGCCTTCGCGGCCGACGATGCGGGCGTTGAGCGTCGGGAAGCGCCGCAACGCGATCACGGCGGCGCGCAGCACGACCGCGAACGGGGTGATGCGGACCTCGTGTCCCTGCGAAGTCGCCAGTTCGGTGAGGTCGGTGCGCAGTTCCCACAGCTCGGTCAGGTCGGCGTCGCGCGAACAGGTGGCCTCGGGGATCTCGCGCCGTGACGTCTCCATGCGGCTGGCGATGCGGCCGCGCACCCCGCGCATGGGCTCGACCTCGCCGGGGCGGCGACCACGGAAACCGGCCGTGGGGTCGGCGGTAGCGGCTGCCGGCGCCGCCGAAGGTGAGGGGACGTCGGCTGCGGGTGCATCCCGCTCCGGCGCCGCGGTACCGCCGCCACCTGCGGCGTGGACGTCTTCCCGGGTGATGATCCCGTCCGGCCCGGAACCGGGGGCCAGGTCCCCGAGGTCGATCCCGAGGTCCTTCGCGAGCTTCCGCACCGGTGGCTTGGCCAACGGCTTGCCGCCGCCCTGCGCCTCGCCCGGCGCCGGCTCTCCCCCGCCACGACGACGACGCCGGCGGGGCGGGCCCGCCTTGCCCTGGCCGTAGCCGACCAGCGGCTGGGGCTCCTCGTCCGCGTCGAGTGCGCCGCCCGCGGACTCGGCCCCCGCCGGGGCCGCGCCTTCGCCCCCGGTGCCCGGGCCGGACTCCGGCGCTGGCGTCGGCGTTTCGGCCCCGGTGCCCGAGCCGGACTCCGGCGCCGGCGCGTCGGCACCGCCGTCGCCGGCCACGGCCCCTTCCTCGACGTCGACCCGGAGGAAGACGGACCCGACCGGGAGGGCCTCACCCACCTCGCCGAGACGCTCCACGACCCGCCCGGCGTACGGTGTGGGCACCTCCACGACGGCCTTCTCGGTCTCCACGTCCGCGACGGTCTGGTTCAGTTCGATGACGTCACCGACCTCGACGTGCCACTCGACGATCTCGCCCTCCTCGAGCCCCTCGCCGAGGTCCGGCAGGCGGAAGTCACGGATGTCGGACAACGTGGTCTCCTGGGTGTGCCGGTCAGTAGGTCAGGGACCGCTCGACGAGGTCGAGGATCCGTTCCACGTCCGGCAGCCAGTAGGACTCGAGCTTCGCCGGCGGGTAGGGCGTGTCGAATCCGGTGGCCCGCAGGACGGGTGCTTCGAGGTGGTAGAACGCGTGCTCCTGGATCCTGGCCGCCACCTCGGAGCCGATCCCGAGGGTCTGGGGCGCCTCGTGGACGACGATCGCTCGGCCCGTGCGCTTGATCGAGTCGACGATCGTGTCGGTGTCCAGGGGGTTCAGCGACCGCAGGTCGACGACCTCCAGCGACCACCCTTCCGCCTCGGCCGCCTCGGCCGCGTCCATCGCCGTGCGCACCATCGGTCCGTAGGCCAGGACGCTGACGTCGGTGCCCTCCCGTCGCACGACCGCGCGGCGTGCCGGTGGGACCTCGACCGGCAGTTCGGTCTGCGCCTTCATCCAGTAGCGGCGCTTGGGCTCCATGAACACGACCGGGTCGTCGGAGTGGATCGCTTCGGTGAGCATCCCGTAGGCGTCCTCGGGCGTCCCGGGGGTGTAGACCTTCAGGCCCGCGGTGTGGACCCAGTAGCTCTCGGGCGACTCCGAGTGGTGCTCGACCGCGCCGATGCCGCCGCCGTAGGGGATGCGGATGGTCACCGGGAGCCTGACGGTCCCGCGGGAGCGGTTGTGCATCTTCGCCAGGTGGCTGACGATCTGTTCGAAGGCCGGGTAGCTGAACCCGTCGAACTGCATCTCGCACACTGGGCGGTAGCCGTACAGGGCCAGCCCGATGGCCGTGCCCACGATGCCCGACTCCGCGAGCGGCGTGTCGAAACAGCGCTGGTCGCCGAAGTCCGCCTGCAACCGGTCGGTCACCCGGAACACCCCACCGAGGCGGCCGACGTCCTCGCCGAAGACCAGCACGCGCTCGTCCTTGGACATCGCATCGTGCAGCGCGCGGTTGAGTGCCTGCGCCATCGTGACCGCCATCAGCCCTGCCCTCCGCCGTCGTTGGAGGCTTCCGCGTCGAGCTCCGCGCGCAACCGTGCCGGCTGCTGGTCGAAGTGGCCCTCACCGTCCACGTAGACGTGGTCGAACAGCTCCATCGGGTCGCCGTGGGGCGCGTCGTAGAGCGCTTCTCGCAACTGGGCGCTGGCCGCCTTCGCCTCGTCCTCCAGGCCCTCCACGAAGTCGTCGTCGAGCAGTTCGCGGGCGGTGAGCAGGTTCTTCAACCGCGCGATCGGGTCCGTACGCGCCGCCTCCTCCAGCTCCTCCTTGCTCCGGTAGCGGGTGGGGTCGTCGGAGGTGGTGTGGGCCTCCATCCGGTAGGTCATGGCCTCCACCAGCGAGGGGCCCTCCCCCGCCCGGGCACGGGCGACGGCGCGGCGGGTCACCGCGAGCGTGGCGAGGACGTCGTTGCCGTCGCAGCGGAGGCCCGGCATCCCGTAGCCGATGGCCTTGTGCGCCAGGGTGGGCGCGTTGGTCTGCTGGTCGAGAGGCACCGAGATCGCGTACTGGTTGTTCTGCACGAAGAACACGCAGGGGGCATCGAAGACGGCGGCGAAGTTCAGGCCCTCGTGGAAGTCGCCCTCCGACGTCGCCCCGTCCCCGACGTAGGCGATGGCCACGACCGGGTTGTCGTCGAAACGGGCACCCATGGCGAAGCCGGCGGCGTGCAGCGCCTGCGTCCCGATCGGGATGGACATCAGCGCGAAGTTGTTGTCATAAGGATCGTGGCCGGAATGCCATGTGCCGCGCCACACGTGCAACAGGCCCGCGGGGTCGATGCCGCGGGAGAGGGCCACGCCCAGTTCCCGATAGGAGGGAAAGACCCAGTCCTGCTTGGTGAGCGCCCAGGCGGAACCGATCTGGGCGGCTTCTTGCCCGAGACACGAAGCGTGCAGCGCGAGCTGTCCCTGGCGCTGCAGGTTGATCGCCTCCCGGTCGATCCGGCGGGTCAGCACCATCCTGCGATACAGCTCCCGCAGGCCCTCTTCGTCGATCTCGAGCGGGTAGTCGGGGTCCTCGTGCAGGGTCCCATCGGGTTCAAGGAGACAGACCGGGTCCGACGGTGGCAGTGACCCGGGAAGGTGGGGGTCGGATCCCTCTCGCACGTTCTGGCGCTCCCTGCTCCGGCGGCTCGTCGCGCCCCCTACCGGTGGCCGGGCGCACGTGCTCCCTGGCCACTGGGGCCGGGAACGACCCTAGGTGCCGTTTGGGCCCTGGGTGGCGGACCTTCCGGCTCCGTGCGCTCCGCGTCACACCATGTCATCGTCCTGCCGACGGTCGCGAGACCGACCGGATGGGGCCGGACCTCATCGGGAATTCGATGGGTGGCGGAACCGACCCCGGGGGAACAACTGTCCCGGGCGGTCCGGGTGGCACGGCCGACCAGGCCGCGCGCCAACGGAGGGCCGGGCGGCACGACCAGGCCGGCGGCGTGCCCTCGGGGGTCGGGTTGCACAAACAGGCCGGCGGCGTGACCCCGGGGGCCGGGTGGCGAAACCGGTCAGTCCGGTGGCGCGCGGTCGGGGGGCCCGTCTCGGTCCGAAGCTCGGTCGGCGTCGGGTGGTCGGTCTTTGTCGGGTGGTCGGTCTGGGTGGTGGACGACGGGTCTGCCATCGACCCAGGTGACCTTCCAGCCGTTGCGGTCGAGCATCCGGTGGTGGAAGTGGCATCCCGGTGCGGCGGTGTCGAGTGAGAGCCGACCCTGCAGCCGGTACGGAACGTCGAGATGCATGACCTGGCACCACGCCGCGGGGACGTCACAGCCGTCACCGGCACAGACACCGTCGCGCTGCTGCAGCGCCTTCCACAGGCCCGTGGGCACGTTGCGCACCGCTTGCCCTGCCTCCAGCGGCAGGCTGTCCGCGTCGAGCACCAGCCGCGAGACCGCGCTGTCGGCCAGCAGGGGGCGCACCTCGGACCAGGGCAGGGGTCCCGACCAGGCCGCCTCGGCGATGCCGGCGTCACGACGGATGGTCTCCTCACTGACGCACACCAGAAAGTGGGGGCGTGCGCCACGGTTGCTGGGCGCCTTGGCGGCATCCAGCGCCGCCCGGCAGACGTCGACCAGGGCATCCCAGCTGCGCTGCTCGGGTGAGCGGTGTTCCCCGGGCGCATCGGGACGCCGGAAGGCGTGCACGGCGGTCTGGACAAACTCTGCGTCCACACCCGACCCCTGACCGTGCACGGCGAGCATGCCGTCCGCCGTGTCGGTCATCCGCAGGGCCCGCCGGGCGTTGCGCCGATCCTGGGCGGCCTGGGCGGCCTCCATGTCCTGCTGGGCGAGCAGACGACGGCACGTGCGGCCGAACTCCCGGGCGTCCTGTCGCCGACCGGCCTCGAGAAGCTCGTCCTCGACCCGGGCACGAACCTCGAACGAAAGGTGCCGCAGGGTGTCGGTGAGCAGCCGGGCATGCTCGGGGGGCAGATCCCCGGCATTGGAGGCGGCCTGGGCAGCCGGATGCTCCGCGAGACGACGACCGGTCTCCCCATCACGCTTGGCCTCCGAGGGCTGGAGCCGAAGATCCTCGGCGAGCTTTCGACGCTGGGTCTGCAACGCCTGCTGCTCGCGTCCCGGCCCCGCCGCACGAAGTCCCCGCAACTCCAGCACACCGGCAGCACGGGCACGGAACGCACCGAGGCGACGGATGGCCTGCTGCGCACGCACGAGCTCATCCCGGATGGCGGCGTCGTCGAGCGGATCGAGATCGAGCTCCACGAGCTCGGACACCACCTCGTCGAGCGGGTCCACCTCCGCCTCGGCGTGCTCCTCCCCCGGAGCCCCTTCCCGCTCCGCTTCGTCGACCCCGGAAACGTCCGCGGTCTCGTAGGCGGGTCCCCGCTCCCGGGCCACCGACGAGGGACGGCAGCCCTGCCGCCGGTACCCCGTCCTCGACCCCGTCACGGTCCGCACGCCTGCTCCGATGTCATGAGGACAGCAAGCTAACACGAATGCGTGTTCGAGACAAGTATGTATTCCAGCACTGTGGATGCGGCGGCTTCGGCCCACCACGGCGGGCGGCTGGGGGGCCACCGATCACCGCTTCGGTCACAGCACCACGAGCATGGCGACCACGGCCTCGTCGGGATCCGGGCCCTGGCCCCCGGTGTCACGGCAGCAGCGTGGGGATGAGCCCCCGGGCTCGGCGGCCAGCAGGAAGCGCGGGTCGCCGTGACCGCCGCGCTGTCGGTGAGCCGGCTCAGCCCGAGGGCGCCGGTCGCGCGCATCGGTGCAGAGTTCGCCGGACGCGCGTCTCGGGGCCGAGTTCGCCGGTCGGCCCCTGCCCCAACACGGTCGACCACAGCCTGGCGAGTCGAGCACCACCCCGCAGGGGCCGGGCTCGAGGGTCGCCCGGAATCAACCGCTCCTACCCCCGCGAGGAGTCGCCATCCGTCTATTCCTCAGCAGCGGGGGTGGTACGCATGCGCAGCTCGACGACCCGGCCCCCGTTCTCGTTGGCGACCTCGACCTCATCGACGAGACCCTCCATCATCTTCAGGCCGCGCCCACGTTCGGAATCCTCGGTGGCGGGTTCCGTGCCGGCGAAGAGGTCGACGGGGCCACGTGCCAACTGGCCGTGGCCGGCGTTCCGGATACGGGCCACCACCAGGCCGGGCAGCGCATCGATGTTCACGGTGATCGCCCGGGTCTGGGGCCCGTTGCCGTGCTCGACCGCGTTCGCCAGGGCCTCGGCGACCGCGCTCTCGAAGTCGTCCGCGCGTCGTTCGGTGAACAGGTCGGCGACCGCGGCCCGGGCCGAACCCGCGGTCGGCCGCACGGTCTCGGGGACCCCGGAGACCGTCAGCCGCAGCCGTTGTGAGGCCGCCTGCACCGACAGCGTGTCCGTGTCGAACACTTGGTCTCCTGTCCTCGCATCGTGCGCCGTGGCGTGGCCGGCAACCGACGTCCGGTCAAGGACCGGCCACGCCCGGCGTCAGACCTTCGATCCGCGTCCACGGGCCCCGGTGACCACCCCGACCACGAGCAGCACCAGCGCGATGATCAGTACCCACTGGAGCGCTTCGACGAAGAGCCCGATACCGCCGAAGATCAGCGCGAGTACCAGTAGCAGTATGGCGAGTCCCATGTCGTCGTCTCCCGGTCGGTGCCCTGCGCCCGGTGGCGCGGGTCCATGAGCGAGCATCCGCCACCGGCCCGCGCCGCGGGCGGCGGATCGCGGCCGTCGGACCACGGCCGCCGTCGTGGTCACGGTCCTCCTGCCGTGGCCGGCCGTGACCGTTCGGGCCCACCGGACGAAATCGTCACTCGGCGGGCACCCCGGCTCCGATGGCATGGACGCCGCCGTCGACGTGGACGATCTCGCCGGTGACCGCCGGCATCCAGTCGGAGAACAGGGCACACACGGTCCGGGCGACCGGTTCAGGGTCCTTCACGTTCCAGCCCAGCGGGGCCCGCTCGTCCCAGACGGGCTCGAAGTGCTGGAAGCCGTCGATGGACCGGGCCGCGATCGTGTGTAGCGGCCCGGCGGCGACCAGGTTCACCCGCACCCCACGGGGGCCGAGGTCGCGGGCGAGGTACCGGTTCGCGGACTCGAGCCCGGCCTTGGCGACCCCCATCCAGTCGTAGCCGGGCCAGGCGACCTGGGCGTCGAAGTCGAGGCCGACGATCGATGACGAGCCGGCAGCCTCCAGGAGCTCCCCGAAGCCCCGTCCCAGGGCCGCCAGTGAGTACGTCGAGACGTGCATGGCGGTGGCGACGTCCTCCCACGGGGCCTCGAGGAACCCGCCGCCCAGGCAGCTACCCGGGGCGAAGGCGACCGCGTGGAGCAGCCCGTCGAGCCGTCCCCATCGTGCGGCGACCTCCTTCGCCGCAGCCTCGATCTGCGCCTCGTCGGTGACGTCGAGCTCCAGCACGTCGGGTGGGTCCGGCAGCCGGGTGGCCGCACGCTCCGTCAGCCGCCGGCCCCGGCCGACGCCGGTGAGCACGATCTCGGCGCCCTCCTGCTGGGCCAGGCGGGCGACGTGGAAGGCGATGGAGCGCGGGTCGAGCACCCCGGTGATCAGCAGCTTCTTG
>SLRZ01000181.1 GCA_007130695.1 Nitriliruptoraceae bacterium
CGAGATCTCGGCGAGGGGCTGGTCGACCTCGACCTCGTCACCGACCTCGACGAGCCAGGCGGTGATGATGCCCTCGGTCACGGACTCCCCGAGCTGGGGCAGCTCGACCTCGGTGGCCACGGACGGCTCTCCTGCTGGTGGGCTTCCACGGCGTCTCGCCGTGGCACGGGCTGGGCGCGTGAGCGCCACCGCGGGTACGCGGGCGGCCCTCGCGCGATCGAGCGCGAACCTAGCGGACGACCCCCGACCACGCAGGTCTCGCCCCCGGCCCCCGGACGTCGCACGCGACGGGCTGTAGCGTGCGGGCGAAACGTCCCCGGGAGGCTCGGTGCACGTGGACGAAGGCCTGCAGGACACCCCGCTGACCGCCCACCATGCGCGGGCGGGCGCGAAGCTCGCGTCGTTCGCCGGATGGCGCCTGCCCCTGCAGTTCGAGGGGACCCTCGTCGAGCACGCGGCGGTGCGTGAGGACGTCGGCGTCTTCGACGTCTCCCACCTCGGCACGGTCTGGGTCACCGGCCCCGACGCGCCCGGGGTGATCGCCGACACCTTCACCAACGACCCCTGGAAACTGTCCGACGGCGACTCGCAGTACACGCTGTTCTGCGCGCCCGACGGCGGGATAGTCGACGACCTCATCGTCGCCCGGCTCGGCCCGCAGCGCTGGATGGCCGTCCCCAACGCGGCCAACCGTGCCGAGGTCGTCGCCGGACTCGAGACGGTCGCGGGACCGCGTCACGCGTCGGTCGTCGACGAGACGACCGGATGGGCCGTGATCGCCGTGCAGGGGCCGAATGCCCTCCCACTCGCGAGGGGGGTCGTGGGTCGCGACCCGGGCGAACTGGCCTTCACCCGGATCGAGGAGCTCGAGACGACGCACGGGCCGCTACTGCTCTCCCGCACCGGCTACACCGGTGAGCCGGGGGTCGAGTTGATCGTGCCGGGTGCGGCGGCCGGTGCCGTCTGGCAGGCCTGCCTCGACGCCGGCGCCCGTCCCTGCGGGCTCGGGGCACGCGACACGCTGCGCCTGGAGATGGGGTATCCGCTGCACGGCAACGACCTCACGCGGGAGGTCCTGCCGGTGGAGGCCCGTCTGGGCTGGGCCGTCCGGCTCGACCGGGAGGGCGCACCGGCGGCCGCCGACGCGCTGCGGGCAAGCCGCGAACGGGGCCCGCGCCGCCGACTGCTCGGGTTGCTCGGCGACTCCCGTCGGGCACCCCGCGAGGGCATGCGGGTCCTTCGCGACGACGAGGAGGTGGGCACGGTGACCTCGGGTTCCTTCTCGCCGATCCGCGGGGTGGGTATCGGTCTGGCACTCCTCGACGACCCGACCGCGCCGGGGGATCGGGTCACGGTCGACGTTCGTGGTCGCGAGCAGGCCTTCGAGGTGGTCAAGCCGCCGTTCGTGGACCGCGATCCACACTGAGGCCACCGTGTGGCCGGCGGCTGGCGCGGGCTCCGGGGCGTTCCCGATCCATGACGTCCGAACGGGCGCCGTGTTGATCCCTTCGGATGGTTCTGGGTGTTTGAACGTGACCGGGGGTGGCGGGGTCCCGATACTGCAGGCAGAAGTTCTTCGTGGAGGCCCGTCGACCGTGGACGATCGTGCGCAGGTGCAGGAGCGGCCGCGACCGGGCAGGCCGGCGCTGTTGCCGCGTGTGCGCAGTCTGTTCCTGGTCCTCGTGGGCCTCTTCCTCGTCGTCGAGTTCGTCGAGTGGCTGGATGCGGGCACGCCGCTCCTGCCGCACCGTGCCGTAGCGGCCGTGTGCCTGGGCCTGGCCGCCGTGTGGGCCCTGTGGCTGCACCGGCGTGGCCATGCCGGCGTCCTGCTCGACATCGCCCTGGCCATGCTCCTGTTGGGCATCGGCTGGGGGCTCGGCCGGCCGGGCGCCGTGCTCGCCCTGCTCGTCGGCGTGGTGCAGTTCCGTGCCCTCTACGGTGGGCGCCGCAGCGTGGCGGGCGCAACCACCGTCGTGCTCGGTGCGTACGTCGGTGTCGCGGTCCTGACCGGTGGGTGGGAGCGGGCGATCGACCTCGGGACACTGGTCGTCGTGCTCGGCGCAGCGGCGCTGGTGCTCGTGCTGCGCCTGGTCGGCGAGGCACTGGCGGCGCACGATCTCGCCGCCGCGTGGGACGCCACGCTCACCGAGGCGGCCGAGGAACTGCTGGTGGCCGAACGTCCCGAGGAGGTCGACGCGGTGGCGGCCCGCGCGCTGGGCCAGGTGCGCCGGACCGCGGCCGCCACGGGCGGGGAAATGGCGCCGGGGCCCTCGCCGGTCGGGGCGCTGCCCGGGACCGCACGGGAGCTCGAGAACTTCTCGAGCGCGGACGCCCCCGGCGGGGCCGGCGGGGACCTCACGCGGACGTTGCGACGACTGGCGGCCGACGTGGCGCTGGCACGTGAGCGCCTCGACTCCGAGCAGCGGTTCCGCGTGCTCGCGGAGAACAGCCGCGACGGCATCTACGTCTTCGAGCTGCGCCCACGCCCGCGCTTCCGCTACCTCAATCCGGCGGCGGAGCAGCTCATCGGCTGTTCCGCCGACGCGATCTACGACGACGCCCGTCTCGCGCTGGCGAGCGTGCACCCCGACGACCGTGGGGGAGCGGGGATCTCCTCCCCGGCGGCGGTCATCGAGGAGCCCGTGCGCATCCGCATCGTCCGCGGTGAGGGTGACGTGGTCTGGGTGGAGTTGCAGGAGACCGTCCTCGAATCCGACGCGGACGGGCCCACCACCATCCAGGGTGTGGCCCGCGACGTGACCCGTCAGTGGGAGGAGGAGGTCTCGCTGCGCCGTGCGCTGGAGCAGGAGGCGGCCGTCGCGACCGAGCTACGGGCCCTCGACGAGATGAAATCGACCTTCCTGCGGGCGGTCTCCCACGAGCTGCGCACCCCGTTGACGGCGGTGCTGGGGTCGGCGATCACGTTGCGCCGTCTGCGCACCGACCTGCGTACGGGCGACGCCGAGCGACTGCTGGACGCCATCCAGCGTCAGTCCTCCCGCCTCGAGCGGCTCCTCGAGGACCTGCTGGACGTCGACCGGCTCTCGCGCGGGCTGGTGGAACCGCAACGGCGCCCGACGGAACTGCTCGCCCTGGTCCGCCGCGTGGTCGCCGCCGTGGCCGACGACTCCCGCCCGGTGACCGTGCGGGGCGACGCGGTGACCGCGGAGCTCGACGGGCCCAAGGTGGAGCGGATCGTCGACAACCTGCTGCGCAACGCCCACAAGCACACCCCCGAGGGCACGCACATCCTCGTGCGGGTCGTCCCGGGTGAGGACGGTGCGGTCCTGACGGTGGAGGACGACGGGCCCGGGATGCCGCCCGGGTTGGGGGTGGAACTCTTCGAACCCTTCGCCCAGGGCCCCGACGCGACCCGTGCCGCCTCGCCCGGCACCGGTATCGGCCTGGCACTGGTCAGCAAGCTGGCGGAGCTGCACGGCGGACGGGCCGAGGTCGAGGAACCACCCGCGGGCGGTGCCCGCTTCGTGGTTACGCTGCCGGGCAGGATCGTCGACGTGTCCCCGGAACCCTCGCAGCCGGCCCTGAGCTGACGGCGGGTCCCTGGGCCTTTACAGAAGGACACCGCGCCATGGACTTCACCGAGATCGCCCTGGACGTCGCCGACGGGGTGGCCACGATCACCCTGGACCGACCCGAGCAGCTCAACGCCTTCACCAACACGATGCGCGACGAACTGATCGAGGCCTTCGACCGGACCGACGCGGACGACGACGTGCGCGCCGTCGTGGTCACGGGGCGGGGCCGTGGGTTCTGCGCCGGCGCGGACCTCTCCGGGGGCGGTGAGACCTTCGACCACCGGGACGACTCGGGGGATCTGCCCAGGCGGGACGGAGGCGGGCTGGTCGCGTTGCGGATCTTCGAGAGCCTCAAGCCGGTGATCGCGGCGATCAACGGTCCGGCCGTGGGCGTGGGGATCACCATGACCCTGCCGATGGACATCCGGCTGGTCGCACGGGGCGCCAAGCTCGGCTTCGTCTTCTCCCGCCGCGGCATCGTCCCCGAGGCCTGCTCGAGTTGGTTCCTGCCCCGGCTGGTCGGCATCTCGCAGGCGCAGGAGTGGGTGCTCACCGGTCGGATCTTCGACGCTGACGAGGCACTGCGCGGAGGGCTGGTGCGCAGCGTCCACGAACCCGATCAGGTGCTGGACGCCGCCACCGCGATCGCCCGGGAGGTCGCCGATCACAGCGCGCCGGTCTCGGTGGCGCTGGCCCGGCAGATGATGTGGCGCATGCTCGGCGCCTCGCACCCCATGGAGGCCCACCGGGCGGACTCGCGGGGGATGGCGGCGCTCGGGCGCTCGCCGGACGCGCACGAGGGGGTCAACAGCTTCCTCGAGAAGCGTCCCCCGCAGTTCACGATGAGCCCGCAGCGTGACCTGCCGGAGGTCTTCCCCGGATGGGAGCAGCCCCGGTTCGAGTGAGCCGGAGGACCACCGGTCCCGCTCAGCGCACCACCGCGGGCCCGATCGCGAAGGAGATCGGGTCGGCGCCCGACGCGACCGCGTCCGCCATGCGCTGGATGGCTTCGGGACCCACGTGGCGCACGTTGGGTGCGGCGACCTCCCGTCGCCGCAGCGCCTCCGGGTTCATCCACCCCAGGTGAACGATCACGCCCCGTTCGACCTGTGCACGCTGGATGCGCAGAAAGCCGCGGGCGAGGGCGTCGTCGGCGTTCTGCCATAGATCGGGCAGCACGATGATGGCCACGTGCTCGAGTCGGAGGAGGTCACCGGAGACCTCCGGGGTGTAGCCCCCCGCGTCGAGGATCGCACGGATCGTCTCGACGGGGTCGTCGGGGTCGCGGAGCCGGGACCGGATGTCGGCGGCGAGGTCGAACTGCTCGCTGAACAGGCGGTGGACGCTCTCCAACGGTTCGTCGTCGGGCGGCGCCGGTGGTCTCCGCCCGGCTCCCGGCCGGTCGGCGGGCGTCTGGTGCGGCACGGGGTCGGGAACCCGGCTCGGCCGGGTGTGGGGTTCGTGCAGGTCGGGGGGGAGGGAGAGTTCCGCCGGCAGGGGCGGCGGGGGGCGCACCGTGCCGAGAACCCGTCCGTCGCGGTCGCGGACCTCGACCTCGTCGAGTTCCGGTTCGCTCAGCAGGGCCCGACGCCCCACCTCCTCGACCAGTCGGCGGACCGAGTCGTGCTCCGGGTCCTCGGGCACCATGTCGAGCACGACGACCGACCCCGTCGGGTCGCGGCTCTCCCACGCCCGCGGGGAGGGCCCGGGCTCCTCGGTGCGACCGAGCGCGCGGACGACCCAGATGACCACGAACACGAACAGCAGGACCGCCAGGACGCCGAGCAGTATCTCCATGCGCTTCCTTGCCGCCGGGCTCGATCATCCCAGCAGCAGGCCGTCGCGTCCAGGGTCGTCGGCCCCTGGATGCGACGGTCGCGCGTCGGGCCCACCGGTGTGCACGTCATCGTCGTCGGGCACCGCGGGCCGGAAGTCTCAGGTCCGGGCCAGGGACCGGGCGTCGCCCGGGAGGGCCAGCATCCGGTCGAGCGCCAGCCGCGAGTAGTGGCGTACGTCGTCGCCGACGGTCACCTCGTTGACGACCTCGCCCTCGACGAGCGCCTCGAGCACCCAGGTCAGGTGCGGCAGGTCGATGCGGTTCATCGTCGCACAGAAGCACACCGTGTCGTCGAGGAAGACGATGTCCTTGTCGGGGTGCTCGTCGGCCAGACGCTTGACGAGGTTGAGTTCGGTGGCGACCGCGATGGTCGCGCCCGGCTCGGCCTGCTCGACCCAGGTGATGAGCTGGCTCGTCGAGCCCACGCGGTCGGCCTTGCTCACCACCTCGTAGCGGCACTCCGGGTGGACCATCACCTCGACCGCGGGCCGCTCGCGGCGGATCTCGTCGACCATCGCGGGCATGAACCGGGCGTGGACCGAGCAGTGGCCCTTCCACAGGATCACCCGTGCGTCACGCAACTGCTGGTCGGTCAGGCCACCGTCGGGCTGCCACGGGTCGTAGACGACGCAGTCCTCGAGGTCGAGACCGAGCCCCAGCACGGCGGTGTTGCGACCCAGGTGCTGGTCGGGCAGGAAGAGGACCTTGCCCGGCAGACGTGAGCCCTCCACCTGTTCGAAGCCCCACTCCATGGCCCGGGGGGCGTTCGAGGAGGTGCAGATCGCCCCGCCGCGCTCACCGCAGAACGCCTTGATGGCCGCCGTGGAGTTCATGTAGGTCAGCGGCGAGGTGTGCTCGGCCACGCCGGCCCGCTCGAGGCGGGCCCAGGCGTCGCGCAGCTGCGAGATCTCGGCCATGTCGGCCATCGAGCAGCCGGCGGCGAGGTCGGGGAGGATCACCCGCTGGTCGTCGCGGCCGAGGATGGCGGCGGACTCGGCCATGAAGTGCACGCCGCAGAAGATGATGTAGGGCGCGTCGGCATCGGCGGCGAACTGGGAGAGTGCGAACGAGTCGCCCCGGGAGTCGGCGAACTCGATCACCTGGTCGCGCTGGTAGTGGTGACCGAGGATGACCACGTCGGACCCCAGGGCGGCCCGGGCACGGCGGGCACGGGCCGCCAGCTCCGGGTCGTCGGCGGCCGGCAGGTCGCCGGGGCAGACCACGCCGCGCTCGGTCGCCGCGTCGCTGCGCGCGCCCAGGAGCAGCAGTGGCGAGCCCGGCGGGATGGTCGGCGTGCCGGAGGTGTTGGTGACTGGGGCCGCCGTCGGCGTGACGGACACGGTGGCTCCTCGCGTCGAGGTTGTGGTCACAGTGACCAGAACTGGTGCGGAAGCATACCCGGCGGCCCGGCCGCTGGCGAGTCCCGCCGGGCCCTACGCTCGTACCGACCGGAACCGGTCACCGACGAGGACAGGAGTGGCGGCGTGCGTGTCGTGGTGGCGCCGGACGGGTTCGGTGGGGTCCTCACCGCCCGGGAGGCGGCCGAGGCCATCGCCCGGGGCTGGTCGCGGGCGCGGCCCTCGGACGAACTGGTGCTCCGGCCGTTGTCGGACGGCGGGGAGGGGCTCCTCGAGGTCGTCGCCACCGAGCACGACCGCAGGCTGGTGGTCGAGGTGGCCGGTCCGCTCGGGCACCCGGTCGACGCCCCACTGCTGCTGCGTGCCGATGGATCGGCGGTGGTCGAGGTCTCACGGGCCTGTGGCCTGGACCTCGTGCCGGCCGACCGGCGCAACCCGATGCCCGCGACGACCTACGGGGTGGGCCAACTGATCGACCGGGCCCGCCAGCAGGGGGCGACACGCATCCTCGTGGGGCTCGGGGGCAGCGCCACCGTGGACGGGGGGTCGGGCGCACTCAACGGTCTCGGGTTCCGGCTGCGCATGCAGGACGGGTCCGGCCTCAAGGTGGGTGCCGCCGATCTCCACCGGATCGACCGCGTCGAGCAGGGCTGGGTCGGCGACTACCGCGACGTCGAGGTCCGTCTGCTCGCCGACGTCGACGCCGCCCTGGACGAGGCCGCGCCCATGTTCGGCCCCCAGAAGGGCGCCACGCCGGACCAGGTCGCACAGCTCGAGCGGGCGCTGGCGATCTGGGCCGACGTCGTCGAGCGCGATCTCGTGGAGGGCCGGCGTCTGCGTGACGAGCCGGGTACCGGCGCCGCGGGAGGGCTCGGGCTCGGACTCGCCGCGGGGCTCGACGCGCGTCTGGTCCCCGGTGCGCCCGCGGTCGCCGGACTCGTCGGGCTCGAGGAGGCCCTGGACGGCGCCGACATGGTCATCACCGGTGAGGGGCGCCTCGACGAGACGTCCCTCCGGGGCAAGGTGGTGGGCCACCTCCTGCAACGCACCGGCGAGCTGGGCCTGCCGCTCTACGGGGTCGTCGGGGTCGTCGAATCCGGTGCACAGCTCGGCCTGGCGGGTGTCGAGGAGGCCGCGCAAGGCGGGCCGGGGGAGCGGACCCCGGGGGAGGATCCCGCCGCCGAGGTGGCGGCTGCGGCGGGCCGGTTGGCGGATGGTCTGGGTTCGCCCTGACGGCGCGCGTCACGTCGGTACACTCGTCGGCCACCGGGTGTCCATGGGCACAGCGACACCCGAGCCGTCACGTACCGAGGAGCACCCGTGAGCGCCACCGACACCCACGTGGACACCGACAGCGTGATCACGCTGACCGAGACCGCCGCCGAGAAGGTGCGCAGCTTCCTCGAGGACCAGCCCGATGTGGAGCAGATCGCCCTGCGTGTCGCCGTGCAGGCGGGCGGCTGCGCCGGCTTCCGTTACGCGCTGTTCTTCGACGACCGCCAGCTCGATGGCGACCTCGAGGAGCAGCACCACGGCATCAACGTCCGTGTCGACAAGATGTCGACCCCCTACATCCACGGTTCGGTGATCGACTGGAAGGAGAGCCTGGAGGCATCCGGCTTCTCCATCGAGAACCCGAACTCCTCCGGCAGCTGCGCCTGCGGCGACTCCGCCACCTTCTAGAGCCCGCAGCCAGGTTCATCATCTTCGCCATCCGGAGCCCGGCCCACGTGGTCGGGCTCCGTCGCGTGTGTCGGCGTCACGGCAGCAGGTGCTCGAGGTCGCTGATGTCGACCAGGGGATCGTCGAGGTCGACCAGGATCTGGGAGTGGGCCAGGGTGTAGGCCCGGCCGGTGATGTTGGTCTCCAGCGCCGCGTGGTCGCCCACCGTCGCCACGCCGAGGACCGTGCCGCGGAAGCTCGACTCACGGGGGGAGATGGTGTCCAGCCACTGGCCCTCACGGATACGTCCCTGTTCGTACATCCGGGCCAACCGCGCCGAGGTCCCCGTGCCCGTGGGGCTGCGGCAGATCACCCCGGGGTGGACGTAGGTGGCCGACCGGGCCCGGTAGCCCTCGTCGCCGGCCGACTCCAGCGGGCCGCAGAAGTGCATGAAGGGCAGGGGGCCGGGGTTTCCGAGCACCGGGTGCTCGAAGTCGAACCCCGGGCGCACCGCCCGGACGAATGCGTCGCCGAACGCGGCCATCGCGATCAGTTCGTCGCGCACCAGTCCGAAGCCGATCTCGTCAGCGTCGACCAGGGCGAAGAAGGCCCCGCTCCACACGACGTCGTAGCGCACCTCGCCGTACCGGGGGACCTCGACCGTGAGGTCGCGCGCGGCGACGTAGGCCGGCTCGCCTTGGGTGGTGATGGACGCCACGCGCCCGTCACGGCATTCGGCGGTGACCCGGGCGAGGCCGGCCGGCGACTCCAGGACCAGCGACTGCGTGCCCTCCTGCATCGGGACGAGGCCGGACTCGAGGACCGCGGTGGCCGTACAGATGGTGTTGGACCCGGAGTACATGGGGTAACCCATGGCCTCCATGATGATGTAGCCGGCCTGCGCCTCGGGATGGCTGGGCTCGACGATGAGGTCGATCGACATGGCCGGATCGCCGTAGGGCTCGTTCAACAGCAGGCGGCGCAGGCCGTCGCCGTGCTGCTCGAGGTAGCGCATCTTGTCGAGCACCGTGGTGCCCGGCAGGAGGGCGATCCCGCCGGTGACGATGCGGCTGACGTCCCCACCGGACTGCGTGTCCAGCAGCTCCAGGGAGCGCATGCGGTGACCGGGCCTAAGCAGCATGGGGTGCCCCGAACTCGTCCCACTTCGCGTCCGGCACGATCACGAGGTTGCCGACGTAGCCCTTCGACATGAACTCCTCCTGGGCCCGGTGGAACTCCGAGAGCCGGTAGGTGCCGTGCAGCAGGGGCCTGATGTCGCCGCGCTCGATGTAGCTCTTCAGGCGGCGGAACGCCGTCCGGGTGCCCTGCGACGAGCCGTGCAGCTCGAGCTGCTTGAGGTACATCGTGCGCAGGTCGAGCTCGACGACCGGGCCCGCGATGGCGCCCGAGGTGGTGTACCGGCCCTCCGGTCGCAGGATGCGCAGCAGGTCGTTGAACATCGGCCCGGCCACGAGGTCGGCGACCACGTCGACTGGCGCGCCCCCCGTGACCTCGAGCGTCTGTTCCACGAGGTCGCCCTCGCCGCGCAGCACGACCCCCTCGGCACCGATATCGCGGACCGCGTCCTGTTTGCCCCGGCTGGTGACGGCGTAGGGAAGGGCGCCGCGGGCCCGGACGAGCTGGATCAACCCCGAGCCCACCCCGCCGGACGCGCCGGTGATCAGGACCCGTTCACCCTCGGTGAGCCGGACCCGGTCGAGCATGTGTTCGCCGGTGAGGTAGGCGCAGCAGAACGTCGCGAGCTCCGCGTCGCTGATCAGGGTGTCGACCGGGTGGGCGTTCTCCGTGGGGACCGCGGTGTACTCCGCATAGCCCCCGTCGCGTCCGTGGC
The DNA here is from genome assembly GCA_007130695.1 of Nitriliruptoraceae bacterium. Lineage (GTDB taxonomy): Bacteria > Actinomycetota > Nitriliruptoria > Nitriliruptorales > Nitriliruptoraceae > SKLC01. The sequence goes on from SLRZ01000181.1 coordinate 10,246, forward strand.
CGATGTAGTCGATGTCGGCCAGGCTCTCGTCGCCCTCCGGGCGGTTGTAGATGCTGAAGTCGACCATCACGCGCTGGCCGATGCGGTGGTCGTCGACCCCCGGCCCCACCGCCACGATCCGGCCGACCGTGTCGGTGCCCTGGATGCGCGGGAACTGCAGGGTGGATCGCCCACGGCGCCACGTCGACACCGATGCCGCGTCGGTCTCGGTGCCGTAGGCGCCCTGTCGGACCCACACGTCGGTGTTGTTCATGCCGCAGGCGGTGACCTCGACCAGCACCTCACCCTCGGCGGGGCTGGGGACCGCCACGTCCTCGCGGTACTCGAGCATCTCCAGGCCGCCGTGCCCGACGAGCTGGACCGCCCGCATCGTCTCCGGAACCATTCGCCGTGCTCCTTGTCGGTGCTCCCGGCACCCTAACGGTGCCCCCGGGGTCGACGGCCGCGGGCCGACGGTGTGCGTCCGGCCGGGTCCGACGGTCTCCGCGGCGCTGCCGGCCGCCGTGTGCCGGCTGGGTCGCGAGGGGTCAGCGGGTCCGCTCGACGACGAACCGGAGCACGTCGCCGTCGACCTCGAGCGACACCAGCCGGTGTCGGCGCATCCGGCACCAGACGGGCACGTCGACGCGGGCGGTGGGATCCGTGGCCAGCAGACGGACGGTGTCACCGACGCCGACACCCTCGATGGCCTGTGCGAGCTCGATCACCGGCATCGGACAGGTCAGGCCGGAGGCGTCGACCTCGGTGGGTGGCTCGTCTGTGGGCGGCAACGGGTGCCTGACGCTCGGGAGCGCCCGAGTCTAGGCCTCCACGGTCTAGGCCAGGGGCCGTCCGCCCGAGAGGTCGTTGTCGACCGACGGTGGCGCCGTGCCCTCGCCGGGCTCCTCGTCGCTGGCCACGGTCAGGTCACCGACCGACACGGCGACATGGTGCGCCGCCCGCTCGAGCTCGTAGGTGATCTCCGCGCCACGGAACTCCGGCGCGTCGTTCAGCGTGATCATCACCCGCGAGAGGGCGGCGTTGGCGCTCCCGGCCCGCACGGTCACGGTCGCGCGCACGTGGGGGCGGATGTCGATGGTGGGCCACCAGGCGATGAGATGGTCGGTGACCCCGACGGTGGACAGGACCCGGGCGAGGTCCTCGGGGCCGACGTCGACCTCGTCGGGCAGCCGTGCGGTGACCACGACCCGGGTCTGGTCACGTGTGCCGGCTGGAGGCGCCGGAGCGGGACGACCCGCCGCCCCGACCGCCTCCACGATCCCGCGCTCGGTCGGACCGACGTCGACGGCCACGAGCAGGGTCGAGTCGGGGGTGGCCCAGGCGAGGTGGGTGGTGGCCGCGCGAAGTCCCGACACGGTCGGTGCGACCGCGGCGAGAACGAGGTCGGTCGCCTGCGCCGCCGCCCCCACGGCGTGGTGGATGCGGCGTGGGTCGTGGTGGACGCGGTCACAGAGGCCCGTGACGCTCTCGGGCAGCGGAGGCTCGGCGTGACCGGTGCGCAGCACCGTGGTGGGCTCCACCGTCCCCAGGGCCAACCGGTCGGCGAGCGCGACCGCGAGGTCGAGCCCCCGGCGCCCGCCGGGCAGCAGGTGATCGGCGGAGACCGGCAGCAGGATCCGCTCGAACGGGGTGCTCCCGAGGCGAACGATCGCCAGGGGCACCGACGAGCGGCCCACGACCGAGTCGATGAGTTCCCCGAAGACGTCCGACGTGGAACTGCGGCCACGCCATCCCATCACGACCAGACTCGCGTCCTGTTCGCGCACCGCCTGCAGGACCCCGTCCACGGCCCGGGGCGCGCGCACGACCCGGCCCAGGGCACGTCCCCCACGGGCGACGACGACGCGCTCGGCCTCGGCGACGCCCTGCTCGGCCTCCGCGACGACGTCGGCGGGCGCGGTCGGGCCGACCACGGTCACCGGGACCACCAGGCCGCCCTCGGGATCGGTCAGCCGTGTCGCCAGCGCCAGCAGGGGCGTGACGGACGCCGGGTTGGCGACCGGGACGAGCACGCGGTGTCCGAGGGACATCCGGGCTCCCTTTCGACCGACGTTGCCGGAGCGCTCGAGAAGCCGCGGTGGGGACCAATCCACTGATGCTACCGAGCGGGTCCCGGCCGCGGTCGGGCAAGGCGCCGGTCGCGCACCGGAGCGCGCGGGAACTCACGCAGCGCGGTCATGAAGTGACGTTGGGCGAGGCCTGTCGGGCCCCGCCCCGAGGGTCACCGCCCGTAGGCGTGGCGCAGCGAGGTGACCGCGTCGCGGTAGGCCGCCACGGCGTCATCGACGTCGGAGACGCGGGTGGCCGGCCCGACCGAGAAGCGCACGTGGCCGCGGGTGTGCACCCCCATGGCGACGAGGACGTGTGAGGCCTCCTCCCACGGTAGGGACGCGCACGACGAGCCCGAGTGCACGGCGAAGCCCCGCTCGTCGAGCGCGGCCGCGAGTGCCTCCCCGTCGACCCCCTGCGCGGTGGCGGCGACGATGCCGGGGTGCGCGTCCGCGAGGGGCCCGTGAACCTCGACCCCGTCGACCGCCTCGGGCAGGGCGGCGCGCAGACGACGGCGCAGCACCTCCCGGTGGGAGTGCTCGGACTGGAGTCGGTCGGTGGCGGCCTGCAGTGCGACGGCGCCGGCCGCGACCGCGGCGACGTCGATGCCGCCCGCCCGGCGCCGGCGTTGGCGGTCGTCCCCCTCGAGCAGCGGTGCGAGCCGCGCGCGCTCACCGAGCGCCAGGAACCCCAGGCCCCGGGGGCCGCCGAACTTGCCGCACGAGGCCGTGAGCAGATCCGCCCCGACCTGATCGAGCGTGACGCCCATCTGACCGACGCTCTGGCAGGCGTCGACGTGCAGCAACGCCCCCCGGTCCCGGCAGGCCGCGGCAACTTCGTGGGTGGGTTGGGTGGCGCCCACCTCGTGGTTGGCGTGCTGGAGGTGGACCGACAGGGTGTCCCCGGTGATCGCGGCCATCATCCGCTCCGCGTCCACGGTGCCGGAGCGGTCCACGCCGACGACGTCGAGGGTGTAGCCGTGGTCGGCGGCCAGACGTTCGGTCGCCCGTAGCACCGCCGAGTGCTCGACGGCACCGACGACGACGTGCCGGCGGCGATCCCCCCGGCGTTCGGCGGCCAGGGCCGGGCCCAGGACCGCGAGGTGGATCGCCTCGGTCCCGCCCGACGTCCAGACCAGGCCCGCCGGCCCGCCGCCGAGCGTGGCCGCCGTGGTGGTCGTCGCCCGCTCCAACAGGTCCCGGCTCGTCCGGCCCTCGGCGTGGGCGCGTGCCGGGTCGCCCACCGTGAGATCGACCGCGTCCTGCCAGGCCTGTCGGGCCTCATCACGCAACGGCCACAGCGAGGCGTGGTCGAGGTAGACGCGGGCCATGGGGTGCTCCGGGAGCCGGCGTCGGTGGGCCGTCGGCGACTCGCGCACGAAGGCCGTACCGGCGGGTCGCCTGACGGCGGGCCGGGGAACGTTAGCAGCGTGCGCCCCGCGGCCCGAGGGGGGGCGGCGCCCGGAGACGGAGTCCCAGGACGGCGTCGGATAGGCTCCGCGGGCGAGCGTGTCCCTGTTCGAATGCCGACGAGGTGGTCGTTTACCGGTGCGGGTCCTGGTGGTGTCGGAGGACGCGGTCGAGCGACTGCGGGCGGTCAGTGCCCTGCGGTTGCACGTGGAGCGTGACGTCGAGGTCGTCGAGGCCGTCTCGGATCCCCAGGCACGCCAGATCCTTCGCGACGACGCCGCCTTCGACCTGTTCGTGCTCGACGGCGACCTGCGGCCCAAGGGCGGCTTCGCCCTGCTCTACGCACTGCGGTCACGGGCGGAACTCGACCGGGTGGCGCCACTTCCCGCGATCATCCTGGCGGGACGCGAGCAGGACCGCTGGCTCGCGGACTGGGCCGGTGCGAACGCCGTCCTGGTCAAGCCGGTCGCGCCCTTCGCGCTCGCACGGCAGGTGGAGGAACTGGTCGGGGTCCGGGGAGCCGAGCACGGGGCGACGGAGTCCAGTGACCAGATCGCCGACCTCATCGAAGCCGCGGGCCGGAACCAGGAGGCCGGCCTCAACCCCTGAAGGCACGGGGTCGGGGTGCGTTCACGCCTGCTCTTCGGCGATCAGCCCCAGGCGACCGGCCTCCGCGGCCACCTCGCTCGCCGGCACACCGAGGTGCCGGGCGATGCGCTTGCGGGTCGCATACACGTTGCTGCGTGAGGTGCCCAGGCGCACGGCGATCCGGCGGGCGTCCCACCCGGCGCCCAGGAGCGCGGCGATCTCCCGCTGACGCGCGCTGAGCAGCATGACGGCCTGCTGCTCAGAGGGCTGGGGTCTCCGGCGCGGGGGGGCCTCCAGCCGGGAGAAGCGGACGGCCAGGGAGCCCTCCCGTCCCGTCTCGAGTTCCGCCAGGCGCCGCAGGAAGTCGCGGATGGTGCGGGCACGCGCGACGCGCTGCTCCTCGTCGACCGGACGCAGCGCGTCGCTCACGGTCGCCATCAGTTGCTTGAGGTCGAAGGGCTTGGTGACGAACTCCACCGCACCGGAGAGATGCCCGCGGATGATGTCACGCTCCCCGGACAGGGCGGTGAGCATGACCACCGGCAGGTCGCGCGTGGCGGGATCCTCCTGCAGCGCGGCGAGGACGCCCCAGCCGTCGAGGCGCGGCATCATGACGTCCAGCAGGAGCAGGTCCGGGGGGTCTCGGCGCACGACCTCGAGCCCCTCGACGCCGTCCCGAGCGGTGGTGGCGCGGTAGCCCGCCATCTCGAGATTGATCGCCACCAGGTCGGCGAGATCCTTCTCGTCCTCGACGACGAGGATGTGCTCACCCGCCACGTTCGCCTCCGGTACGTCGCCGTGAAGCTATCAGGCGCGGTGTGGTCGCTACCGTGCCGTCCCCAGAACGGGCGGGGTCCGGCCGGTGACGGGCAAGGAGTGACGATGGCGGGTGGGGAGGTCCGGTGGGGCCCGGTGCTCACGCGGCTGCTGCGGGGGGAACATCTCGGTGAGGACGAGGCCGCCGAGGTGATGGGCGCGCTCATGGCCGGACAGGCGACGGCGGCCCAGATCGCCGGGCTGCTGGTCGCACTGGCGGCGAAGGGCGAGGCGCCCTCGGAGATCGCCGGGTTCGTCCGGGCCATGCTCGCCGCCGCGGAGCCGATCGAGGTCGACGGTGCGCTCGTCGACACCTGCGGGACCGGTGGGGCCGAAGCCGGAGCCTTCAACATCTCCACGCTCGCGGCGCTGGTGGTCGCCGCCGCCGGGCAGCCGGTGGCCAAGCACGGCAACCGCGCCGCATCGGGCAACTGTGGCAGTGCGGACCTGCTCGAAGCCTTCGGCGTCGAACTCGAACTCGGCGCGGACCAGGTCGCGACCACCATCCGGGAGCTCGGGATCGGGTTCCTCTACGCGAGGACCTTCCACCCGGCCATGCGTCATGTCGCCCCCGTGCGGGCCGAACTCGGGGTGCGGACGGTCTTCAACGTCCTCGGCCCGCTCTCCAACCCTGCCCACGCCGCCCACCAGGTGGTCGGGGTCGCGGACGAGCGGCTCGCCGGGGTGATGGCGGAGGCGCTCGTGCGGCTGGGCAAACGGCATGCACTGGTCTTCCGCGGGGCGGACGGGCTCGACGAGCTGACCACCACGGGCACGAGTCGGGTGTGGGAGGTCCGGGACGGCCGCGTCATCGAATGGGAACTCGATCCCGCCACGCTCGGCCTCGACGTGGCCACGCCCGCCGACCTGCAGGGCGGCGGGATCGAGACCAACGTCGCCATCGCCGAGGACGTGCTGGCCGGTACCGGCGGCCCACGGGCGGACATCGTCGCGCTCAATGCCGCGGCCGCGCTGTACGCCGCCGACCGGGTCGGGGACCTCCCGGCCGGCATCGACCTGGCGCGGGAGGTCCTGCGCAGCGGCGCGGCGCTAGACCTGCGGGACCGCTGGGTACGTCGCTCCCGCGAGCTGGCGGGCGGCTCGTGAGCGCGCGGCCCCCGTCATCGCCACCGGGTGGGCCGGCCGAGACGGTGGCGCCGGCCGTGAAACCACCGGTGGGGCCCGAGGACTTCGCGGCACTGGACCTGCGCGTGGGACGCGTCGTCGCGGCCGAACCGTTCCCGGAGGCACACCGGCCGGCCTACCAGCTCACGGTCGACTTCGGGCCCGGGCTGGGCCGGTTGCACACCAGTGCCCAGGTGACCAACTATGCGCTCGAGGAGCTGGTGGGTCGCCAGGTCGTGGGTGCCGTCAATCTCGGCACCCGGCGGATCGCGGGTTTCGAATCCCAGTTCCTCGTCCTCGGCGGGCTCGCGGCCGACGGCACCGTGGCCCTCCTGCAGCCCGACGGGGAGCTGCCACCGGGCTCGGTGGTCGCGTGAGCACCACACCGCCGGAGGGTGGGCGGGATCCGCGGGAGTTCCTGGCCGGTGAGGCGCCCTACGCGGGCTTCGAGCTCTCGGTGATCGTCGACCGTGCCGTCTACGCCCCCGGTCAGGTGGTCCGGATGACGGTGACGGCCGTCAACCAGGGGGAGCGGTTCACCGAACACCACTACCCGGGCTGGCAGCGCTTCCGCCTGCGGATCGTCGACGAGTTCCACCGCACGGTCGCCGACGCGGAGACCGACCGCCGGGCCGAGCAGGACGCGGTCGACCGGTGGCTGCCGGGGCAGATGGTCCTCTACCCCCTGTACTGGGCCCAGCACGAGGGCCCGATCGTGCCGGCGTGGTCGGGGCAGGCCCCCGGGCCGCGGGTGCCGCCCGGGCGCTACCGGGCCCGGGTGAGCTGGCTCGGACGTGAGCCGGGATCCCGGGGCGAGCCCCCGGAGGCCTCCAGCCCGTCCTTCGAGCTCACCTGAGCCTTCCTGCGGCGGGCGACCTTCGCGCCGCTGAGTGCCTGTCGGTCGCGACGCACCTGACGATCGACCCGGCGTGCCTCCTCCACCGCTTCGTGCAGGACCCGGCCGCCGGCGACCGGCAGACTCCACGGCCCGCTCGTGCGCACCAGCCGGGTCCCGGGGGAGCGGAGCCACGAACGCACCAGTCGGCGTTCCTCGGCGTGCCGGTCGCCGCCGGGTCCCTCGTGGCCCTCCAGGGGGAGCAGGGCGAGGCCGTCGAGTGCCAGCCGGTCGTCGACCGAGTCGAGGCGTGCGCTCCCGGCCAGCCGCCCGTACCGGACCACGACGACCTCGGCGGCGTCACCGACCGGGCGCAGCGCCACCAGTTCGGCGATCTCCTCGAGGGCGACGGCCTCGCGTCGGCCCGCCAGCGTGCGGGCCACGACATGCCGCCGTCGGCGCTGCTCGCCGGCGCGCTCGTAGCGGCCGTCCTCCGCGAGGCCGTGCATCCGGCCCGCGAGCCCCTCGAGGACCTCCGTGGGGTCCTCGCAGGCGCGCTCGAAGCGGGCGACGACCTCGGTGTAGGCGTCGGGCGACTGGGTGCCGTCGCACGGCGCGGCGCACCGACCGAGCTCCTTCAGGACGCACGCCGTGTGGTCCTGGCGTCGGCGCAGCCGCGGTGTGCAGGGGCGCAGACCCGTCGCCTCCTGCAGTGCCTCCCTGGCCTGTTCCGCCACCCGGCGGGAGGGCAGCGGACCCAGCGTGCGCAGGTGGGCGTCCCCGGGGGCGCGGACGATCGCCAGGCGGGGGAAGGGCTCCCGGGTCAGGGCGAGATGCACGGCGCGCTCGGGATGCTTCGAACGACGGTTGAACCGCGGTCGGTGCTCGTGGATGGCACGCAGTTCCCGGACCTCCGCCTCCAGCGGCGTGGGGGTGACCGTCCAGGTCACCTCGACGGTCGCGCGGACGAGGTCCTCGGTGCGGCGGCGGGGGTCCTGGCCGAAGTAGGTCCGCAGACGGGCGTGCAGGTCGGCGGCCTTGCCGACGTAGAGGACCTCCCCGTCCTCGCCGACGAACCGGTAGGTGCCGGGCAGACGGGGTGCGTCGCGGACCAGGTCGACCTTGCGGAACGAGCGCTGCGAGGTGGACCGCGACAGGTCGCGCAGGTCCTCGAGGGTGGTGGCCCCGTAGCTACCCGCGTGCTCGATGAGGCCGTGGAGCACGTCCACGGTGGCGCGCGCATCCGGCAGCGCCCGGTGCTCCGGTCGGACACGGGAGCGGAAATGGGCCGCCAGGGTCCCCAGCCGGACGTTCCTGACCTCCTCTCGGAGCAGTCGACGCGCCAGCCGGGCGGTGTCGACGACCACCGGGTCGAAGTCGTCCCCACGGTGGGCGGCGAGGGCGGCCCGGAGGAAGGACACGTCGAAGCGTGCGTTGTGAGCGACCAGGACCGCGGGGCCGAGGAACTCCAGCAGCGACGGCAGCAACGCCCCGATGCCCGGGGCACCGCGGACCATCCCGTCGGTGATCCCGGTCACGGCCGTGATGCCGGCCGGGATCGGTCGTCCCGGGTGGACGAGGCTCGCGAACTCACCGAGGACCTCGCCGCCGGCGACCTTGACCGCACCGATCTCGGTGATGCGGTCCCGGTCGGGGGAGAGTCCGGTCGTCTCGAGATCGAGGACCACGAAGGTGGTCTCGATCAACGGGGTCCCGAGTTCGTCGAGCGCGGGTTGGCGGGCAGGGGGCCCCGCGAGGGGATGGTCCACGTCACGGCCTTCCGCGTACCGAACATTCGTTCGTAGTCGAACGTCCGTTCTACCACAGCGGCGTGACGTGGGAGCAGCACGTTGGGGCCGTCGAGGGGGCGTGGCGCCGCGCAGAGGCCGACGGGGCCCGTGGACGTCAGGCGGCCCGGCGGCGCTCACGCATGATGCGACGGCGCTCGCCCTCGCGGGTGCCGCCCCAGATGCCGTACTGCTCGCCGTGGATCAGCGCGTGCTCGAGGCACTCGCGCCGCACCGGGCAGGCGGCGCACAGTTCGAGGGCCTCCTGCTGCCGGGACTCGTCGAGGGAGAAGAACGTCTCGGCGTCGGCGTCCCTGCAGGCGGCGTCCGCCTGCCAGGAGGTCGGCTCGGGAACGGCGGCACTCAGCACGATGGGGGCCTTTCGGGGTCGGTCACGGCGCCTGACCGGCAGCGGCGCGGTCCGGCGGTGGCGGGCCGCGCGGATCGGCGCAGTACGTTTCGTCTCGTTCCGCCGACCGGTGGGTACGACGGCATGCACGCAGCCTCGTGCATCGGGGCGCGGCCGTCATCGGTCGGGCGGACGGGGGCGGCACCGGCATGCGGCCGGGGCCGCGCGGCCATGACCCGCCAGCGACGACATGGATACGCACGTGGAGGAACCGGGTTCCAGCCCCCGCCGTCGCCGCCGGCGCGAGGAGTTGCTCGCGGCCGCGGGCCGCCGGTTCGTCGCCGACGGCATCCGGCGCACGACCATGGAGGACATCGCCCGCGAGGCGCAGGCCGGCAAGGCGACCCTCTACCGGCACTTCGCCAACAAGGACGCCGTGATCGATGCCCTCCTCGAACTCGAGGCGGCCCGACTCGAGCGTCGGCTCGACGCCGCGATCGCGGAGCACGACGACGCCGCCGGGCGCATCGAGGGGGCGTTCGTCGTCGGCATCGCCTTCTTCGTCGAGCACCCGCTGCTCACCCGTGGCCGCGACGAGGAACCGGCGCTGCTGCTGCCCCGAATCACCGCCAACGGCGGGCCGCTGGTCGTCCTCGGCCTCGAGCGCTTCACCGGCCTGATCGAACAGGGCGTGGCGTCGGGTGAACTGCGGTCGGTGGATCCACGGGCCGCCGCCGAGGTCCTCATGCGGCTGATCCTGTCCTACTTCGCCTTCCCGCCCATGCACGTGCGGGTGGACGACCCCGAGGAGGCCCGGGCGCTGGCCCGGGCGGTCGTGGCCGGCAACCTCCAGCGGCGCGAGTAGGGGCACGTGCCGGGGCGGTGCGGTGACGGGCCGGCCCCGGACGGTGACCCGGCGCAGGAGCGGGGCCGGTTCAGTGGCGCTGGCAGCGCGGGCAGTAGGTGGTGCCCCGGGCGGCGACGACGGCACCCCGCAGGATCGTGGCGCACCGGGGACAGGGCAGGCCGGCGCGCCCGTAGGCGTCGAGGAAGTCGGCGTTGCGCCCGCTCTCGCCGTTGACCATCTGGTAGTCGCGGAACGTGGTCCCCTCGCGCTCGATGGAGGAGGCCAGCACCTCCCGGACGGCCGCGTGCAGCCGGTGGGCACGAGTGCGGCCCACCCGCCGGGAGGCCGGATGGATCCGGGAACGCCACAGCGCCTCGTCCGCGTAGATGTTGCCCACGCCCGCGACCAGCCGCTGGTTGAGCAGTGCGGCCTTGACGGGGGCGTTCGTGCGCGACAGTCCGGCCGCGAACGCGTCGGGGTCGAAGTCGTCGGTGAGCGGCTCCGGTCCGAGCCACACGAGCGTGGGCACCCGCCCGACGTAGTCGCCGGCGGGGACCACGGAGACGCGTCCGAACCGACGGGGGTCGGTGAACCGCAGGCTGCGGCCGTCGTCGAGGTCCAGGCGGGCCCGCAGGTGCGGGCTCGCGGGCGCCGCCAGTTGCAGGATGCGGAACGATCCGGTCATGCCGAGATGCAGGACGAGCTCGAGCGGCCCGTCGGGGCCCTCGTCGAGCGGACAGAGCAGGAACTTCCCCCGCCTCGTCACGTCGGTGATCCGGCGGCCATGGACCAGGCCCACGTCGGAGAAGCGCTGCTGGGGATGGGGGTCCCACCACACGTCGACGACCGTCCGTCCGACGAGCTCCGGTGAGAGCTGACGGCGGACCGACTCGACCTCGGGCAGTTCCGGCACGGCGGGCAGGGTACGCCGGTGGCGGCGTTACGCTGCCCCACGCACCGCTCAGGTGTCGCCACGACCCCCAGGAGCCAGCATGCCCGGCGAGGACCGTGACCGCCGCGCCGACGGGCGGCCGGAGAACGCCAGGCCGCGCGACCGCACCGGGCGGCCACTGCCCTACGACACCGACGAGCCCGAACTGCTCGAGGAGTGGGAGTACGACACCGTCGAGGAGGCGCTCGAGCTGGGTGTGTGGTTGTGGAACCAGCAGCGGCTGTTCGAGGCCCACGAGTGCCTCGAGGACGTCTGGCACGCCGCACCGGAGGACGACCGGGACTTCTGGCAGGGGGTGATCCAGGTCGCGGTCGCGGGGGTCCACGACCAGCGCGGCAACCCGACCGGCGCCGCGGCGCTGCTCGACCGTGCGCGTGCGCGGCTCGAGCCGTACCCGGCGGTGCACCGGGGCGTCGACGTGGCCACGCTCATCGACCACGCACGCACCGCGGCGTCGCGCGCCCGCGAGGAGGGTGCCGCCGGCCCGCCCCCGGCGTTCCCGGCGCAGCAGGACGGACCGTGGTTCGCCACCGGGCCGGACGCCACCGGACCGGCCGACGAGCCCACACCGGTGCCCGACGGGGAGGCCTGGGAGGCGGCCCGACGACCACGAAGCCCCCGCCAGCGCTCCGGCGCCTCCCCGCTCGGCGACTAGAGGAGAACGACGTGTCCGCAGAACTGGCCCAGGGCCTGGAGCCCGGTGCACGCTTCCGTTGCGACGGGTGCGGCAACGTGACCCGCTTCGACGTGGTCGCCACCGACCGCACCCGCCGCTACCACCACTTCGACCTCGGGGGCGAGCGCACCATCGAGGAGGAGGAGATCCTGCGGCGCGACGTCGAGTCGGTCACCTGCCGCTGGTGCGGGCGCGACGACGCGGTGCGGGTCGAGGTGGCGCCCTCGGCCGACGCCGGGTGAACGGCCCGGGCGGGGCCGCGGACGGCGCCGGGGACGACACGCACGGCACCCTCGACCCGACGGTGCTCGAGGGGCTCGACGGGGACCTCTGGGCCCGGGTCCTGCCCCACCTGCGCGGGGCGCTGCACGACCTCGATGACACCGTCGTCGACCCCGCGGTGCGGCGGCTGCGGGCCGCGCCGACCAGTCGGTTGGCCACCGGTCGTGCACGCCGCGAGCTGTGCCTGCTGGTGCAGCGCGACGACCGTGTCCGGCGCGCCGTCGAGACACGCCTGGAGGCCACCGACCTCCCCGACGCGCTGCGCGTGACGTTGGCCGGAGGTGCCGGGGCCAGCGGGCCGGGTCCGGCCGCCCCTTCCGCGGGCGCCGGCGGGGGCGGGGACGCGCGTCGGTTGCGTGCCCGGGCGCTGGAGGCGACACGCCGTGCCGACCGGGCGGGCGCCCGGCTCCGCGAGGTGCGTGAGGAACGTGATCGGGCCCGACGGCGTCTCGAGGGCGCCGAGGCCCGGGCGGAACAGGCCGAACGTGACGCGCTGGCGGGCCGCTCGCGGGTCGAGGCCCTCGAAGCGGAGCTCGGCGAACTGCAGGAGCGCCTGGCCGTCGCCGAGGAGGAGCGGCAGCGCGCCGTCGAACGCGAGCGGCGGCGCGGACGGGGCGAGGTCGAGCGGCTGCGCGAGGAGATCCGCGGGTTGCGCCGCGATGACGAATTGCGGCGGGCGGAGCTCCAGCGGCTGCGGGCGCCGCGCCGGACACCCGAGGAGGCGCCGCCCCCGGGGGACGGCACGGAGGCCGACCGGGTCCGTCCCGCCCGGCCCACCCGGCTGCCGGGGACGGTCACCCGCGGGACCGCCGAGGAGGCCGACCTGCTGCTGACCCCCGGACGACTGGTCGCGGTGGACGGCTACAACGTCACGCTGCAGCACCGGCCGCAGCTCGACCTCGCCGGACAGCGGGACTGGCTCGTACGGCGGCTGGCCACACTCGCGGCCCAACGCCGGGTGCGGCCCGTGGTCGTCTTCGACGGTGAGCTCGCCTCCGCCGGCCGGCCGCGCACCGGGGCCCGTGAGGTGGAGGTCCGCTTCACCCCGGCGGGCCTGACCGCCGACGACGAGCTGCTCTTCCTCGTCGAGGCCCTGCCGGAGGACGAGCCCGTGCTCGCGGTGACCGACGACCGGGAACTGGCCGGGCGGCTGGCCGCGCTCGGGGTGGACGTGGTCGGTACCGGGCCGTTCCTCTGGGCCACACCGGGGTGAGGGCGCCCGTCCGGACCGGGGCCCGGTTGCTAGCGTGCGGTCCCCGGGCGTGTGCTGGCGTCACGACGAGCGGACCAGCGTGATCGAGCTCCACCTCATCGGCTACACCGAGGACGGCGACCACCTCGTGTTCGACCTCGACGCCGAGGGCGAGGGGCGCTACCTCGTGCCCGTCGACCCCGACCTGCTGGCCACCCTCGAGGCCACCCGTCGGGAACGCATCGCCCAGGGCAAACCCGTCGACGCGCGGGAGTCCGAGCCCCGTCCCGTGCCCGAGACACGGCCGGCCGGAGGCGACCCCGAGGCCCCTCGACGGTCGGACCCGCTCCCGCCGTCGCGCCCGGCGGTCCCGGTCAACGGCCGCGCGGCGACCTCCGGGGGCACCCCGCCCGCCGGTGGCCCGCCCGCGGCGGCGAGGGGGACCGACCCGCTCCCGCCGGCGAGCGAGGGCCGGGGGGAGGCTCCCGACCCGGGGGAGGTCGCCGACGCCCCGGATCCGGCAGCGGACGCGGAGGCCACGCCGCCCACCGGCACGGTGTCGCGCTCCGGGCTGAGCCCTGCCGAGATCCAGGCCCGGTTGCGGGCGGGGCGCTCGGTGCGGGCGGTCGCCCGCGAGGCCGACGCCGACCCCGACTGGGTGGAGCGGTGGCACGTCCCCATCGTGGCCGAACGCGAACGCGTGCTGGCCGACGCCCGCTCACGGCGCCTGGACCGGCCACGGGCGCGTCCCCTGGGCAGCGCCGTCGACCGCAGCCTGTCGGACCGCGGTGTCCCACCGGACGAGGCGGTGTGGCGCGTGGTCCGTCGTGACGACGGGCGGTGGAAGGTCTCCGTGCGCTTCGAGGAGGACGGCCGCCCCCGGACCGCCACCTGGCTGCTGGACCCCGACGCGGAGCGGTTGCGTGCCCAGAGCCCCTTGGCCACCGAACTGGCCGCGCCGGGCCAGCGCTCCCCCCGCCGCTGACGGGGACAGTAACTTGCGGGCATGCGTGTGGTTCTCGTCGTGGTGTCGCTGCTGCTCGTCGCCGGCTGTGTGGCGTCGGCGGAGCCCGGCGAGCCCGCGTACGGGGTCGACGCCGGTGAGATCGAGGACCGGCTGCGTGAGGTCGCGCGGCTGCGTAGTGAGGTGGACGCCGAGGTCGAGGCCAGCCTGGCGGTGATGGGCGAGGTCGGAGGCGTGCTGACCACGGTCCGGTCCCCGTCACGGGCCCCCAGCGGGTTCGCCGCCGTCGGGCAGATACGTGACGACCTCGACGACCTCGACCCGGACGGGCTGCGGGAGGACCTGCGTGAACTGGCCGCCGCCGTCGACGACGCGCGCGCCGACCTGGCGCTGGTGGCCGAGGGCAGCGACGGGTGGGAGGAGGAGTACCTGGGCGCGCAGGACCGGGTGCTGGTCGCCGTCCGGGAGCACGCCGCCGCCGTTGACGCGCTCGTCCAACTGATCGACCGGCACCGGACGACCTATGCCACCGTGCTGGAGAAGTTGGCCGAGGTCGAGGACGACCCGGGGGAGGACCCCGAGGGCGACCGTGACCTCGCAGAGGAGGCGGAGGAGGCGTTGTCGGGACGACTCGAGCCGGTGTCCCTGGCCCAGGAGGAGCTGACCACCTACGCCGAGCGGCGTGAGGCGACGGCGGGGGCGGTCAACGAGGCCACCGCGGACGCCGCCATGGTCTTCGACCGTCGTCCCGACGGAACGTGAGGAACTCGCTGCCCCGCTTCGGGCCGAAGTCCGAGCACGCCGCCGGGTACGTCGTGGTCACGCTCGTGCTCGTCGCGGTCGGGATCGCGGCGTCGCTCTGGCGGCCCCTCGCGCCGCCCACGCCGCCGGTCTCCACGGACCTCGACACGTTCGCCCCGGCGGTGATGGCGGCCGTGGAGGCCTACCGGGGTCCACGCTACGTCGCCTCGGCGCTGTCGACCGTGTTGTCGGTCCTCGTCCCGCTGCTGGTGGCGCTCAGCCCGCCGGGCCGGCGACTCGTGACGCGGCTGGCGGGACCGACCACACACTCGGTGTGGCGGGCCGCCTGGGTCGCGTTCGTGGTGTCCATGCTGACCTCGCTGGCCACCTTCCCCATGGCCGCGTGGAGCCGGATCGTGCACGACGGGCGCTGGGGGTTCCGCACCCAGTCCGCGACCGGCTGGCTCGTCGACTGGCTCACCGTGATGGGGGGTCGGTGGCTGGCGGTCGCGACCCTGGTGGCGGTGCTGATGGCCGCCGTGCGTCGGTGGCCGCGGTCGTGGCCGTTCCGACTCACGATCGTCGGGACGCTGGTGGCGGCCATGGTCGTCCTCTTCCACCCCCTGGTGCTGCAACCGGTCCTGCTGCCGAGTTCGCCGATGCCCCCCTCGGAGACCCGGGACGAGGCCCGGGCGGTGCTCGAGGAGCAGGGCGCCGCGGATCTGCCCCTCCACGTCGGCGAGGCCAGCCTGCGCACGACCCGGGTCAACGCCATGGTGGTGGGGATCGGCCCGACCGAGCGGGTGGTCCTCTACGACACGCTGCTGGACCTGCCCGGCGACCAGATCCAGTCGGTGCTCGCCCACGAGCTCGCCCACCGTGAGCACCGTGACCTGCTGCGGGGCGTGCTCCTCGTGCCGGTGTTCCTCCTGCCCGCCCTGCTCGTCCTGCGGGCCGTGGTCTTCCGTCCCGGCGCGGGACGGCGTGTGGGTGCCCGCGGCGGGACCGACCCCCGACTCGTCGCGACGGTGATGGCCGTGGTCGCGGTCCTCGAGCTGGTCGGCGGCCCGGTCGCCAACGTCGCCTCCCGGCGTGCGGAGGCCGCGGCCGACCACCGGGCGCTGGAGGTGACCGGGGATCCGGTCGCGAAGATCGCCGCCTCGCGGGCACACACCGTCCGTGACCTCGGGCCCCCAAGCGGGCCGAGTTGGGCCCACCTGCTGCACGGCACGCACCCGAGCGTGCAGGAGCGCATCCGCGCCGCCGTCGCGCAGGCCGAGGACCCCGACCAGCTGCCGCCCCGCGTCGAGTTCGAGGAGGCGGAGCGCGAGGTCGCCCACGAGGCCGTGCTCGAGGGCCTGGAGTGAGGGCGCTGTGGATCACGAACGACCTCCCGCCACGGGCCGGTGGGATCGAGCAGTTCCTCGGCAACCTGCTCGACCGCGTGCACCCGCACGAGACCGTGGTGCTCGGCCCGACGGCGCCGGACGCCGAGGCGCACGACCACGCCCGGGCGTGGCGCACGGTGCGCGCGCCCGGCCGGGTGCTGCCCACCCCGGCGATCCACCGGCTGGCGCGGCGCATCGCCGCCGACCACCGGCCCGAGGTCGTGGTGCTGGGTGCGAGCTGGCCCCTGGGCGAACTCGCCGGGCCACTGCGTCGGGATCTCGGCGTCCCGGTCGTGGCGCTCGCGCACGGCCTCGAAGCGGGGCTGGCCGGCGCGGGCCTCGGGCGGTTGGTGCGACGGGCGACCCGTGACCTCGCGGCCCTGACCACCATCAGCGACTGGACCGAACAGCGGCTGCGCCCCCATCTGGCGGCGCAGCGCGTCCGGCGGGTGCCACCGGGCGTCGACGTCGGGGTGTTCACGCCGCACGTCGACGGGACCCTGCTGCGGGAGGCCTGGGGCGTCCCACCCGGGGCGCCCCTGGTCGGGTGCATCTCCCGGCTCGTGCCGCGCAAGGGCCAGGACACCCTGCTGGAGGTCTGGCCGGAGCTACGACGTCGCCACCCGGACGCCCACCTCGTCCTCGCAGGGGAGGGCCCCTTGGCGGGGAGACTCGCCGAGCGGGCCGCGCGGCTGGGCCCGGACGCGGGTGTGGCCCTGCCGGGCCGATTGTCCTGGGAGGAGCTGCCCGCCGCCCACGCCGCCCTCGACCTCTTCGCGATGCCCTGCCGGACCCGGATGGCGGGTACCGACGTCGAGGGGCTCGGCATCGTCTATCTCGAGGCGCAGGCGTCCGCGGTGCCCGCCATCGCCGGGCGGTCCGGTGGCGCCCCCGAGGCGGTCCGCGACGGCGAGACCGGCGCCGTGGTCGACGGCGACGACCCCCGGGCGGTCCTCGCCGAACTCGACCGCTGGCTCTCGGACCGCGGACGTCGGGAACGGACCGGCCGCGCCGGGCGGGCCTGGGTGGAACGTGCCTGGTCCTGGGAACGGATCGCCGCGGACTTCGCGGACCTGCTCGAGGAGGTCGTCGCTTGACGGCGCCGCCTCCTACCGGGCGTGCCGGATCGGGGGAGGAGGATCCGTGGCCGAGGGCCGCATGGGTGGGCGGCGGCGCCGCTACGGTGTGCGCGACGACGAGAGGGACCCATTCGTGGACGCGCTGGTGACCATCGAAGGGGCCGAGCCGTGGTCCGCCGCCGGCTCGGGCGAGCCCGGGACGACGGGGATCGTGGTCGTCCACGGCTTCACCGGGAACCCGATCGCCACCCGGTCGCTGGGACAGCGCCTCGCGCGGGAGGGCTACACCGTCGAGGTCCCGCTGCTGCCCGGACACGGCACGGACCACCGCGACCTCGGACGTACGCGCTATGCGGACTGGTTCGCCATGGTGCAGCGCACGGTCGAGCACCTGCGCGAGGCCGGTTGTCATCGGGTGGTCGTCGTCGGGCACTCCCTGGGCGGGACCCTCGCCGTCGACCTCGCCAGCCGGCGGGGCGAACTCGTGGAGGGCGTGGTCGCGATCAACCCGCCGATCGACGACCCCCAGCAGGCGATGGCGAAGGTCGCGCCACTCCTGCAGCACCTGGTCCGCTATGTCCCCCGCGACCTGGCGGGGCTGCCGACCGACGACATCGCCCGGCCCGGGGTGCACGAGGGGTCCTACGCGATGGTGTCGTCGAAGGCGGCCCAGTCGATCATCACCGAGCTCCCGCGGATCCGTGCCCAGCTGCCGGACCTCACCCAGCCCCTCCTCGTGGTCACCTCGACCCGTGACCACACGGTGCCGCCGGCCAGCAGCCGCACGCTGATGGACTCGGTGGGCAGCGACCGGGTCGAGGAACTCGCCCTCGAGCGCTCCTACCACGTGCCGATGGTGGACTACGACGCGGAACGGCTCGAGGAGGCGGTCGTGCGCTTCGTGGGTGAGGTCGCCGGGGCGTGAGCACGAGGACCTGCGACGCCTGCGGCGCACGCAACCCCGCGGACGCTCCCTGGTGCACGCAGTGCTTCACGTCGTTCGCGGCCCCCGCAGCGGCGCTCACGGTGGAACCCGCCCCGGCGTCCACGGCGGACCCGGCCCCCGTGGACGGCGCCGACGGTGCGGAACCATCCGATGAGGACACCGGTGCCGTCGGTGGCGGGTCGCAGGAAGCGCAGCAGCGGGACATCCGCCAGACCGCTTCAGGCGAGGTCGAGTGGCGGTGCGCCCGGTGCGAGGCCTGGAGTCCACTGCAGGCCGGTGCCTGTGTCGCCTGCGGTTCGGCGCGGCGGGGGTTCGGGCCCGACCCCGACGAGCCCGCCGAGACGCTCGACGAAGACCGCTTGGTCGCCGCGTCGATCCTGTTGCCCGGCCTCGGTCATGTGCGTGCGGGCCGGGTGGGCAGCGGCGTGGCGCGTGCCCTGTTCGCGCTCGGGTGGCTCGTCGGGGGGCTGCTGCTGCTCCTGGCCGCCGTCCGTGCCGGCGCCGCGTACCTGGCCGCCCTGCCGTTGCTGGCCGGTGCCGTCGTCGTGTGGGTGCTCACCGTCCTCGACGTCCGGTCGCTGGCGCGTGGCGAGCGCACCGAACGGCTCGACGGACGCGCGCTGCTGTGGCTCATGGCGGGGGTCACCGGCGCGCTCGTGCTCGTGCTGATGGTCGACACCTGGCGTCTGGCCGGCTGAGGCCCGTCGGGGCATCCGCGAGCGCCGGCACGGACCGGCCGCCCGGGGCCCGACGCCGGCATCCGGGCCCCGGGGACGCGACGGTCCGTCCGCTAGCCTCGGGGCTTCGAGATCTCCGACGAGGAAGCCCCCACCCTGTCCCGCGTGCTGCTGTTCACCGGCAAGGGCGGCGTCGGCAAGACGTCCGTCGCAGCCGCCACCGCCGTGCGTGCGGCGCGGCGGGGCGCCAGGGTGCTCGTGACCTCCACCGATCCCGCCCATTCGTTGGCGGACGCCCTCGACCACCCGCTCGGCGATTCACCCCAACCGCTCCCCCTCGGTGGGGACGTGGTCCTGACTGCGCAGCAGATCGACGCCCAGGTGCGCCTCGAGCGACACTGGCGGGAGATCCGGGACTACCTGGTGGCGCTCTTCGCCTGGGGCGGCGCCGGGACGGTGGAGGCCGAGGAACTGCTCCTGCTTCCCGGCCTCGACGAGTTGTTCGCGTTGATCGACCTGCGGGACCAGGTGGGCTCGGGCGAGTACGACCTGATCGTGGTGGACTGTGCGCCCACGGCCGAGACCCTGCGGCTGCTGGCGCTGCCGGACGCCCTGCGCTGGTACGTCGAACACATGCTGGGACCCTCGCGGCGCATGGCGCGGGCGGTGCGGCCGCTGACCCGTGGGCTCGGCGCCACGGGCGGGTCGCTGCCGTTGCCCGACGAGGAGGTCTTCGGGGCCGTCGAGCGCATCCACGGCGACCTGGCCGCCGTCCACGCCCTGCTCTGCGACCCGCAACGCACGTCGGTGCGTCTGGTGGTCAACGCCGAGCGGCTCGTGGTCGCGGAGTCCCAACGGATGGCGACCGCGCTGTCGATGTTCGGCTACGGCGTGGACGCCGTCGCGGTCAACCGCCTGCTGCCGGAGGCCGTGACCGACCCGTATCTGGCGGGCCACAAACAGCGCCAGGCCGAGCACCTGGCCACCATCCACGCGGCCTTCTCGCCCACCCCGGTCCTGACTGCGCCGCTGCTGGCCGGTGAGGTCGTGGGGCCCGAGCCGCTGCAGGAGCTCGCGGACGCCCTCTACACCGACCTCGACGAGACGACCGTCCTCCACCTCGACCGGCCCGTCGAGGTGGTCCCGGACGGCGAGGACCGCCTGTTGCGGGTGATGCTGCCCTTCACGCCCCGGGAGGCGGTCGACCTCCACCGGCGGGGCGGAGAACTGCACCTGCGTGTGGGCACCGTGCGTCGCACGGTGGCGCTTCCCGGTGCGCTCGCCCGCTTCGAGGTGGGGCGCGCACGGTTCGACGAGGGCGTCCTCGAGGTCCGGTTCGTGCCGGCCCCGGCCACCGTGGGCGCGTCGTGAGCGGCCAGGCACACCCGTGGTGGGCGAGCGAGGGCCCGGTCGAGGGCGGTATCGCGCCGGACGAGGACCCGGTGGAGCGCTTCCGCGCCGCGCGCCGTGGTTCGCCGACGAACGGCGAGGGGGCGTCGACCCCGGGCCGCACGTCGGCCGGTGACTCCACGCCGAACGGTGGCGTGGCCGGAGCCGACGCCGAACCGTGGCTCGAGGCCGCCGCTGCCACGATGTCGCGTCTGGCACGGGATCTCGCCCAGGGCAGCCCGCGTGGTGGTGCGGCCCCGCCCCGGGGCCAGGCTGAACGGCCGGTCGCCGGTGAGGACCGCGACGGTCGGGCCTGCGACGGCGACGGCGATGGGGGCCACGCCGAGGAACCCGAGGTGGGCGACGCCGGGGTTGCCGGCGCGGGCGACACCGCGGACGACACCGCGGACGTCGGCTCTGCCGCCGGCGCGACGGGTGGGGAGCCGCGAGCTCACACACCGGACGTCTGTGGGGTGTGTCCGATCTGTGTGGGTCTGCGGGCCCTGGCGGAGTCCCGTCCTGAACTGGTCGGCCACCTCGCGGAGGCCGCCCGCCACGTCGCGTTGGCCGCCCGGTCGCTCATGGATCGGCCCGAGCGCGACGGCGCCGCCGAAGACGAGCCGCTCGAGCACATCGACCTGGACTAGCGGGGCCACCCTGCCCGCATGAGACGAGGAGGCTGCACGGTGCCCGAGCCCGTCGCGATCGGGATCGATGTCGGTGGGACGAAGCTGGTTGCGGCCACCCTCGCCGCCGACGGCCGCGTGCTCGAACGCCTGCGGCGGGACACGCCGGCACGGGACGCCGATCGTCTCGTGGCCGACCTCGGCGGGCTGATCGCCGAGCTGGGGCCGGGCCTGCCGGTGGGGATCGGCATCGCCGGCCTGGTCACCCCGGAGGGGGTCGTGCGCTACGGCCCGAACATCTCCGTCCGCGACCTCGACCTGGCCGGGGCCCTGCGTGCCGAGGGCGCGACGCACGCGGTCGTGGTCAACGACGCGTCCGCCGCGGCACTGGGCGAGCAGCGCGCCGGCGCCGCCCGCGGACACGCGGACGTGGTGCTGCTGACCCTGGGCACCGGGATCGGTGGGGGCGTGGTGGTCGGCGGCACGCTGCTGGTCGGGGCCATGGGGTTCGCCGGCGAACTCGGCCACGTCGTCGTCGAGGACGCGGGGCGTCGGTGTCCGTGCGGGAACCAGGGATGCATCGAGGCCTACGCGTCCGGGACGGCGATCGGCCGTCGGGCGCAGGAGCGACTCGCGCGGGAGTCGACCGACAGCAGGCTGCGCGCCGTGGAGGAGCTCACCGGCCGGGCGGTCACGACGGCGGCCCGGGACGGTGACCGGCTCGCACGGGAGGTCCTCGTGGAGGCGGGCCGCTGGCTCGGGGTCGCCATGGTCAGCCTGACCAACGCGCTGGACCCCGAGGTCATCCTCCTGGGCGGCGGGGCGGCCGCGGAGACCGCGACGTGGATGGTGCCGGCCGCACGGGAGACGCTCGAGCACCGGATCATCGGCGGCGGATGGCGGCGGCCGCCGGACATCGAGCTCACCGCCCTCGGTGACGACGCCGGCATGGTCGGAGCGGGGCTGCTGGCCGCCGACCACGCCACGTAGGAGACGACGTTGAGCTTTCCCCGACAGCATGCTCGGACCCGACGGTTCACCCTCGGGGTGCCGCGGGCCTTCGCGCCCGCACCCGACGGGAGGCGGGTGCTCTATCTGCGCACGCCCTCCGGCGACGACCCGGTCACCTCGTTGTGGAGTCTCGACACGGCCGACGGCACCGAGCGACTGCTCGTCGACGCCCGCCGGTTCGGTGACGAGGGCGACCTGCCCGACGCCGAGCGGGCCCGACGTGAGCGCGCTCGCGAGACGGCCGGTGGTATCACCGCCTACGCGACCGACCGTGAGGTGCAGCTGGCGGCGTTCGCGCTCGCCGGACGGTTGCACACCGTGCGGGTCGACTCGGCCAGGGTGGTCGAGCACCCGGTGGCGGGGGCGGTCTTCGATCCCCGTCCGGATCCGACGGGGCGCCGGGTCGCGGTCGTGGTCGGTGACGGGCTGCACTTGGTGGAGCTCGATGCCGGGGACGCCCCCGGCTCGGTGCGACCGCTGGCCGTCGAGGATGGCGCCGCCTGGGGACGCGCGGAGTTCATCGCCGCCGAGGAGATGGGCCGCGGGCGGGGCTACTGGTGGTCGCCCGACGGGGATCGGCTGGCGGTCACCCGTGTCGTGGAGGACGAGGTCCCGGAGTGGTACATCGCCGATCCCGCGAACCCCGGGGCACCACCGGTGCCGCACCGCTACCCGGCGGCGGGCACCGTGAACGCCGACGTGGGTCTGGCCGTGATCCCGGTCGAGGGGGACCACCGCGTCGACGTGGCCTGGGACCGGGAGGCCTTCCCCTACCTGGCGCGGGTGTCGTGGGGGCCCGGGCCGCTGACGCTGCAGGTCCAGTCACGTGACCAGCGACGATCCGAGATCCTGGTGGTGGACCCGGACACGGGGGCCACCCGCTGCGTGCGGGCACTCGAGGACGACTGCTGGGTGGAGCCGGTCGACGGGGCACCGGCCTGGAGCGGGGACCGGCTGGTGACGGTCGAGGACCGGCTCGGACACGGCCCCGGCGGCAGCCGCGTCCTGGCCATCGACGGCGAACCCGTCACGGAACCCGGCGTGCAGGTGCGCGGTGTGGTGTCGGCCACGCCCGGGCTGATCACGCTCACGGCCTCGGTGCAGGACCCGACCCAGGTCCACGTGCTCCACCACGAGCCCCCCTCCGGGCGGACGTGGTCGTCGACGGACGGGGTGCCGGGCGTCCACGGGGCCGCGCGTTCCGCCGGGGTGCAGGTGGTCCGCAGCGCGACCCTGCCCGACGTACGTCCCCGGGTCCGGGTCACCCGGCTGGACGGCGCGCACGCCGCCGACGCGGACGCGACCGTCGACCTCGACGTCGTGTCCGAGACCCCCCTGGTCGAGCCGCGGCCGCGGTTCCTGCGGCTCGGGGAACGGGAACTGCACGGTGCGCTCCTGCTGCCCCGGGACGCGGGGGAGGGGAAGCTGCCGGTCGTCCTGGATCCCTACGGCGGGCCCCACGCGCAGCGCGTGCTGTCGGCGCCGGGCCCGTACCTGACCTCCCAGTGGCTGGCCGATCAGGGCTTCGCGGTGCTGGTCGTGGACGGGCGCGGGTCGCCGGGACGCGGTCCCGCGTTCGAACGTGCGGTGCACCGGGACCTGGCCACGCCGGTCCTCGACGACCAGGTCGACGCCCTGCACGCCGCCGCCGAGGTCGAGCCGCGGCTCGACCTCGACCGGGTGGCGCTCCGGGGGTGGTCGTTCGGTGGGTACCTGGCCGCACTGGCGGTGCTGCGCCGCCCCGACATGTTCCGGGCGGGGGTCGCCGGTGCGCCGGTGACCGACTGGCGGCTGTACGACACCCACTACACCGAGCGCTACCTCGGTCACCCCGAGACCGACGCCGAGGCCTACCGGATCTCGAGTCTCGTGGACGTCGACGGAGAACTCATCGATGCCGTACCGGCCCCGCCGGGTCGACCCGAGCCGCAGCTGCTGCTGATCCACGGGCTCGCCGACGACAACGTCGTCGCGGCCCACGCGCTGCGGTTGTCGGGTGCCCTGTTGGCCGCCGGGCGAGATCACCGCTTCCTCCCGCTGTCCGGGGTGACGCACATGACGCCGCAGGAGGTGGTCGCGGAGAACCTCCTCACCCTGCAGGTCGCGTTCCTGCGCGAGGCGCTCGGCGCCGGCCCCGGCGGGTCGTGGGGATGAGGGAGCAGCCGGCGCGAGGCGGGAGCACGATCGACCCGCTCGAATTCCTTCTCGACCGGGACCTGCCCTTCGCGCTGGCCACCACGATGGCCTCGTTGACGGCCCTCTGGGCGCTGGCTATGGCTGCACGCTCCGGGGAGCGCGCCCGTCGGCGTGGTTACGCCGGCCTCGCGGCCCTCACGAGCCTCGAGGCCGCCGGGATGTACGCCGCCCGACTCCGTCGGGCCAGAATGTGCGCCGGGCCTCGACCCGTCGGCGCCGGGGCCGGGTGGCAACGCCGTCGCCGGTGACGGCTACCGCTGGTCGGTGTCGTCGTCGGGTTCCCGGCCGAGCATCCACACGATGCCGATGACCGCCGCGGCGAGGATCAGCAGACGCAGCGGGAAGGGGATCGGTGCGGCCGCGAGCATCAGCGCGGCGACGAGGATCGCCACCGGGCGGGCGAAGCGCGACATGCGCTGTGCGGTCAGTGGCCGCTCGTCACCCCCACCGCCACCGGCCGGCTTCCGCGGGGCGGTGCCGCGTGGACGACGTGCCCCGCGCTCGGCGCTCTGGGCGCGTGAACCCCGGGCAGCGCGCGCGATGGTGTCCATGTTCGCCACGAGGGTGGCGTGGGCCTGATCGGAGTCGCCGTCCTCGACGGTGACCTCGATCCCCTCCCGGGTCCGTTTCGCCTGCGGGGTGATGCCTGCCTGCTGCAGCACCTCGACGAGGACGGTGGCCTGTTCGGGCGGCCAGGTCCCCAGGTCTTCGGCCAACGTGGTGTCTCCATTCGTCCGTGATCCCGGGGCTCGACGCCCCGCCACGGTGGCCCTAGGCTATCCAGTGGAGAGGGAGAGGTGTTTCGTCGCCGCCTCCTGCTCGTTTCTTGGAACCGACGGGAGGAAGATCGAGTGCCGGGTATGCCGGACGCACCGCGTTTGTACCGGGCACTGAAGCGTGTCCTGCCGCCGGTCGCCAACCCCTACTTCCACGTGGACTGCGAGGGGCTCGAGCACGTGCCGGTCGAGGAGCCGGCGGTGCTCGCGTGCAACCACCTGTCGTTCATCGACTCCATCGTGCTCCCGCTCAACATCGCCCGGCCGGTCTATTACCTCGGCAAGGCGGACTACTGGGACTCGTGGAGGACCCGCTGGTTCTTCCAGGGCACCGGGGTCGTGCCGATCCAGCGCGGTGGTGGTGCGGCCAGCGACAACGCCCTCAAGACCGGCGTCGACATCCTCAACAGCGGGGAACTGCTGGGCATCTACCCGGAGGGCACCCGCAGCCCCGACGGCCGGCTGTACCGGGGCAAGACCGGCCCCGCCCGCATCGCCCTCGAGGCCGGCGTGCCCATCATCCCGTGTGCCGTGCTCGGCACCGACAAGGCGATGCCCACCGGCACCTACCGGCCCCGCCGGGAAGACATCACGGTGCGCTACGGGCAGCCGCTCGACCTCTCGCGCTACTACGACCGGCGCGACGACCCGTTCGTCCTGCGGTCGGCCACCGACGAACTCATGTACGAGATCATGATGCTCTCGGAGCAGGAGTACGTCGACGAGTACGCGGCCAAGATCAAGAGCGGCGACGTGCGCATGGACGACGACCTGTCGACGCCCCGCCCGGCGCCCGCCGCCGACGAGGACACCGGGGACCACGGCCGCGCGACGGGATGAGCAACGCCCGGGCCGCGAGAGCCCGTCAGGCCCCGCCCGGGCCCGGGTCGAGTTCGAGCGCCACGGAGTTGATGCAGTAGCGCTGTCCGGTCGGCTGGTCGGGGGCGTCGTCGAAGACGTGCCCGAGGTGGCCGCCGCAGGTCGAGCACACGACCTCGACCCGCTGCATGCCCAGTGAGGTGTCGGTGCGGTACTCGACCTTGTCCTCCTCGGCGGGCTGGTAGAAGCTCGGCCACCCACAGTGCGCGTCGAACTTCGTGGCCGAGGTGAACAGGGAGGTCCCGCAGGCCGCACACCGGTAGACGCCGTCGCCGGCCTCGTCCCAGTACGCGCCGGTGAACGGCCGCTCGGTCCCCTGCTCGCGGAGCACGTGGTACTGCTCCGGGGTCAGTCGCTCGCGCCACTCGGCGTCCGTGAGCTCCCGTGCCCGGCCGGGGTCGAGTTCGGTGTGGTCCGTCATGGGGGTCCTCGAGGGTCGGCGCTCACCACGCGACGGTACCCCGCCGTGGACGTCACCCCTCGGTGACGTGGGCCCAGCCCCGGGAGCGCTCCACGGCCTCGCGCCAGCCCTGGAGCAGCCGGCCACGACGCCCGGCCTCCATGGCGGGCACGAAGCGGCGCTCGAGGCGCCAGACATGCTCGAGTTCCTCGGTCGAGGCCCACACGCCGGCGCCGAGTCCGGCGAGCAGGGCCGCCCCCAGCACCGTGGTCTCGGCCATCTCCGGTCGCAGCACCTCGACGTCCAGCAGGTCGGCTTGGAACTGGCAGAGCAGGTCGTTGACGGCCGCGCCTCCGTCGACCCGCAGCTGCTGGAGGTCCTGGCCCGAGTCTCGCTCCATCAGCCGGGCCACGTCGACGGTCTGGTAGGCCATCGCCTCCAGGGCCGCGCGGGCGAAGTGGGCACGACCCGAACCACGCGTCAGGCCCACGATCGTCCCGCGGGCGTACTGATCCCAGTGCGGCGCCCCCAGACCCGTGAAGGCCGGCACCAGGTAGACCCCCTCGTTGCCGTCGGGCAGCGTCGCCGCCAGCGCTTCGGTCTCGTCGGCCGAGGAGATCACCCCCAGCTCGTCGCGCAACCACTGCACGCTCGCGCCGGTGACGAAGATCGCCCCCTCCAGGCAGTAGGTCGGGGTGCCGTCCAACTGCCAGGCGACCGAGGTCAGCAGGCCGTGCTCGGAGACCGGGGCCTGCGAGCCGGTGTTCAGCAGCAGGAACGAGCCGGTGCCGTAGGTGTTCTTGGACATGCCCGGTTCCCAGCACCCCTGGCCGAACAGGGCGGCCTGCTGGTCGCCCGCGACCCCGGTGATCGGGGCGTCGATGCCGAGGAACGCGTCCGGGTCGACCCGGCCGAGCTCGCCGGAGCTGTCGCGCACCTCGGGGAGCAGGCCCGTGGGCACCCCGAGCAGGTCGGCCATCTCCTCGCTCCAGGCGCCCCGACGGATGTCGTAGAGCATCGTCCGGCTCGCGTTCGAGGGCTCGGTGACATGCGCACGGCCGGACGTGAGCCGGGCGATGAGCCACGTGTCGATGGTCCCGAAGGCCAGTTCCCCGCGCTCGGCGGCGGCGCGGACCCCCTCCACCTCGTCGAGCAGCCAGGCGGCCTTGGTCCCGGAGAAGTAGGCGTCGACGACCAGCCCGGTCGTGCGGCGAATGTGCGGCCCGTACCCCTGTTCCTTGAGTCGGTCACAGTGGCCCGCCGTGCGGCGGTCCTGCCACACCACCGCCCGGTGGACGGGACGCAGGGTCGAACGGTCCCACAGCACGGTGGTCTCGCGCTGATTGGTGATGCCCAACGCGGTGACGTCCGCGGCCGGGGTGTCGGCCGCCTCGAGCGCGTGCCGGCACGCCTCGATCGTGGCCGACCAGATCTCCTCCGCGTCGTGCTCGACCCAACCCGGGTGCGGGTAGTGCTGGGTGAAATCGCGGTAGCCCGACCCCAGCAGGGCTCCCCGCTCGTCGATGACGAAGCCGCGCACGCCGGTCGTGCCGGCGTCGATGCTCAGGATGCGTGCCGCCACGATCCGCCTTTTCGTGTCTCGTCGACCTCGGCCACGCCGTCGAGCGTAGTCACGGGTCGACGACCCCCGCGGTGCCCCGGTCACCTCCCGCGGGTGCCCGTCGGTCGCGCCGGGAGAACCGGCCCGGGCGCGCCGTAGTAGCGTCGACCTACGCCCGCTCCCCCCAAGCGTCCCCCGTGAAGGACGAACACCGCATGGTCTCGCGTTTCGGCATCCTCACCGGCGGCGGCGACTGCCCGGGCCTCAACGCGGCCATCCGGGCGACCGTCCGTCGGGCGGACCAGCAGAACGTGACGACGTTCGGTTTCCGCAACGGCTGGGAGGGGGTGCTGCAGTCCGAGGTGGAGCAGTTGACCCTCGCCTCGACCCGGGGGCTGCTGCACCGCGGTGGCACGGTGCTCGGCACCTCCCGCGTCGACCCCTACCGGGAACGGGACGGGGTGCGCCGCATCGAGGACGCGCTCGAGGTCCACCGGCTCGACGGGCTGGTGGTCATCGGCGGGGAGGGGACCCTGGCGGCGGCGACCCGACTCCACGTCGACGAGGGGCTGCCGATCGTCGGGGTCCCCAAGACCATCGACAACGACGTCGCGGAGACGGAGCTGACCATCGGGTTCCTCACCGCGGTGGCCACCGCGACGGAGGCGGTCGACCGCCTGCACTCGACCGCGGAGTCGCACAACCGGGTGATGGTGCTCGAGGTGATGGGCCGCCACGCCGGGTGGATCGCCACGTTCGCCGGGATGGCCGGTGGGGCCGACGCCATCCTGATCCCCGAGGTGCCCTTCGACATCGACGCGGTCGGCCGCCACCTGCGCCACCGCGCCGGGGTGGGGCGCGACTTCTCGATCGTCGTCGTCGCCGAGGGAGCGGAGCCCGTGCCGGGCACGATGGAGCTGCCCGAGCACCCGATGGACGAATTCGGTCGTCCCAAGCTCGGTGGCATCGGGCACACGATCGCCCACGAGATCGAGTCCCGGACGGGCTTCGACGCGCGGGTGACACAGCTCGGCCACGTCCAGCGCGGGGGCTCGCCGGTGCCGATGGACCGCGGCATCGCGACCCGCATGGGGGTCCATGCCGCGGATCTCGCGATCGCGGGCGACTGGGGCCGGATGACCGCCTACCAGGCCGGCCGGATCGAACCGGTGGCCCTCGCCGACGTCGCGGGGCGCCTCAAGCCCGTGCCCGAGGAGCTCTACCGGGTGGCGGAGGTGTTCTTCGGATGAACATCTCCGTGCACGAGCGGGAGGCGCTGCGGGAACTCGCGGTCCGCCTCGCCGAGGAGGCCGGCGGACTGCTGGCCTCGTTCGCCGAACGGCTGCCCGACCTGGTGGTGGACACCAAGACCTCCGCCACCGATCCGGTCTCCGAGGCCGACCGCGCGGCGGAGCGGCTCATCGCCTCCCAACTGCTCCTCGCCCGCCCCGACGACGGGCTGCTGGGGGAGGAGGACCAGGCTTCGCGCTCCGGCACCTCCGGGTTGCGCTGGGTCGTCGACCCCCTGGACGGCACCGTGAACTTCCTCTACGGCATCCCGATGTGGTGCGTCTCGGTGGCCGTCGAGGACGACGAGGGACCGCTCGCCGGCGCGGTCCACCATCCCGGACGCGGCGAGACCTTCCACGCGGCGCGCGACGCCGGCGCGGCGTGCGGCCGGACCACCCTGGCGGTGACCGGGGTGTCCGACCCGGGACGGACGCTGGTGGCGACCGGGTTCGCCTACGACGCGGCCGTGCGTGCCGACCAGGCGGCGGACGCGGCGGCCCTGCTGGGGGAGGTGCGTGACCTGCGGCGTGGTGGTGCGGCCGCGCTCGACCTCGCCTGGACGGCGGCGGGACGGCTGGACGCCTACATCGAGTTCGGCCTGCAGCCGTGGGACTGGGCGGCCGGGCGGCTGCTGGTCACCGAGGCCGGCGGGGTCGTCAGTGAGCACCGGCGGCGGCTCGGTGGTCACAGCCAGGTCGGGATCGTCGCCGGGGGCCGGTCCGCCCACGACCACCTCGCCGCCTGGCTCGACCGCAGGTAGGCCGACCGGCGTGACGGGGTGGTGACCGTCCGCCGTCGCGGGCGGCGTGTGCCCGGGTCCGGTACACCGCACACTTCCAGTGGCGGGAGCCGCTCACGGTCCAGCGAAGGGCCGCCCGACGACGACGAGGCACGACGAACGATGGCGCGAGGCGTGGTGCGGGGACTGCTGTCGGCTTCCTGGGCCGTCGCCACGCTGCCCGTGCGGGTCGCCGCGCAACTGGTGCCCACCCCCGACGCGTTCGACGTGCCCGACCTGGCCGAGGACGGGCGGGAGTTGTTCGAGGGTGCCGTCGACTTCGTCGAGGACGCCGTGGGGTTCGTGGAGGACACGGTCGGGACCGCGGTCGAGGAGGGGGTCGACCTCGTCGAGGACTCGTTGGGCCTCCATCGTCGGGTCTGGGAGGACGAAGAGACCGGCCATGCCCAGATCGAGGTGCGCGGCCTCGAGGACCCCGACGCCGTGGGGCTGCGCCGCGGGTTGGCGCAGCGGCTGCCGCGGCTCGAGGGTGTTCGGTGGGCCGAGGTCAACGCGATCACGGGGCGGGTGGCGGTCGCGTTCGAGGGCGGCCAGCCCACCCTCGCCGGCCTGCTGGACCTCGTCGAGGGGCTCGAGGACCTGTATGCCCCGCCGCGCGCCGAGACGCGTCCGGGCTGGGACACCGACGAGCGCGCCGAGCATCCGGCGGACGAGGAACCCGCACACCGGGTGCTGGCAATCATGGCCGGGGACGCCCTGAGCCTCGGCTGGACCGTCGTGGGTCGCGCCGCCCGTCTGGCCCGGGTGCCGGTCGAATACGCGGGGCTGCTCTCGGTCGTCGACCACCAGCCGTGGCTGCGCGACCGGGTCGAGGGGGTGATCGGCCGGCGCGCCACCCGGCTGGTCCTCCCGCTCGGGACCTCGCTGGCGGCGGGGGTCTCCCAGGGGCCGCTCGGCGTGCTCGTCGACCTCGCGCACCAGGGGCTGCAACTCGGCGAACTCCGCGCTCGCCACCACGTCTGGGAGCGGCGCGAACCCGAGTTCTACGCGGTGCACAGCGACGAGCCGATCGAGCCCCCCGACATCGGACCGCGGCCCGTAGCGCTGCCGGACGGGCCCGTCGAACTGTGGTCCCGGCGGCTCTCGCAGGCCGGACTGGTCGGGTTCGGCGGCGCCCTGGCGGCCACACGGGACCCCCGGCGTGCGACCGACATGCTGCTGGCCTCGACCCCGAAGGCGGCGCGACTGGGCCGTGAGGGGTTCGCCGCCCACCTCGGGCGCACCCTGGCCTACCGGGGCATCGTGCCGCTGGACGCCTCGGCCCTGCGCCGCCTCGACCGCATCGACACGGTCGTGCTCGACGCCGACGTGCTGGTCACCGATCGGTGGGAGATGCGGCGCACCGTCGCGCCCGACGGGCGGCCGGCGACGGCGGCGCAGGCCGCGGCGGCCGAGCGGCTGCTGGACCCCGACGACC
>SLRZ01000247.1 GCA_007130695.1 Nitriliruptoraceae bacterium
ACCCGGATCGGCCGGACCGAGGTCGCGTTCCAGCACACGGTCCCCGTCCGCATCGAGCACCCGCAGCGACAGCTCCACCGGCTTGTTGACCTCCGCCTCCACCACCACGTGGTCGTCGCCCTGCGACAGCCCCTCCACGACCACCGTGGGCGAGACCTCCAGCGACGCGGAACGGCCCGGCGGTGGGAGGAGACGGAAGGTGCCGCCACTGGCCTCGACGCGCCACTCGCCGAGCGTGCGTTCGGCCACCTCCCCGTCGCCGGCCACGATCCGGAACGGCCCGTCGGCCCGGACCCCGACCTCGGCGGCCACGTCGAGCCCCACCCGGACCCGTTCGGGGACCCGATCGCTGGCCTGCGGGGTCAGCCCGTCGTAGTAGCTGGCCAGGATCTCGTCGTAGGTCAGGCCGCGTGCGGCCTTGCCCCGGGCGCCGTGCTGGCCCATGCCCACCCCGTGCCCCCAGCCCCGGCCCTCGACCACCACCGAGTCCTCGCCCACCTCGAACTCGAAGCGGCTGGAGGGCAGGGTCGTGGGAAGGGACCCGGCGCCGTCGAGGCGGCGACCCGGGAAGCGGTCGGGATACCGGTCGGGGGCGATGCGCGAGACGAACTCGCGGAAGCGCACGGCGGGCACGGCGGCCTCGGTGCCGTCGGTGCCGGTCACGACCACGTCGACGTGGGGGTCGAAGAGGTCCCCGCGGCGTTCGACGTCGGCGACGGGCACCGCCGCCGCCAGCGTCTCGCCCCGGGAGAGGATGTCGTCGAACTCCTCCCGGGTGAACTCCGCCCGCCACCGGTGCAGCGGCGAGACGGCGTCGTCGGGGTCGTCGACACCGACCAGGTACGGCAGCGGCCCGTTGTCGGGGAACACCAGCTCGTTCGGCAGGGTCCGGCCGCCCGAGCTCGAGAAGTAGCGGGCGAGGATCGGGGCGCCGTCGGCGTCCAGCAGCACCTCGCCCGAGGTCTCGCGGGTGGCGGCGCGCCAGCGTTGCCCGAACGAGGACTCCTCGACGACCGCCGCGCCGGAGAAGACCTGGCAGGCCACCGTCGCGCAGATGTCGTACCCCAGCCCCCGCTGCTCGAAGGTGCCCCGCCGGATGGAGCGCCAGGCGTAGGTCCGGGCCGCCACGGCCTGGGCCTTCAACGCCTCGGCGTGCCACCTCGGCGGCATCTCCGCCACCCCGGCGAGGTAGTCGTCCATCGCCAGCTCGTTGACCAGCACGACCCCGCCGTCGGGGTCGAACCGCAGCTCGAGGGTGTCCCAGAAGCGTCGGCCGTCATCGAGCTCGAACGTCGTGTCCGCGTCCGCCTCCAGGCGCACGGGACCGGTGGCGGACAGCTCCTCGGCCGCCGCCGTCGCCTGCCCGAGCACCGGCACGACGAGCAGGACCGCAAGCACGAAGCGTGCCCGGCCGCGCACCGACTCAGCCATCGACGTCGCTGGCCGGCACCCGCTCGATGTCGGCCCCCAGTGCCTGCAGCCGGGGCACGAAGTCCGCGTAGCCCCGGTCGACGTGGTGGACGTCGCGAACGATCGTCTCGCCGCTGGCCACCAGCCCCGCCATGGTGGACGCCGCGCCGGTGCGCACGTCGCTACCCGCCAACGTCGCCCCCTTGAGCGGGCTCGGCCCTCGGATGAGCGCGTGGTGGCCGTCGACCTCGATGTCCGCGCCCATCCCCCGCAACTGCTCGACGAAGGAGAAGCGGGAGTCGAACACGTTCTCCGTGCAGCGGCTCGTACCCGCGGCCTGCGTCAGCAGCACCATCAGCTGTGCCTGCAGGTCCGTGGGGAAGCCGGGGTAGGGCAGGGTGACCACATCGACCGCCTCGAGGTCGTCGGCCTTGACCCGAAGCGTGTCGGCGCCCTCCTCGACGACGACCCCGGCGGTGCGCAGCTTCAGCAGCGGCAGGGTGAGGTCGGCGGCCCGGACCCGTTCGATGACGACGTCGCCACCGGTCGCGGCCGCCGCCATGGCGTACGTGCCGGCCTCGATGCGGTCCGGGCACGTCTCCCAGTCCACCGGGTGCAGTTCGTCGACACCTTCGATCTCGAGGGTCGGGGTACCGATGCCGTGGATCGGCGCGCCCATCGCCTCCAGCATCCGGCACAGGTCCTGGATCTCCGGCTCCCGTGCGGCGTTCTCGATGAGCGTCGTGCCCGAGGCCAGCGTCGCGGCCATCAACAGGTTCTCGGTCGCCCCGACGCTGGGGAAGTCCAGCGTGATCTGCGCCCCGTGCAGGTCGGGCGCGTGGACCTCGACCTCGCCGTCGCCCTCGTGGACCTCCGCACCCATCGCGATCAGCCCCCGCAGGTGCATGTCCAGGGGGCGGGAGCCGATGCGGTCGCCGCCGGGCGGCGCGATCCGCGCCCGCC
The DNA here is from genome assembly GCA_007130695.1 of Nitriliruptoraceae bacterium. Classification (GTDB taxonomy): domain Bacteria; phylum Actinomycetota; class Nitriliruptoria; order Nitriliruptorales; family Nitriliruptoraceae; genus SKLC01. Next base: position 2,374 of record SLRZ01000247.1, read on the forward strand.
GGACACGGGCCACCAGGGGGCCGAGCACGCTGATCGACGCGCGGATGCGGGTGACCGCGTCGCGCGGGGCGTGCCAACTCGGCGGCTCGGTGGCGTCGACGACGCAGGACCTCGCATCGAGGTCGAGGTCCACGCGCACCCCGAGCCCCCGCAGGACGTCGGCCATGACGGGCACGTCCGCGATCCTCGGTACCTCGGTCAACCGCACCGCGCCGTCGCAGAGCAACCCCGCCGCCATGAGTTTCAGCGCGGAGTTCTTCGCTCCCGACAGCCGGACGGTGCCACGGAGAACGGCGCCGCCACGGACCCGGAAGACATCGGAGGAGGAGGTGGGGTCCAGCACGGCGGCGATCGTACCGCCGTGGGCCGCCCCTCCGGCACCACCCGGCGGCCGTTGGGACAGCCCTTCCGGCGCGCTAGCCCCGGCCGAGGTCGATGCGCACCTGCTGCTTGCGCAACGAGGCCTGGACCGCGGCGACGTGCTCGGCGGCCTGGAGCCGGTCCTCGAGCTCGCCGCGGCGGGTGCGCGCACGTTCGACGTCGATCTGGCTGGCCTGCTCGGCGATGTCGGCCAGCACGATGACCTTGTGCCGGTCGACGAAGAGGAAGCCGTTGTGGACGGCGAAGCGCTCTTCGCTGCCGTCCTCCATGCGGACCATGACGGGCGCGATGTCGAGGGCGATCAGCGCCGGCTGGTGGCCGGGCAGGATGCCGATCTCACCCTCGGTCGAGCGGGCGTAGAGCTCGGTGACGTCGGCGGAGAGCAGCTGCTTCTCCGCCGAGACCACCTCGACGTGCATCGTGGGCATGTCCTCAACCCTCCATCGCCGGCGCCGCTGGATTCGGCGCCGTCTCGCTCCTCCCTCTGCTAGGGAGGAGCGAAGTCCCGCTCACACTTTCGTGGTGCCGTTCGTCCCGCTTTTCGTCGTTCGCTTCTAGCGCTGCAGTTCCTTGGCCTTGCGCTGGACGTCGTCGACGTCACCGGCGTAGCTGAACGCCTGCTCGGGCAGGTCGTCGAGTTCCCCGTCGATGAGCGCCTTGAAGCCCTCGACGGTGTCCTTGACCGGGACGTAGACACCCGGGTTACCGGTGAACTGCTCGGCGACGTAGAAGTTCTGGGAGAAGAACTGCTGCGCCTTGCGGGCCCGGGAGACCGTGACCTTGTCCTCCTCGGAGAGCTCGTCGATACCGAGGATGGCGATGATGTCCTGCAGGTCCTTGTAGCGCTGCAGGACCTGCTGCACGCCCTGGGCGACCTCGTAGTGCTCGTCGCCGACCACGCCGGGCTCGAGGATGCGCGAGGTCGAGTCGAGCGGGTCGACGGCGGGGTAGAGACCGCGGGAGGCGATGTCACGACTGAGGACGGTCTGGGCGTCGAGGTGGGCGAAGGTCGTGTGCGGCGCCGGGTCGGTGATGTCGTCGGCGGGGACGTAGACGGCCTGCAGCGAGGTGATGGACCGCCCCTTGGTCGAGGTGATCCGCTCCTGCAGCTGGCCCATCTCGTTCGACAGCGTCGGCTGGTAGCCCACGGCGGACGGCATGCGTCCGAGCAGCGTGGAGACCTCCTGACCGGCCTGCACGAAACGGAAGACGTTGTCCACGAAGAGCAGCACGTCCTGGCGCATCTCGTCGCGGAAGTACTCCGCCATGGTCAGCGCCGACAGCGCGACCCGCAGACGGACGCCTGGCGGCTCGTCCATCTGACCGAAGACGAGGGCGACCTTGTCGATGACGCCGGAGTCCTGCATCTCGAGCATGAGGTCGTTGCCCTCACGCGTCCGCTCGCCGACGCCGGCGAACACCGACACACCGGCGTGCTGCTCGGCGACACGGTTGATCATCTCCTGGATGACCACCGTCTTGCCGACGCCGGCACCACCGAACATCCCGATCTTCCCACCCTTGACGTAGGGCTCGATCAGGTCGATGACCTTGATGCCGGTCTCGAACATCTCCGCCTGGGACTC
>SLRZ01000142.1 GCA_007130695.1 Nitriliruptoraceae bacterium
GCGGGGGGCGGAGCGGTTCCGCCACCGTGCCGGGAGGGGTCACACCGTGAAAGAGCTCATCTATCCGCGTCTGCTACTGCCTGCCGTCGACCAGTTCGGCGACAAGACGACCCTCCTCGATGACGGCTACGAGGGCACGCTCGCCCAGCACCTCGACCGCACGCTGCGCCTGGCGACCGCGCTGAAGGACGAGCTGGGGGTCGGTCCGCAGGACCGGTTCGCGGTCATGGCCACCAACAGCCATGCCTACCTCGAGCTCTACCACGCGGCGTTCTTCGGGGCCGGGGTCATCAATCCGCTCAACCTGCGGCTGGCCCCCAAGGAGCTCGAGCTGATCCTGTCGGACTCCGGGACGAAGGTGGTCTTCGTCGACTTCCTGTTCGCCAACAACATCGACGGGATCCGTGAGGCGGCCGGGATCGAGAAGGTGGTGCTGATCGGCCCCGACCTCGATTCCCCCCACGACCTCGCCTACGAAGACCTGATCGCGGACGCCGAGCCGGCCATGCCCGAAGAACCGGAGGAGGATCAGCCCGTCACGCTGATGTACACCGGCGGGACCACCGGTCGACCCAAGGGGGTGCTGCTCGACCAGCGGGCCCACATGCTCAACCTCTACCACATGATGTCGGTCGTGGACTTCAACGACGAGCGCACCTACCTGCACCAGACCCCCATGTTCCACGCCGCGTCCATGGGTGCGATCCTCGGGATCCCGGCCAGTGGCTCGGTGTCGACCTTCATCGCCCTGTTCGACCCCGAGAAGGTGATGGCCAACATCGAGCAGCACCGGGTCGACTGGACCGTGATGGTGCCCACGATGATCGGGATGGTCCTCAACGACCCGGGCTTCTCGCCCGAGCGGCTCGAATCGCTGCGTGATCTGACCTACGGCGCGTCACCGATGCCCACCGAGGTCCTCAACCGCCTCATGAAACACTACCCCGACCTGCGGTTGAGCCAGGGCTACGGCATGACCGAGGCCGCGGCCGTACTGACCTTCCTGCGGCCCGAGGACCACGCCAAGGGCGGCAAGTTGCTGTCGTCCGCCGGTCGTCCCGTGCCCGGGGTCCGGCTGAGCATCCAGGACGAGTACGGCAACCTCCTGCCCGACGGGGAGACCGGCGAGGTGTGCGCCCAGGCCGGCAACTTCATGCGCGAGTACTGGCAGATGCCGGAGCAGACCGAGGAGGTCTTCCGCGGGGGCTGGTACCACACCGGCGACGCCGGCTACCTCGACGGGGGCTACCTCTACCTCGTCGACCGGGTCAAGGACATGATCGTCAGCGGCGGGGAGAACGTCTACTCCGCGGAGGTCGAGAACGCGATCTCGACCCACCCCGACGTCGAACAGGTCGCGGTCATCGGTATCCCGCACGAAACCTGGGGTGAAGCGGTCCACGCCGTGGTCGTCCCACGGGAGGGCGCCTCGCCGACCGAGGAGGAGATCATCGAGCACGCCCGGGAGTGGATCGCGGGCTACAAGCTGCCGAAGTCGGTCGAGTTCCGCACGGAACCGTTGCCGCTGTCGGGGGCGATGAAGATCCTCAAGCGCGAACTTCGTGCCCCGCACTGGGAGGGCCAGGGCCGCGAGGTCGGTTGAGCCCCTGGCCGTGCCGGCCGGGGGCGCCGCTCAGCGACGGAGCAGTTCGGTGCCGGCCTCGCGCAGCAGGGAGACCGTTTGTGCGAGCGGCAGGCCGATGACGTTGGTGTCGGAGCCGGCGATGGTGTCGACCAGCACCGCGCCGGCGCCCTGCAGCCCGTAGCCGCCGGCCTTGTCGTCCGGTTCACCGGTGTCGAGGTACCAGTCGATCTCGGCGTCGCTGAGCCGGCGGAACGTGACGGCGGTGGTGACCCGGTCCAGAGCGGTGACCGGGCCCCGCTGGACGGCCAGCCCGGTGACGACCTCATGGGTCCGTCCCGACAGCGTGCCGAGCATGGTGGCCGCCTGATCGCGGTCGGCGGGTTTGCCGAGAACGAGCCCGTCGAGCACCACCACGGTGTCGGCCGCCAGCACCACCTCGTCGCCGGTTCCCGCCGCGGCCGCGGCGGCGGCCTTCGCGCCCGCCAGCCGAGTGACCAGGTCGGTGGCCGCCTCGCCTGCCCGTGGGATCTCGTCGATGTCCGCGGGACGGACCTCGGGCCGGACCCCGAGCCGGGCGAGCAGTTCGGCGCGACGGGGACTCGCCGAGGCCAGGACCAGACGGGCCGTGTCCGTGGGTTCACCCACCGGAGACGACCTCGGCGGCGGCCCCGTGGAGCGGGTCGGATCCCGTTCCGGTGCGGGACTCGAGCCACCCGTGCGGCAGCGTGACCCGCTTGGCCGGGGTGGTGTGGCCGCGCGGCTGGCGCCGGACGCCTTCGTCGAAGGGCAGGGTCCGGTCGAGATCCGCCAGCAGGTCCACGACCTCCTCGAGATGGCAGACCTGGTTCAGCGCACGGCGCAACGGCCGGCCGACGGGGAAGCCCTGCAGGTACCAGCTGGTGTGCTTGCGCAGTTCGCGCAGGCCCTGGTCCTCGCCCTGTGCCTCCACGAGCAGCTGCGCGTGTTCGAACAGCAGGTCGGCGACCTCCCCGAGCGTGGGAGGTGGAGGGACCTCCCGCCCTTCGAACGCGGCCTGCAGGTCGCGGAACAGCCACGGTCGCCCGAGGCAGCCACGGCCCACCACGACGCCGGCGCAGCCGGTCTCGGCCACCATCCGCAGCGCGTCGGCCGCCTCCCAGATGTCGCCGTTGCCGAGCACCGGCAGGTCCACCGCCTCGACGAGCCGGTGAATCGCGGACCAGTCCGCCGGCGGGCCGTAGCGCTGTTCGGCGGTGCGGGCGTGCAGGGCGATGGCGGCCACACCGAGGTCCTGGGCGATGCGGCCCGCCTCGAGATAGGTCAGGTGGTCGTCGTCGATCCCGGTGCGGGTCTTGACCGTGACGGGCACCCGGCCCGCGGCCCCGACCACGGCCCCGATGACGGCGGCGTACCGGTCGGTGCGCCAGGGCAGCGCCGCCCCGCCGCCGTGCCGGGTGACCTTCGGTGCGGGGCACCCGAAGTTGAGGTCGATGTGGTCGACCCGGCCCTGGCCCACCAGCAGCTCGGTGGCCGCCGCGGCCTCGCCGGGTTCGACGGCGTAGAGCTGGATCGAGCGGGGGTCCTCGTCGGACGCGAAGCTGGCCTTGAGCAGCGAGGTCCGGTTGCCCTCCAGAAGCCCACGCGCCCCCACCATCTCCGAGACGTACAGGCCACCGCCGTGCCGGCGGCACAACGACCGGAAGGCCGCGTTGGTCACCCCCGCCATCGGCGCGAGCACGACCGGGGGCCACACCTCGAGCCCGCCGAGGTGCAGCAGGGACACCGTCGCGGCCTCGGGCGCGGCGGTGTCTGGGGAGGTGGGCACGGTGGTCGACATGGCGCGCAACGGTACCCGGGGGGTCACGCGCCCCCGCGGCGGGCGACCTCGTCCCGCACGATCGGTGCCACCTCGTTGCCGAACAGCTCGATGGCCCGCAGGACCTTGTCGTGGGGCATCGTGCCGACCGTCAGCTGGAGCAGGAAGCGGTCGTGGCCGAACAGGTCGTGCTGCGCCAGGATCTTCGTGGCGACCTCGTCGGGGCTGCCGACGAACCAGGCGCCGTCGGGCTGGCGCTGCGCCTCGTACTGCCCGCGGGTGAATGGCGGCCACCCACGCTCGCGCCCGATGCGGTTCATCGTGTGCGCCACGGCCTCGTAGGACTCGTCCGCGGCCCGGCGGCTGTCCTCGGCGATCCAGCCGTGCGAGTTGATACTGATCGGCAGGGTCGCCGGGTCGTGGCCGGCGCGGCGGGCCGCCTGCCGGTAGTGGTCCGCCAGTGGTGCGAACTGGGCGGGCCGGCCGCCGATGATCGCGAGTGCCATCGGCAGCCCGAGGGACGCGGCGCGCACCACCGATGGCGGATTGCCGCCGACCGCGACCCAGACCGGCAGCGGGTCCTGCACCGGGCGTGGGTACACACTCGCCTGCGACAGCGGCGGCCGGAACCGGCCCGACCAGGTGACCGGCCCGTTCCCGCGCAGCTCGAGCAGCAGCCGCAGCTTCTCGTCGAACAGTTCGTCGTAGTCCTCCAGGCGGTAACCGAACAGCGGAAAGGACTCGGTGAACGAGCCCCGGCCCACCATGATCTCCGCCCGTCCCTGCGAGAGCAGGTCGAGGCTGGCGAAGTCCTGGAACACCCGGACCGGGTCGTCGGAGCTCA
>SLRZ01000130.1 GCA_007130695.1 Nitriliruptoraceae bacterium
CGCCGGTCTCGGTCTGCCACCAGTTGTCGTGGACGGGTAGGCCGAGGTGGTCGGCGCCCCACACCACCCCCGCCGGGTTGAGTGGCTCGCCGACGCTCGCGATGAACCGCAGCGCGGAGAGGCTGCGGCCTTCCCGGAGCTCGTCACCGGCCCGCATCAGCATCCGGATCGCGGTCGGGGCGGTGTACCAGACGGTCACCCGCTGCTCGTCCAGGATGCGGTACCAGCGCTGGGTGTCGTAGTCGGCCTCGTCGACGATCATGGTCACACCGCAGGTCAGCGGTGCGATGATCCCGTAGGACGTCCCGGTGACCCAGCCGGGGTCCGCGGTGCACCAGAAGATGTCGTCGGGCTGCAGGTCGAGCGCGAACCGGGCGGTGGCGTGGTGGGCGACGACCGCATCGTGCACGTGCACGGCACCCTTCGGGCGGCCGGTCGTCCCGCTGGTGAAGTGCAGGACCGCCGGGTCCTCGGGGTCGGTCGGGAGGATCTCGTGTTCGGCTGACGCCCGCTTCAGCAGGGGCGCGAGCGCCGTGGTGTCCGGCGGGAGGTCCTCGGTTGCCGCGTCCACGATCAGGACGTGCTCGAGATGCTCGAGCCGATCCCGGATCGGCGCGACCTTGCGCTCGTACAGCCGCCGTGAGGTGACGAGTACCCGGCCGCTGCCGAGATGCAGCCGTTGGTGGACCGGCTCCGGCCCGAACGCCGAGAAGAGCGGGCAGACCACCGCCCGGTGCTTCCACGAGCCGAGTGCGGCCACGTAGAGCTCAGGGACCCGGCCCAGCAGCAGGAAGACCCGGTCCCCGGCCTCCACCCCGAGCTCTGCGAGGACGTTGGCGAACCGGTCGGTGCGCTCCTTCAGCTCCTGGTAGGTGAGGTCGACGACCTCGTCCTTCTTGCCCAGCCAGCGAAGCGCCAGGTGGTGGGCCCTCGGCCCCGTGGCGTGACGATCCACGGCCTCGTGGGCGATGTTGAGCCCGCGCCCGTCGGGGAGCCCGTCGAGCCAGGACCGAGCCTCCGTCCACGAGAAGCCGGCCCGTGTCTGCTCGTAGTCGCGCAGGTTCGGTGGCGGGTTCATGCCCGCGGCGTCCTTGCGGATGATGTCCGCGCCCATGGAGTCTCCTCGGCTGTCCTCCATCACAACAGGCCGTCGGGCTCCCGCGAAGAGTCGATGGTCCCGCATTCTCGAGCTCTGCTGTGCGCAGCAGCCGGCGCTGGTCGAGCACCGGCGACGCTGTTCGCCGGGCCGTGGTCCCGACGTGGGCCCGCCGGAGGGTGGCAAGAACTACCGTCCGCCCTGGGCCATTGCCGCGGCGGCCCGGGGCGGCGTGCCGGATGCGTGCGAGTCCTGCGGATCGGGACTTGGCGGATTGAGGTAGGCCGCAAGTGCGGGGGCGAGTTCTTCCCAGTGGTGGTTGCAGAAATGGAAGTCCTGCCCGTGGACGTCGGCGTGCCGTAGGGCGACGGCTGGGCAGTCGCCGTGGTCGCACGTGTGGGGAACTGCCATGGCGTCTGCTCCCGCGTCTAGGTCTTTCGTCAAGCATGCATCGAACGCGGTCGGCCAGACAGGCTCGGTCGGCTCGAGTTCGCCGGGCCCTTCGGCCCTGCTCGGCGTCGGCGGGGTACTCGAGGCGCATGCGGCGGACGCGTCAGGTCCACCCGTGGCACCACCGATCTGGGTGTGCTGGATCTCGTGGCCGTCTAGGAGCCCGACTCGTCCCGACTCGTGGTGACCTCGATGCGGTGTGGCCGCGCCTCCACGGCCTTGGGGACGGTCACGGTCAGCAGTCCGTCGCGGTAGTCGGCCCGGACCGCGTCGGCGTCGACCCTGCCGGGCAGACGCACGGCCCGGTGGAAGCTGCCGAACCGCCGCTCGATCCGGCGGAAGGATTCGGTCTCCTTCTCCTCGTAGAATTCGCGCTTGCCGTCGATGCTCAGCACGTCCTCGTCGAGATCGACGCTGATGTCGTCGGTCTTGACGCCGGGCATCTCGATGTGCAGCACGTAGCCCTCGTCGGTCTCCTCGATGTCGAGCTCCGGGCTCCAGGCGTTGGACTCGACGGGCTCGCGACCCCATCCCAGGCTCGTGCGGAACATGCGGTCGAGCTCGTCTCGCATGGAGGCGAGGTCGCGGATCGGCTCATGCTGCATGGACAGTCTCGTACTCATCGGTGGTCTCCTGGCTGACTCGGTCATGGATGGACCCCGTGGTGTCAACAGTGGTCCCGCCCCATCCGGGTGCCCAGAGCCGTTTGACCTGTCCTTCACCAACGGCGGATTGGTGTCTTGTGACCCTGGCCGGCTGGGCCCGTGGCGGGGACGATGGCGGGGACGAGCAGCGAAAGGGGCGGTCGATGGTTCGTGAGCCGGAGATCCAGATCGCGGTGGTCCGCGGTGAGGTCGAGGCGAGCACCCTCGAGTACGCGAAGAAGAAGGTGGGCGCCGTGCTGCGCCTTGCTCCTGCACCGGTGTTGTTCGCCCGCGTCACCCTGGCCCACGAGGACGCACCGGGCATGCAGCGGCCAGCCGTGGCCAAGGCCAGCCTGGACGTCAACGGCCGGCCGGTGCGTGGCCATGTTGCCGCCGGCACGGAGACCGAAGCCATCGACCTGCTCGTGGACAAACTCCGTCAGGGGCTGGAGACGCTGGCCGAGAAGCGCCAGGCCCGCCGGCGCGAGCCGGCGGAGGTCCCCGCGGGGAGCTGGCGGCACGGGGCCCTGCCGGCCACCCGTCCGGAATGGTTCCCCCGGCCGGTCGCAGACCGCGAGGTGGTGCGTCGCAAGTCCTACGTACTCCACGAGCAGACGGTGGCGGAGGCGGCGCTCGACCTCGACCTGCTCGACGAGGACTGGACGCTGTTCACCGAGTTGGGCACGGCAGCGGACGCCGTGCTGGCGCGGACCGACGGCGGGTACCGCCTGACCGTCGCCACCGACCATCCACCCGACGTCAGCGACCTCGACCGGCCGGTGGACGTCGAGACCGATGCGCCCCGCATGGACCTCCCGACCGCGCTGCGCCTGCTCGAGGAGGCCGATCTCGCGCTCGTGTTCTTCGTCGACGCCGACACCGGTCGCGGGAAGGTCGTCTACCGCCGCTACGACGGCCACTACGGAACGGTCACCGGTTCGGACGAACCGACCAAGCCCGCCTTCGAACCCGTCAGGAGCCAGGCATGATTCCCGACCCGAAGCTCGCCGGCAGACACGCCGAGGCCCCACCCACCGAGGTGGAGCTGCAGTTGCACACCGACATCACCAGCCTGCAGGTGCAGGTGCGAGCCCTGGGAAGCGCCATCGACCACCTCTGCCGCGCCCTGGACGCGGCGGTACCAGACCTGCAGAACTCGCCCGAAGCGGCCACGGCCTTCGAGGACGCGCGACTGTGTCTGGGCGAAGTCTGGTGAGCGCCCCCGGACGGGTCACCGGGCTGGAATAGGGACCGATGGCCCCGGAACCCACTTCACTCGGGGGCTTCGACGTGCACGAGCCCCGCGAGACCAGCCCGGTAGTGGGCGCCGCAGGCGTTGAAGCAGCCGATCTCCCACTCGCCGACCCGCTCCGCCGGGATCGTCACCGACAGCCGCACGGTCTCGCCCGGCTCGACGTAGAACCGGAACGGTTCATCCGGTCCGATCGGGCCAGCGCGTGCCCGTTGGGGTACGAGTGTGGGAGACAGGCCCGCGAGAAGCTCCTCGCGAAAGCCGAACTGCAGGCCGTCCTCCTCCACGACCGTGCGGCCCAGCGCGACGGTGTGGACGTTGTTGCCGCGGTTCGAGAAGGCCAGCGTCACCGGCGACTCGGCAGTGACGAAGAGCTCGTCGGGTTCGAACTGGTACCGGTCCATGACCACTTCCACGACCCCGTCCGCATCGGGTCGCCCGGGGTCGCCCTCTCGGTCACCCGCGAGGACCAACACCAGGGCCACCACCGCGGCGACGGCGACCAACAGCGACGTCCGTACCATGAACGTTCCCACGGGACACCTGCCCAATCTCCACCCGTCTCCAGGGTCCCTCGCTACCGGGTCCCCGGCCAGGTGCGAAGGTCCCGGACAGTCGTCGCCGAAGGGCCCGCGACCACTGTCGAGGACGGGCAGCCCGAGGCGTCGCGGGCCGAGCTGTCGAGTCGGGCACCTGCACTACCTCGGGAACCTGCCCGGGAGAGCGATCGAGAGAACGAGTCCGGGGGCAGATGTCCCTTGCGGTCCGGGCAC
>SLRZ01000052.1 GCA_007130695.1 Nitriliruptoraceae bacterium
CAGCTCGCCCCGATCTACCTGGCCGGCGTCGCGCGGCCCGGCCCGGGCTTCGAGGACTCCCGTCGCGTGCACGCGGTGGCCCGGCTGCTGCTGGCCGGCGAGATCGACAACATCCAGCTCTCTTGGGTCAAGCTCGGCCTCGAGAAGGCCGTGAGCCTGCTGCAGGGTGGGGTCAACGACCTCGGTGGCACGCTGATGGAGGAGACGATCTCGCGGATGGCGGGCTCCGAGCACGGGGTGCGCCAGAGCCCGGAGGCGCTGCGCGAGGTCGCGGCCGCGGCCGGTCGTCCCGTCGCCGAACGCACCACCACCTACGACCGCCGTGAGGCCTCCGGCATCCGCTACCAGCTGCCGGTGTAGGCCGGGCTCGCGGACGGGGGTCCGGGCCGGGATCCGGACCCGAGGGGTCCTGGGCCCCGTGACCGCGCGTGCGGTGACGTGGGAGTTTCGCGGACGGTCGGGTGGCGTCTCACCTCGGCGGGGTGATGGCCTGCGGTGACGTGGGAGTTTCGCGGGTGATCGGGTGGCGTCTCGCCCTGGTCGTCCGGGGAGCCGCGACCCCACTCGGTGGTGGTCCCCGAGGGCGCCGACCACCAGGGATGGTGTGCGCCAGCGAACTGCCGCTTGACCTGGAGCCCGAAGACACCGACAATGACATCCGTGTAGTTCCAACGCTGTCGGCAGCGAGGAGCGGTTGGTGGGTGCGATCGTCGAGCTCAGTACGAAGCTCGCGTTCGATGCGGACGAACGAGCGTGGATGCTCGAGGCCAAGTGCCTCGACGCCGATCCGGAGGCGTTCTTCCCCGAGAAGGGGGGATCGACCCGTGAGGCGAAGCGCATCTGCGCCATCTGCCCGGTGCGCGAGGAATGTCTCGAGTACGCATTGACGCACGACGAGCGGTTCGGGATCTGGGGTGGTCTCTCGGAGCGGGAACGTCGTCGGGCCAAGCGCATGAGCGCGTGAGACCATCCGGCGGATGATCCCATCCGCCGGATGGAGGTCCACCGTCGCCGGGCGGTGGACCGGGCCTGTCGACGGCACCGGGTCCCGGTGGGCGCCGGCAGGAGCGACCTGCGGCTGTGGTACCGTTCCGCGCTCGGACGGGATGGCCGCCAGGCCGGCCTCGCCACACTGCCCCGCCTCCCTGCCATGACCTCGGCGTCGCCGCGCCCGCCCGCGCCGGCGTGCCCTCCTTCAGGAGCCCGACACGGTGCAGGCCACCTCCTCGACGCCCGCGGTGCTGGTCGTGCTGGTCGCCCACGACGGGGCGCCGTGGCTGCCACGGACGCTGGCCGCCCTCGACGCGCAGACCCACGAGGCGCTCGACGTCGTCGCCGTCGACAACTCCAGCACCGACGCCAGCCGCTCCCTGCTGCAGGCGCACTACGGCGAGGACCGTGTCCTGGTCGCCGACCGGGACCTCGGCTTCGGGGCCGCCGTGGCGATGGCCCTCGACGCCCGCGCGGGCACGGAGGCGCCCTACGTGCTGCTCGTCCACGACGACCTCGCGCTCGAGGCGCAGGCCGTGGAACACCTCGTCGCCGAACTCGAGTCCGACCCGAACCTCGCGATGGTCGGACCGAAGCTCCGCGACTGGGAGGACGGCGACCGACTGCAGTCCGTCGGCTGGACCGTCGACCTGACCGGCCGCTCGGACTCCGGTGTCGACGAGGGTGAGCTCGACCAGGGCCAGCGCGACCAGGACCGGCGCTGCCTGTACGTCTCCACGGCCGGCATGCTCGTGCGCCGGGAGGTCTTCGACCGGCTGGGTCGGTTCGACCGGCGCTACCACGTGTTCCGCGACGACCTCGACCTGTGCTGGCGGGCCTGGCTGACCGGCTACGACGTCGAGGTGGTGCCCGAGGCCGTCGGGCAGCACGTGGCCGGCGCGACGAACTACCTGCGCCTCGGCCAGACGCGGTTCCTCGGACCGCGCTATTTCTCCGAACGCAACACGCTGGCGACGCTGCTGAAGAACTACGCGGCGCCACGCCTCGTGGTCGTGGTCCTGCTGTACTTCCTGGTGGGCATCGCCAAGGTCTTCGGCTTCCTGCTCACCCGTCGCGTCTCCGACGCCTGGCAGACGGTCCGTGCCTGGTTGTGGAACGTGCTGCACCTGTTCGAGACCCTGCGGTTGCGACGCGAGGTCCAGCGCCAACGGGTCCGTTCGGATGTGCAGCTGCGTGAGCTGTTCGGACGGATCGTGCCCCGGGTGCGTGCCTACGCCGAGGCCATCGGGGACTGGATCGCCGGCGGGGACGTCGGCCCGGACGAACAACCGCTGGCGCGGAGCCGTGAGGTCACCGAACGCGAGCCGGCACTGCGGCGGCTGCGCTCGTTCGTCCAGCGCCGGGCGGTCACCGTCATCGGGGGCCTGCTCGCCCTCGTGATCCTCATCGGTGCCGTGCCCCTGCTGCTGCCGGGGGACCTGCGTGGCGGGGATCTCGCGCCGTGGCCCGACGGTGCGGGGGCCTTCCTCGGCGACTACCTGCGCAGCTGGCATCAGGCAGGGGCCTTCGGCACGGCCGAGACGCCCTCGCCCGCCCAGGCCGTGCTCGGACTGACCCAGCTCCTGGCGTTCGGCAGTGACTGGCTCGCCCCTCGTCTGGTCCTGCTGGGTGCCCTGGTCGCCGGATGGATCCTGGCGTTGCGGGCGACCCAGACCTACTCCCACCGCCGTCCCGCCCGGGTCGCCGCCGCCAGCGCCTACATCCTCTCCCCGCCGGCCCTGGCCGCGCTGGCGACCGGCCGCCTCGGGGGCCTCGCACTGCTCGCGACGCTGCCGGGCATCGTGGCCGCGGGGGTGACCGCGCTGCGCCGGCGGACCGCGCCGGACCGTGCCTGGCGGGCCGTGGCCGCCGTCGTGCTGCTGGCCGCCGTGGCCGGTGCGTTCGAGCCGGTCGTGCTCCCCGGGCTGGCCCTGGTCGGGCTCGTGGCGATGATCGGCCGCCTGGCGTCCGCCACCACCTTCCTGTGGCGCCGCGCGATCGTGATCCGCTCGCTGGCCGGGGTCGTGGGCCCATGGCTGCTCCTGCTGCCCTGGAGTGCCCGGCTGTTCCGTGCCGACGGCCCGCTGCTGGGGGTCGACGGTCCCGTGGTGACCAGTGAGCTGTGGCGCTGGATGGTGCTGGCCCCGGACCTGCCGGGCCTGCCCGGACCGTGGGTCGGCGGTGGGTTCGTCGTGGCCGGGCTGCTGGGCCTGGTCCTGGGGGCGGCTCGACGGCCGGGGCTCGTCGGTGGGCTCTACGCGGTCGCCGTCGTCGCCTCGGTGTCGGGGTGGGCCGCCGGGCGGGTCGGCGCGCTGGCGTGGCCGGGAATCGCCCTGATCGTCGCTGCGGCGGCGTACGCCGGACTGTTCGCCGTCGCCTTCGCCTCCGCGGAGTCGGTCCTGGCACGGCACGCCTTCGGCTGGCGCCACCTGGCGGTGGCCGGCACCGGCACGGTGGTCCTGCTGAGCCTGGGGACCGTGGCGGGTCAGCTGCTGCTCGGTCCGTGGGACGCCTACGCCGTCGACGAGGACCCCCTGCCCACGTTCGTGACCACCGCGGCCCAGGAGGACGACTTCCGGGTGATGGTCCTCGTCGACGATGGCGAGGAGATCGTCTGGGAGGTCGTCGACGGGGCCGGCCCGTCCATGGCGGCCTACGGGCTCGATCAGCCGCCGGTGGTGCGCGACGAGCTCGAAGCGGTCGTCGCCGACGTGCTCGGCGGCGCCGACGCCGGCGCCGTGGGCCGGTTGGGGACGCTCAACGTCCGCTACGTGGTCGTGCCGGAGGAGGGGGTCAGCGAGCGCCTCGATGCCCTGCTGCGGGAGCAGTTCGCACTGGAGCCCCGTCCGGTGGCCACGGGACGCGTCCTGCGCGTGAGCACCTGGGTCCCCCGGGCGACGCTGGTCACCGACGCGGCCGCCGAGCGACTCCGGGACGTCGGCCAGATCCCGGGCGACGCCCGGCGCGAGCCCCTCGGGGCGACCGTGGAAGGCTACGCCGGCCGGGTCGGCGCACCGGGCACGATGCTGATCGCGGAGGCGCCCGAGCCGGACTGGGGGGCCAGTGCGGACGGGACGACCGTGCCCCTCGAGCCGGGCCCGTCCGGGGCGACGATGCTGGGGACCCTCCCCGAAGGCGGCGTCGACGTCCGTGTGGAGCACACCGGCGACGTCGCCCGTCGTCTCGCGGTCGCCTGGCAGGTGTTCGCCGTGCTGCTGGTGATCTCGCTGGCCCTGCGGCCCCCCGGATTCGCCCGGGCCCTGCGGGAGGAGGACGAATGACCGCCCCCCGTCCCACCGTGCTCGTGACCGTGCTGGTCGTGGCCATCGCGCTCGCCGTGGTCGCCGTCGACCGCCTCCTGCCGCCGCCCGAGCCCGCGGCCGACGGTCACGTCGACGCCGCGACCGACCGTGTCGGCGGCACCTGGACCTGCCCGGTCGGTGACGCCCGTGCAGGCAGCGCCACCTCCCTGCTGGCGGTCGGATCGGGCGACGAGCCGGGTCGGATCGAACTGGGCACGTTCGGTGACGGCGACCTCGACCTCGGGGAGGCCGGACGTGTCCGGGCCGGCGCGGCGGCCGGCGCGACGCTCGAGGGGGGCGCCGGGGACGCGGCCTTCGCCCACGTCTACGACGGTCCGGTCGCCCTGCACCGCGAGTGGCGCCTCGACGGCGAGGAGGACGTGCCGCCCGGGATCGCGGCCGGCCCGTGTGTCGCCGAGTCCTCCGACCGGTGGCTGGTGCCCGGGATGTCGACCGCCGGCGGGTACGAGGCGCGCCTGCGGCTGGCGAACCCCTACGAGACGGACGCCACGGTCGCGATCCGTCTGGTGACGCCGGAGGGCCCCGTCGAGCCGACCGTGCTGCAGAACCTGACCGTCCAGGGGAGGTCCACCACCGAGATCGAGGTGAACGAGCACCTGCCCGAGCGCGACGACGTGGCCGCCGAGGTCCACGTGCTCTCCGGCCGGATGGCCGTGGAGGGCTATCAGCTCGTGCGGCAGGCCATCGGGGACGTCGACGGGGTGTCGCTGCTGTCGCCGGCGGCCACGCCGTCGACGACCTGGACCGTGCCGTGGGTGGCGGAGACCGGCGAGCGGCAGAGCTGGCTGTGGTTGCTCAACCCCGGCGACCGGCCGGCGCCCGTGGAGCTGACCATGCACACCACCGACGGCGGTGTCGTACCCGAGGGTCTCGCCGAGGTCACCGTGGAGCCCGGGCAGCTGCGCCGCATCGACCTGCGCGGCACCTTCCCCGAGGACGTGGAGAGTGGTGCGATCACGGCCCGATCAGAAGGGGTGCCCGTCGTGGTCTCCGGTGTGCTTCGGCAGGAGGCCGACGACGCCGCCGACACCGGCGTGGCGGTGCAGCTCGGGGCGCGCGCCGACACCTCCTGGGTGCTGAGCGGGACTGGGAACGAGGACCGGTTCGAACAGGTCCGGTTGGTCAACCCGGGTTCGGAACCAGCGAGTGTCGACGTCGCGCTGTGGGACGGGGAGTCCACCCGGACGCCCGAGGAGCTGTCCGGCATCGAGGTGCCGGCGGGGG
Source organism: Nitriliruptoraceae bacterium (assembly GCA_007130695.1). Lineage (GTDB taxonomy): Bacteria > Actinomycetota > Nitriliruptoria > Nitriliruptorales > Nitriliruptoraceae > SKLC01. The sequence goes on from SLRZ01000052.1 coordinate 5,538, forward strand.
CGCTGGTGACGGCGAACCTCGGCGCCCACCTCGAGGACGCCGGGCAGTGGGCGGCGATCGTGACCGCCACCGAGGGCCGCGTGATCGCGGGCCGGGTCGGCCTCGGTGGGGACGAGGGACTCGACCTGGTCGCAGGGGTGGGCAGCCCCGGCGTGGTCTGGGAGCGCTCCGGCGCCGCGGTCGCGGGACGCGGCGAGCCCGGGCTCACCCAGCGCACCGGGACGGGCCTCCTGCCCGGGCGCGACTGACGGCGTCGCGGGGGCGCGGCCTCCTGCCGGCCGCCGACATCGGCCGGCTTGGGGAACCGCGGGAACCCAAGACCGGCTCGTTGACCGCCTCCGGCGCGGAATTCCTTGCGAATCGCACCGGTGTCGTTTATCGTCACATCCGTGTCAGACTCCGGGTCGCTCCGTTCCTCCGCGCGTGACACCACGGCGCGTGAGGCGGTCGTGCGCCCCCTCGCCCGCGCCGCGCAGCGGGCCTGCGTGCGTCCCGGCTGCCCCTCGCCGGCGGGTGCGACGCTCTCCTTCCGCTACGACAGCCGTGAGGCGTGGCTCGAACGGCTCTCCGAGGAGCCGCGACCCGAGGCCTACGACCTGTGCTCGTCGCATGCGGCCCGCACCCAGGCACCGCACGGGTGGCAGTTGCGGGACCGCCGGCCGCGTGAGGAGCGCGACGCCGGCGAGGTGACGGCAACCCCAGAGGACCTCGGCGGCGAACACACCGTGGCGGTGCTCGCCGCTGCGCTGCGTTCGGTGCCGGATCCCCGGCCCGCCGACGAGCGCGACATGGCTGCCGCGTCCGCGGTCACGGAGGCGGAGTCGCTCGAGGACGTACCTTCCCCGGTCCTCGAGCCGCTTCGCCCCGCCGTCGGTGCCGCGCCGGCCCAGCCCCACCCGGCCCCGACCGGGGTGGCCGCCCCGGTGGGGGAGCGCGAGCCCCCGCCCCCGCCGGAAGATCTCGAGCCGCCGCCTCCGCCCCCGCCGATCGACCCGGCGCCCCAGTTGCCGACGCTGGAGGACGAGGCGCCTCCGCCAGCGGCCGGGCCGTCCGGCACGGAGTCCCCGGTGGAGGACGATGCGCCCGGGCCCAGGCCCGTCCTGGCGGCGCGCGAGCGCCGGGCCGGTACGGAGCGCGACCCTGCGCCGCGGGGGCCGGCCCGGGACTGGTGAACGCCGCCCCGGCAGCACCGGCGCGGACACGCACCGTCACGCGGGGCCCTGGGGCGGACGCGTCCGTCGGTGACGGTCGGGCCTCGCACCATCCCGGCTTCGCGTTTCGAGCCTGCCGGGCGGTGCCGGACCTGGGTTGCGGCGATGGCGGAACCGTCGCGCCTCCACCCTGGAGCGTGCCGGATGTGGTTTCTTGGGTAACCCATGAGCCACCCAAGGATCCCGTGTGAGAGGCCGACGTCATGCCACTGCCCCGTGACCTGATCGGCGCCGTGCGCCGCCTGGACCAGTACGAGCTGCGTCGCCTGCAGATCCTGGTCCGCGGGCTGCTGCTGCACGCGGACGGGCCGCTCGAGGACGCCGAGGTCGCGGCCGGTCAACCACGGGTCAGCTACCGGCAGGAGCACGTGAACTGCGGCAAGGAGACCTGTGGCGGCTGCCCGCACGGGCCCTACTGGTACGCCTTCTGGAAGGAGGCGGGCCGCACCCGCAAGCAGTACGTGGGGCGCCACCTGCCCGGCCAGCCCCTGCAGGACGTGGTTCCCGAGCAGGAGGGTGGGGCCGGGTGGCAGTAGGATCTGCCTGGTTTCCCCCTACAGGAGCCCCACCGGTGCCACTGCAGACGGATGTGCTCGCGACCATCGTCAAGGCCTACGACGTCCGCGGCCTGGTGGGCGAACAGCTCGACGCCGAGGTCGCCCATGCGCTGGGCGCCGCGGCGGCGCGCGTGATCGTGCCCCGCGGTGGGAGGCTCGTGGTCGGCCGCGACATGCGACCGAGTTCCCCGGAACTCGTCGAGGCCTTCACGGACGGGGCCACCGGCCAGGGCGTCGACGTCATCGACGTGGGGCTCGCCTCGACCGACCTGTTGTACTACGCCTCCGGGACCCTGGACGCGGCCGGAGCGATGTTCACCGCCAGCCACAACCCGGCGGCCTACAACGGCATCAAGCTCTGCCGGCCCGGCGCGGTCCCCGTGGCCATCGACACGGGCCTGGCGGAGATGCGCGACCTGGCCCTGTCCGGGACGCTCGAGCCCGTCGACCCCGACGAGCGGGGACGTCGGGAGACACGGGACCTGCTCACGGATTTCGCGGCCCACGTTCGCACCTTCATCGACGTGGGACTGCTGCGGCAGGTCCACGTCGCCGTCGACGGCGGCAACGGCATGGTGGGCCACGTGTGGCCGGCGGCCGTGGAGGGCCTGCCGATCGAGACCTCGCCGCTGTACTTCGAACTCGACGGCTCCTTCCCCAACCACCCGGCGGACCCGATCGACGAGGACAACCTGCGCGATCTCCAGGCGCGGGTCGTGGAGGAGGGCTGCGCGCTCGGTCTGGCCTTCGACGGAGACGCCGACCGGGTCTTCGCCGTCGACGAGCAGGGCCGTCCCGTGTCCTCCTCGCTGGTGGGCGCGGTCGTCGCCGACCGTCTGCTCCGCCGGGAACCGGGCGGCACGGTGCTGCACAACCTGATCTGCTCACGCACGGTGCCCGAGACCATCGAGGCGGCGGGCGGGCAGGCCGTGCGGACCCGGGTCGGACATTCGTTCATCAAGGCGCGGATGGCCGAGACGGGCGCGATCTTCGCCGTCGAGCACTCCGGTCACTACTACTTCCGGGACAACTTCCGTGCGGACTCCGGGCTCATCGCGGCCCTGCTGCTCCTCGAGGCGGTCGCGGTGGCGGACGCCCCCCTGTCCGAGGTGGTCGCCCCCTACGACCGCTACGTCGCCTCCGGGGAGATCAACTTCGAGGTCGCGGACCAGGACGCCGCCCAGGCACGGGTCGCCGAGGCCTTCGCGGACCGCGGCGAGGCCGACCACGAGGACGGCCTGACCGTCGTGCTCGAGGAGGGGTGGTTCAACCTGCGCCCTTCGAACACGGAGCCGCTGCTGCGGCTGAACGCCGAGGCCGACGACCGTGCGACCATGGAGGCGTTGCGCGACGAGGTCGCGGCCCTGCTGAGGACGTGAACCACCCGGGCGCGAGGCGGCCGACGGCGCGCCGGTGACCACGGCGGGCCGACACCCGCGACGAGAAGACAAGGAGTCCGCATGGCGCTCGACGAGCGACTGCTCGAGATCCTGGTGTGCCCCGAATGCCACGGGCCCGTGGAGCACAAGGAACGCCGCAAGGCGATCGTGTGCGCCGGCTGCGGGCTGCAGTACCCGGTGCGGGACGGTATTCCGGTGATGCTGGTCGAGGAAGCGACCCCGGCCCGCCGCAGCTCCACGTGACCGCGGTACCGACCGAGGGGCTCGTCGCCCGCGCCGGAGACCCGATGCTGGACACCGTCGAGGACACGCCGGGCCAGTGGGCCCGTGCGCTCGAGATCGCGCGGGCGGCGACGCTGCCGACGCGGCGTCCCCGCGCGATCGTGGTCGCGGGTATGGGCGGCTCGGGTGTGGCCGGCGACGTCGCCGCGCTCGTCGCGGCCGAGCAGGCGCACGTCCCGGTCGTCGCGGTGCACGGGGAGGACCTGCCCGCCTTCGTCGGCCCCGAGGATCTCGTGGTCCTGGTCAGCCATTCCGGCACCACCGGGGAGACCCTCGCGTGTGCGCGCCAGGCCCGCAGGCGTGGGGCGAGGATGGTCGCGGTGACCTCGGGCGGGCCGCTGGCCGAACTGGTTGCCGAGGCCGGCCAGACCGTCGTGTACGTCCCCGACGAGGCGCCGCCGCGGGCCTCGATGGCGCTGTTGAGCGTGCCGGTGCTGGCGGTCCTGGAATCCGTCGGTGTGGTCGAGGCCACCCTCGAGGAGTGCGGGCGTGTCCCCGGACGGCTGCACGGACTGCTCGACCGGTGGGCCGGTCCGGGCGCGGACGGGCCCGGCCGACCCGAGGGGGAGCCCCGCCGGCTCGCCCGGGCACTGGGCGCCCGCAGCCCCGTCTTCCTCGGCGTCGGCGCGGTCGGTGCGGTGGTGGCGACCCGGGGGCGCAACCAGGTCGCCGAGAACGCGGAGCGTCCCGCCCTGGCGGCGGAACTGCCCGAGGCGGACCACAACCAGCTCGTCGGCTGGGCGGGCTCGGGGACCCGCGGCACCTGTGATCTCGTGGTGCTGCGTCCCTGGCACGAGGAACCGGCCACGCAGCGGCGCGTGACCGCGACCATCGACATCGCCGGGCCCGGCTTCCGGGAGGTCCACGAGCACCGGCTGGTGGCTGGGGGCGTCGTCGAGCAATTGGCGGCGGGCTTCCTGTTCGTCGATCTGCTGTCGGTGCACGTCGCCCTGCTCTCGGGGGTCGACCCCACGCCCATCGAGGCGATCGAGGAGCTCAAACGACGCCTGTGACCTCGAGGAGGTCCCACATGGACGCACCCGTCGCCGCCGCCGCCGAGCATCTGCAGGGCCTGCTCGGCGGCCGCCGTCCCGAGGTGCTGCTCACACTGGGCTCCGGGCTGTCGGGCATGGCGGACGACCTCGATGACGCCGTCGACGTCGACGTCGCCGAGGTCCCGGGCCTCGTCGGGTCGCTGGTTCCCGGCCACGCCTCGCGACTGCGCTGCGGGGCGTTGGCGGGGCGCACGGTGCTCGCCCAGCTCGGTCGGCCGCACCTGTACGAGGGCCACGACGCCCGGGCCGTGACGCGGATGGTGGAGGTCGCCGCCGAGCTCGGCTGCTCGACCTTCGTCGTGACCAACGCGGCGGGCGGGCTCGACCCCGCCTTCGATCCCGGTGACGTGATGGTCGTCGACGACCACCTCAACCTCACCGGGCACACGCCCCTTCGGGGGCTGCTGGTCGACGGGGCGCCGGTCTTCCTCGACCTCGGTGAGGCCTACGACCCGGCGCTACGCCGTGCGGCCCACGTGGTGGCCGCGGACCTCGGGATCGAACTGCGTCGCGGGGTGTACGCGGGGGTGGTGGGCCCCGCCTACGAGACCCCGGCCGAGGTCGGGATGCTGCGCACCCTCGGTGCCCACGCCGTGGGCATGTCGACGGTCAACGAGGTGATCGCCGCCCGGGCCCACGGGCTGCGGGTGCTGGGCCTGTCCTCGATCACCAACGTGCACGGCCACGCCGTGTCGACCTCACACGAGGAGGTGCTGGAGGTGGGCGCCCGGGCCGCCGGGCCGCTGGCCCGACTGGTGGTGGCCCTGCTCGCCGACGCCTGATCCGACCGGTGTCCGTCCACAGGCGCGGGTCCGTCGCCGCGCCCGGGGTGCCGCCGGCCGAGGCAGGCTGTGCCGCATGCCGGTTCCTGTCGCCACCCGCCGCCCGGTCGCCGGGCTGCTCGGGCTGTTCGCCCCGAGCCGGTGTCTGGCCTGCCGCCGACGTGCGGAACCTCCCTGGTGCCGGGTCTGTGCAGGCCGGGTCTCGCCGCTGCCGGCTGGCTGTGCCCGCTGTGCGGCACCGCCGGGCGGGCTGCACCGCTGCTGGGCGCCGGGCGCGCCGGTCGACGCCACCGTCGCCGCGTTGGACTACCGGGGCGTCGTGGCCCGGGCCGTGGTCACGGCCAAGGTCACCGGTGCGCATGCGGGTTGGCGGGCGCTGGGGGAGGTGCTCGCGGAGCGGGTCGTGGCCGCGGGTGTGGATGCCGACGTCGTCACCTGGGTCACCACGGCCTCGCCCCGGCGGCGCCGGCGCGGCGTGGACCACGCGGAACTCCTGGCGCGCACGGTCGCCGGGGCGACTTCCCTGCCGGTCCTGCGACTGCTGGAGGCGGCGCCGTGCCGCGACGGCTCCGACCGCTACCGAGCCGTCACCGCGCTGCCCGGCAGCGACGTCCTGCTCGTCGACGATGTCGTCACGACGGGGGGCACGGCCCGACGGGCGGCGACGGCCCTGCGGTCGGCCGGCGCCGGAAGCGTGCGTTTAGCGGTCATCGCACGTGCAGGAACGCACGATCTGGGCTCTTGAGGTCTCCCCCGACCGGGGGCGGCCGATGCAAAGGGGGTGATCACATCGAGGGAGCGTATGCCGTCTCAGCGGGACAACACTGGGCTAGACTCGCCCGGCACGCCGCCACGGGCTCCGGTGTGGATGGCCCGGATGGGTGGAGAGCCGCGGTCGCGACCGCGGGGTGCACAGTGGGGAGGCCATCGTGGCTGACGACCGCATTCGCCTGATGATCGCCGACGACCACGAGTTGTTCCGTCGCGGGCTCCGCATGGTCCTCGAGGACGAGGACGACATCGAGGTCATCGGTGAGGCCAGCGACGGTGAGGTCGCCGTCGAACTCGCCCGTGAGCACGCGCCCGACGTCGTCGTGATGGACGTGCGCATGCCCGGCCTGACCGGTATCGAGGCGGCGCGCCGGGTCAAGGAGGAGGAGCCGGGCACCAAGATCCTCATGCTGACCATCAGCGACGAGGAGGACGACCTCTATGAGGCGATCAAGGCCGGCGCCAACGGCTACCTGCTCAAGGAGATCTCGATCGACGAGATCTCACACGCCGTCCGGTCGGTCCACAGCGGCCAGTCGCTGATCTCCCCCTCCATGGCCTCGAAGCTCCTCGACGAGTTCGCGGCCATGATCAAGAAGGAGGAGCAGAAGGAGGAGGTCCCCGCCCCGCGGCTCACGCCCAGGGAGATGGAGGTCCTCGAGCACGTGGCCCAGGGCATGAACAACCGCGAAATCGCCAAGGCGCTGTTCATATCGGAGAACACCGTCAAGAACCACGTGCGCAACATCCTGGAGAAGCTGCACCTGCACTCGCGCATGGAGGCGGTCGTCTACGCCGTGCGTGAGAAGCTGCTCGAGATCAACTGACGTCGCCGTTTCCGAAGAGCGCGGCCCCGGCACCACGCCGGGGCCGACGTGTGTCGCGGCCCGACCGGCCCGACGCGGACCCGCGTGACGGTCCGGTGGCGTGGCCGCGTGCGTCCACACGACGCAGGTGGCGCCCGCGTCCGGCGCCCACGCCCGTACCATGCGGACCACCCCTCCCGGCACGCCGGCGGTCGACGGCCGGATCCGCCGCACGGTCGGCGAGTTCAAGACAAGGATGCGCACGATGCCCCAGGTGCTCGACAAGCTTCTCCGCGCCGGCGAGGGCCGCAAGGCGAAGCAGCTGCAGAAGGTCGCCGACGCGGTCGTCGCGCGCGCCGACGAGTTCGAGGCGATGTCCGACGACGAGTTGAAGGCCAAGACCGACGAGTTCAAGGCCCGACTCGCCGACGGTGCCCACATCGACGACTTCCAGGTCGAGGCGTTCGCCACGGTGCGGGAGGCCGCCCGCCGGGTGCTCGGCCAGTACCCCTTCGAGGTGCAGGTCTTCGGTGGGGTCGTGCTCCACGACAACAACATCGCCGAGATGAAGACCGGTGAGGGCAAGACGCTGACCTCGACCCTGCCGGTCTACCTCAACGCCCTGACCGGCAAGGGCGTGCACATCGTCACGGTCAACGAGTACCTCGCCAAGCGTGACGCGGAGTGGATGGGGCGCGTCCACCACTGGCTCGGGCTCGAGGTCGGTGTCGTCCACTCGGGCCAGACCCGCGAGGAGAAGAAGGCCGCCTACGCCGCCGACATCACCTACGGCACCAACAACGAGTTCGGCTTCGACTACCTGCGCGACAACATGGCCCTGAGCCTCGAGCGCCAGGTCCAGCGCGGCCACTACATGGCCCTGGTGGACGAGGTCGACTCGATCCTGGTCGACGAGGCGCGTACGCCGCTGATCATCTCCGGACCCGCGGCGCAGTCCGCCGACCTCTACAAGACCTTCGCCCGCAAGATCGCCCCCAACCTCACCCGCGGTGAGGAGGGCGACCAGCCGGGGCAGGCCACCGGGGACTACGTCGCCGACGAGGCCAAGCGGACGGTCTCGGTCACCGAGGACGGCATCACCAAGGTCGAGGAGTTGCTGGGCGTCGACAACCTCTACGAGTCGGTCAACACGCCGCTGATCCACCACCTCCAGAACGCGCTGAAGGCCAAGGACCTGTTCAAGCGCGACAAGGAGTACATCGTCACCGACGGTGAGGTCCACATCGTCGACGAGAACACCGGTCGAGTGCTCAAGGGCCGGCGCTACTCCGAGGGGCTGCACCAGGCCATCGAGGCCAAGGAGGGGGTGCGGGTCAAGGAGGAGAACCAGACCCTGGCGACCGTGACCCTGCAGAACTACTACCGCACCTACGACAAGCTCGCGGGTATGACGGGTACGGCCAAGACCGAGGAGATGGAGTTCCTCGAGATCTACGACCTCGGCGTGGTCCAGGTCCCGACCAACATGCCCGTCGTCCGTGACGACCGGCCGGACCTGATCTTCAAGACCGAGGAGGCGAAGTTCGAGGCGGTCGCGGAGGCCATCGAGGAGGCCAACGCCAAGGGGCAGCCGGTCCTGGTGGGCACCACCTCGGTGGAGAAGTCCGAACGGCTCGCCACGCTGCTGCGCCGGCGCGGCGTCAAGCACGAGGTGCTCAACGCCAAGAACCACGCCCGCGAGGCGAACATCGTCGCGGAGGCCGGACGCCTCGGCGCCGTGACGGTCTCGACCAACATGGCCGGTCGCGGTACCGACATCGTGCTGGGCGGCAACCCCGAGGAGATGGCCCGCGAGGAGGTCGAGAAGCTGCCCGAGGACACCCCCGAGGAGGAGGCCAACGAGGCCTTCCGGGAGGCCGTCGAGCGCTACGACGCCGCCAACCGCGAGGAGGGTGTGAAGGTCAAGGAACTCGGCGGGCTCTACGTGATCGGCACCGAGCGCCACGAGTCCCGCCGTGTCGACAACCAGCTGCGTGGTCGGTCCGGTCGTCAGGGCGACCCCGGCGCCAGCCGGTTCTTCCTCTCCCTCGAGGACGACCTGATGCGGCTGTTCAACGCCTCGGCGGTGGACCGCATCATGACCCGCCTGAAGATCCCCGACGACGTTCCGATCGAGCACAAGTGGGTCACCAAGGCCGTGGCCAACGCCCAGCAGCAGGTCGAGTCGCTCAACTTCGACCGACGCAAGAACGTGCTGAAGTATGACGACGTACTCAACGAGCAGCGCAAGGTCGTCTACGGGCAGCGCCAGCGGCTGCTCGAGGGTGACCAGGACGGCGTGGCCGAGCTCGCGGAGAAGTACCTCGACGACGTCGTCGAGGGCCTGCTCGACGAACACTGCCCGGCGGGGGTCTACCCCGAGGAGTGGGACATCGAGGGGCTCGCCACCCGTCTCGAGCAGATCTACGACTGCACCTACGACTTCACCAACCTCGATCTCGACGAGGTGGACCGTGGGGGCCTGTCCGAGGCGCTGCTCAGCGACGCGAGCGACGCCTACGACGGGCGTATCGAGGAGGTCGGTGGCCCCGAGGTCATGCGCGAGATCGAGCGCCGCGTCGTGCTGTCGGTCGTCGACCGCAAGTGGCGTGAGCACCTCTACGAGATGGACGCCCTGCGCGACGGCATCGGCCTGCGGGCCATGGGGCAGCGCGACCCGTTGACCGAATACCAGCGTGAGGCGTACGACTCCTTCGTGGAGATGATGGCCGGCGTCAAGGAAGAGTCGGTCACCTACTTCTTCCGCCTGCCGGTGCGCCAGGAGGCGGAGGAGCAGGCCGCCGGATCCGGCGGCTCGGCCGGCGGGTGGACCGACGCGGGCCGCGCCGGTCAGCGCGACGCCGCCGCCGGTGACGGTCCGGCCGCTGGCGCCGGCGGGGACGGGGCGGACG
>SLRZ01000154.1 GCA_007130695.1 Nitriliruptoraceae bacterium
CGCCCCGTTGCTGTCGGCGGTATCCGACTGGCCGTTCGCGCTGACGGTGGCCGCCAAGCCGTCGCCGGTGGCGGCGTCGGTGACGGTGCCCGAGATGGTGGCGTTCTCGGCGTCGTCCACCGCTTGACCGACCCCCGGCGCCGCATCCGGGCGCAGCGTGTACGTGATCGTGGCCTGGTCACCGGCGCCCAGCGTGACCTCCGCCTCCTGGGCCTCGTGGTCGCCGCTGGCGGCCGTGATCGTGTAGTCGCCGGCCGGCAGCTCGAGGTCGAACTCGCCGTCCTCGTCTGCGTCGACGGACTCGGTGACGTCATCGCCGTCGGGGGTGCTGCCCTCGGCGGTCACGGTGGCCTCGACGCCGTCCTCGGTGTGGGCGTCCGTGACGGTCCCGCTGACCTGGGCGAACGCCGCCGGCTCGATGCCGGTGGGGCACGACTTGTTGCCCGAGCCCTCGAAGGTGGCGTCGAACTCGCCGAGCCACTCCGCGAGCTCGTCGAGGCCGACCCGGCCGTCACCGGGATGCTCGAACCCGAAGGTGGCGCCCAGCCGCGCCACGGCCGGCGTGTTCTCCTTGGCACCCTGCATGTTCAGGGGTCCGATCGCGACCTCGAGGTCGGTGGCCACGGCCTCGAGGTCGACCCTGCCGTCGAGGTTCGTGTCGTCGAACAGCACCACACGGGGCGTGCCGTCCACGGTCACCGGCTCACCGATCGAGGTGCCCGGGGTGACGTCGGGCAGCTCGACCCCGGCGTGCAGGCTCGCGGTGAGGTCGTAGTCGAGGTCGACCACGCCGGAGGTGCTCAGCTCCACCATGGAGCCGATCGCGGCCGCCAGGGGGTGGTCCGGGGTGACCTCGGCGAGGTCGAGGTCGAAGGGCAGCTCGATCACCTGGGCCAACAGGCACTCCCCGGGGGAACCGCAGATGTCGAGCTCGATGGCGGCCCGGACGGTCGTGGGCGTGGCCCCGTCGGCCGGCTCGACGTCGAGCGTGAGCAGGCTCGGCTCGTCGCCGTCGCAGGTGCCGGCGCCGAAGGCCTCCACCAGCAGGCAGTTGAGCCGCGTGCCCGCCTCCTGGAGCGTCGCGTCCGGATCGGTCGCCAGCTCGCCCACCTGCTCGCGCACCTCCCGCAGGCCGGTGAGCATGTCGGCGAGATCGAGGTCGACCAGCGGCAGCCGTCCGAGGGCGCTGCCGCCCCGCACGCGTGCCTCCAACGACGCGGTGAGCTCGTCGATGCCTTGCAGCAGCAGGTCGAGCAGCGCGTGCGGGTCGGGTGAGAAGGCGAAGTCGAGGAGCTCTTCCAAACCGCTGGCGTCGACGGTGGCGAAGTCGAGCTCGCCGACGGCGCTGTCCCAGGCACCGCCGAGCTCGAGGGGGCCACCCAGCTCGGTGCCGCCGACCTCGGCCGCCACCGTCAGGTCGAACGTCGGGACCGTGACGTCGACGGTGACGTCGACCACGCCGGTCGGGTCGTCGCCCAGGCCATCGAGGAGCTCGGCGAGGCTCAGCCGGCCGGAGTTGGGCTCTCCTTCGACGAACGCCACCGACAGCATCGGACCGTCGCCCGCGGCGTCGATGAGGCGCAGGGGGGTGTCGCCCGTGGAGGCCGACAGGCCGAGGAAGCCGATCGTGCCGGCCAGGTCGAGCGTGGCGTCGACGGGAACGTCGAGCCCGACGAAGCTGTCTCCGGTCAGCAGCTGGACCCGCTCACTGACCGCGATCATGTCGTCGGGATCGTGGCCGGCGTCGCGGAACGCATCGAGATCGAACTCGTACTCCGTGTCGAACAGCTCGCGCACATCGTCGAAGGTGAGATCGAACGCGACCGCCAGGTCGGCGGTGACCTCGGGTGTGGCCGAGATCTGGCTCGCGGGCTGCGCGCCGTCGGGATCCTCGAGAGTGGCCGCGTCCACGAGTCCCGACAGGCCGGTCATCTCCCGTAGGCGATCGGACAGGCGGAAGGACAGCTGGTCAGCGTCGGCACCGAGGCCCAGGTCGCCCGGGCCTCGCTCCCAGCCGAGGTCGAAGTGCAGCGCCGTCTCGCCGGGGAGGTAGGTCGCGCCCAGGTCGGTGAGGTCCTCGAGGCCGAGCTCCTTGGCGAGGCTCGTCAGGATCGCCTGGACGTCGGTCAGACCCAGCCCGACCAGCACCTCGCGGTCCAGCTCATCGAGCAGCTGCAGGCGCCCGTCGTCATCGATGCGCGCCAGCGCGCGCTCCTCGTCGTCAATGACGACGGTCTGGTCGAGCAACCAGTCGAGGATGCCCTGGCCGAGGTGACCCAGCTCGCTGGCGCGTTCACCCAGCAGTGGCAGACGCAGGTCGGCCACGCCCGAGCGCTGCGTCGCGCCCAGGGAGACGGCCAGCTGCGCCAGCCCCGCGATCACTTCCTCCACGAAGACGTTGCGGAAGTCGCCCAGGTCGCCCGGGTCGACCGAGACGGCGTCCTGCCAGCCGGTGAGCTCGGCGAGGTCCACATCCTCGGGATCGGGCGGCCAGTCGAGACTGAGCGACGCGCCGGCGTTCTCGAGCCCGTCGAGGTCGACCGCGTCGAGGTCGAGGTCCGCGGTCGCGCTGGCGGTCGCCACGTCGAAGGCGAACAGATCACGCGGTGGGGTGCCGACCCAGTCGCTGAGCGGCACGGTGCCGTCGACGCCGGCGGTGAGCTGCAGGATCGCGCTGACGTCGCCCGTCGCCTCGACGGCGAGGATGCCGACGTTCATCCCGAGCGGGTCGAGCTCGGCGGGGTCCCCTGCGGAGGCGCCAGCCGTGAAGGAGGCCGCGACCTCCGCTCCGAGCTCCACCTGCCCGAGGTCCACGCGCGGGTCGAGGTCATCGACGTCAGGGCCGAACTCGAGCGTCAACGGGACGCTCAGCGTGGCGTCGACCGGGATCGCGTCCGGGTCGTAGGCGACGATGTCGTGGAGCACCGCCAGGGGGCTGCCCACCGCACGCTCGAGGGTGACCACGAGGTCGAGCGCGCCGTCGTCCAGTGAGAACTCGGCGGGATTGACGCCGTCGGCGGCGATCTCCAGGGTCTCGATGCCGAGATCTTCGAGAAGGTCGTCGTCGAGTCCCGGCAGGCTCGCCGCGTCGATGCCGCTCACCAGCTCGTCGATGAACGCATCGAGCTCGGTGGGCGCGTCGTCCACAGCCGCCGCGAGCGCGGTCAGCGTCGTCGGCAACGAGAGGATCCGGTCGAGACCGGTGGGGGTCAGCGGCACCGGATCCAGCATCGCGTCGCCGACGTCGAGGCCGGTGAGGCCGGAGAGCACCCCGTCGAGCGCTCCCTTGAGCGCTTTCACCTCAGGACTGTCCTCGTGGTTGTCGGCGGCCGCCGGTGCGACCGGCACGACAAGCGGTGCGATCAACCCCAGCGTCAGACCCGAAATGAGCACGCGTCGAACACGATCACCCCAGCGCATGGCCTCGGCCCCTGCTCTGCCTGATCAGCCCCGCGACCAGTCTGCGCCACCTACCCACATCGGAGCGCCAAGCCTTGGAATGACGGCCCCAGTCGCCCGAACGACCGTAGACATCTGTCGGCTCCCGTCCAGCGACGGCGGCCCGGTGGCCGCCGGTCGGACTAGTGCGAGCGCTGAACGCTCGTGCAGGAAGGGGTCGGGGAGCCACGCGTGTCAGGACGGTCGCGGACGGGGCCGGGAGCGGGCCCAGGTCTAGTCCTGCGGGTCCTCGGCTTCACCGACATCATCCGGAGCGGGGGCGGGGGAACCGAAGGTGTCCTCGAGTGCGTCGAAGACCTCCGGGCACTCGTCCCGCATGGCCCGCTCCATCTCCTCATCCGACAGGCCAGATTCCTCGGCGCGCTGCTCGAGTTCACGGAAGTCGTCCTCGAGGTCCTCGTCCATCAGCGCGTCTGGACCCTGGCCGATGACGCGCTCCTCCAGCAGTCGGCAGGCGTCGGCCGCGATCTCTTCCTCGTCGCTGGCGCAGCCCGCCACCCCGAGACCGACCGCGAGAATCGACGCCACGATCCGTGCCCGCACCATGCTCGACCCCTCGCCGCCCCTGCGAAGCCACCCCACCGTGCGACTCCAGCCCTCACTCTAACCGGGAAGGTCGTGATCGCGGCCGGGTATCGAGAAATGACAGATCGCGCCATGGACGGTCCGCGGCCGTGCGCCGGAGTCGACGTCATCCCGCGTCCGCCCTCGGAGCGCCGGGCAGATCGAGGCCGCGGATGGTCTA
>SLRZ01000250.1 GCA_007130695.1 Nitriliruptoraceae bacterium
GAGAACACCGCCAAGTGGCTGTACGAAATCCGTCACGGCCGCTGGACGCTGCCCGACAGCCCGCTGCTGCTGATAGACGAAGCATCCATGGTGGCCACCGCCGACCTCGTCACACTTGTCACCCAGGCCCGGCAGGCCGGCGGGAAGGTCCTGCTCGTCGGTGACCCGGCCCAGCTGTCCGCCATCCACATCGGCGGGGCGTTCGACCTGCTCGCCGAACGGCACGGCGCCGCACGCCTGACCCAGATCCGCCGGTTCACCCATGAGTGGGAAGCCAACGCCTCCGTGCTGCTCCGTGACCGGGACCCGGCCGCGATCGATGCCTACGCCATGCGCGGCCGCATCCACGCCGGCCGGCTCGACCAACTCGAAACGGCCCTGTTCGACGCCTGGCAGGCCGATGCGCTGGGCACCGACCATTCGGGGCAGCGCGTAACGGTGGCGATGATCGTCTCGACCAACGAGCAGGCGGCCGTGCTCGGCCAACGGGCCCGCCACGCCCTCATCCAGGCTGGCCACGTTGTCGACGGTCCGACCGTCACGCTGGCCGACAACCTCGCGTCGGTCGGTGATCACATCGTCACCCGCCGCAACGACCGCCGCCTGACCGACACCGCCGGCGGGTGGGTCGTCAACGGCCAGACCTGGACCATCACCACCGTCCACGACAACGGCGACGCCCAAGTTGCACGCCACGGCGACGGGGCCACGCTTCGCCTGCCTGCTGACTACCTCGCCAACCATGCGCACCTTGCCTACGCCACGACCGTCCACCGGGCACAAGGGATGACCGTCGACCGGGCCCACGCCACCGTCGACGCCGACACTTCCCACCAGCAGCTCTACGTCGCCGCCACCCGCGGCCGACAGTCCAACGACCTGTGGGTCGCGCTCGACTCCGACCGCGACCTCATCACCGACGACACCCACCTGCCCGACCCCCACCAGCTGCTCGCCCGCGCCCTCGCGCGCCGCGACCCCGACCGGCTCGCCGCCCACCAGCTCGCCGACGACTCCCAGACCGAGCTGCACTCGCTCGCCCGGCTTGGCGCCATCTTCGAAGACGCCGCCCGTCAGGCCACCGACCGGTGGCTCACCACCAAGCTCGCCGCCCACGGCCTCGAGCCCGCCAACCGTGACGGCCAGTGGGGCAGCCTGCTCGACCGCACCCGCCAGGCCGCCCTCCAAGGCCACGACCTCGACCAGCTCATCAACCTGGCCGTCACCATGCGACCCATCGACGACGCCCACAGCGTCGCCGGAGTGCTGCACTGGCGGCTCGGACAGCTCGCCCAACAGACCGAACCCGCACGCCGGCCGGGACCCCTCGGTTCCCTCCCGACCCCCGACAGCGACGACGACGTACACCTCGCTCTGGCCCAGGCGGCCGGCGTGCTGATCCGCCGTCGCTGGCAACAACTGCACACCCGACTCGAGACCACCACCGGCCCGCTCCCCTACGCCACAGCGCTCGGACCGCGACCCGCCGACCCCGACGACGCCCGCAGTTGGCTCACCGCCGCGACCGCGGTCACCGCCTACCGCGAACGCTACGACCTGCCCGACCATCTCCAGCTGCTTGGCGAACGACCCGGACTGCTGCGCCCCGACGCCCAAGCCGCCTACGACCACGCCCAGCTCCAAGTCGACCTGCACCTCGCCCACCCCTACCTCCACCTCAACCCCGAACAGCTCCAGACCCTCCACCGCCAACTCGCGCAGCACCCCACGTCCCTGCCGAGGTTCGACCCTCAGCAGCTCCGCGACGCACACCTCGCCGTCACCGCCGCGCGGCGCAGCGCCACCACCGCTGCCCCCGCCGACCGCGACCGATCCGCGGCCGACTACGAGCGGCGACGCGCCACCGTCGACGCGCTCGAACGGCTCGCCTCCACCCACCAGTCCCAACTGAACCGAAAGGCCAACACGCACGACCAGCAACGGCAGGTCAGCCTCGCCGCCCACACCACCAGCCGCAACAGATGAGCCCAGACTGACCGATCCGACGCGCGAGGCGGAGGAAGCCCCTGCGCCAATGCGGACCTCTCGCGGCGACCCAAGAACCGGCGGGACGTATACGGACCTTCGCCGCGAGGTCCGGGGCGAGGCGGCGGACCGGGAGCGCGGCGGCATCGACGCTCCCGGTTCGTAGGACTGCGCGGCCGGCTCGGGCCGCCTACCGGTGCGTTCTACCCGCGGCGCTCGTCGGTCGTGTTGGTCGACCTAGGCCCGCTGAATGCGTTCGGCAGCGCCCGTACGCTTCACCCCCGGAATCTGGTCTGGCTCTTGTCAGTTCGAGGGAGACAGACGACGCCCTGGCGCTGACCCGGGGGGCAGCAGACCGCGCGAACCAGAACGTCCCGCCGTGGCCGGGTGACGAAACCGTGCTCCTGAGGCGGCGGCTGAAGCGTTCGGTGCCAACCATCCCCCAGAGCGGCATGACGCCCGTTCTCGCTGCGCCGGCACCGCCCCGGTCCAGCAGGCGCCGACCAGCCCGGCTCGGCCCCTGGCGAGCCCCAGGGTGAGCATCGAGCTGACGACGTAGACCGTCAACCCGGCGGCAGCGATCGCGGCGAGGATCCCATCCGGGCGCGGTACCGTGCTGACCGCGCCACCGGGAACCACGCAACCGTTGCAGCGGGCCGAAGCAGGCTCAGGGGCTGGTCCACACCGCCGCGGTCGAGGACCAGGGCCCGTCGTCCGGCACGGTGGTGAGCGCCCCGACGGCGACCAGCCCCGCCTCGCTGGCGGCTACCGACCTGAGCTCGACCCGGTCGGCCCCACCGAAAACCTCGTCATCCGGGACGCGTTGCCAGGCGATGCCGTCGGGTGACGTCCAGGCGGCACCGACGCTCCGGAACCCCACAGCTTGGCCCGACTCCGGAGGCGCCGACCCGACCGCGATCACGCTGGACCCGACCGTGACCAGGTCGTTCATCATGGGCGCTTCGCCACCGACCTCGTCGGCCGTCCTGCGGGTCCAGTCGGTCCCGTCCGGGGAGGTCCAGACGCCTCCGGTCCAGGTGCATGGCTCGTCGTCGGGTCCGCTGCTGCACATCGCGCCGGTCGCGATCAGGCCCGGTCCGCCGGTGGCGACCCTGCCCATCGGAGGCGCGCCGGGCTCGGACAGGGCCTCCGGGTCCTGCACCGCGTTCCAGACGAGCCCGTCCGGTGACGTCCAGACCGCGGACGCCGTGGTTTCGACGCTGCCGACCGCGACGAGGCCGGGACCACCCGCGGTCACGTCTGAGATCATCTGCCCCTCGGCGACGGAGAACGCTCCGGTGTCGTCGGAGATGCGGGACCACGAGCGCCCGTCCGGGGACACCCAAACTGCGGCGAGCGACTCGTCGTAGACCTCCGCGGGCCGTTCGTAGCCGACGGCGACCAGACCCGGGCCCCGACGTAGCCGCCCACTGGCGTTGATCGTCCGGACCGCCGAGTGCTGTCTGCTGGTCGATGATCCGCGACCAGGACAGCCCGTCATCGGAGATCCACACCGCGGCGTCCCCGAGGTTGCCACCCTGCAGTTCGAACCCCACCGCAACGAGTCCCGGACCGCCCGCGGTGACCGCCGTCATCACCGTGGTTCCCGTGCCGCCGAACACCTCGTCGTCAGGTACCCGCGTCCAGGCGCGACCGTCGGACGACGTCCACACGCCAGCAACGTTGGTGCCCATCGGGTCCCAGAGGTGGCCCACCATGCCGACCGCGACGTAGCCGGGACCGCCAGCCACCACGGCGTGCAGCTCGACACCCTCAGCGGCACCCGCGTCGAAGCCCGCCTCGTCGTCCGGCACCCGCGACCAGGAGCCGCCGACCTCCCCCGACACGCTCGGGGCCGTCCCGCCGCCACAGCCCGTCGCGCAGACGGCCAGCACCAGCACCGACGTCACGAGCAACGCCCGCCCAGCCTCGCCCCGCCGCAGTCCCCGTCGATGCATGTCGCCACCACCTGACGGCCGCACCCATATCGGGAACAGGACCAACCAGGCGGGTCGACCGCCTGGTTCGATCATGCGTCGGCGGGTGCCCGAACGCACCGTCCATCCGCCCCTGGCGCAACGGCACACCATCCACCGCTGCGAGAGATCTGGTGCCAGCGGGGCGGACATCTCTCCACGGACCCGCTACCGGCACAGCCGGGATGCGGTACCGCAGGCAACCTCAACAGCCCCGGTTCCTTGGTCCTCAGCACCTC
>SLRZ01000178.1 GCA_007130695.1 Nitriliruptoraceae bacterium
AACGGCGTGACGCGCGACTCGGCGGTGCTGGTGAGCACGGATCCGGAGGGCCGGCCCGTCTATGGCGGCACGCCGGCGGATTCGGGGGTCGTGCAGGCGATCCAGGAGTGCAAGGCGCGCGGCCTGCGGGTGACCTTCTACCCGTTCATCCTGATGGACGTGCCGGCCGACAACGCCCTGCCCGATCCCTATTCAGCGGTCGGACCGACCGGCGGCTGGTATCAGGCCGGGCAGTGCTATTCCGGCGGCGAGCCACTGCCGAACCATGTGATGCTCTACTCGGATCAGGACATGTCCGACAGCGGCTCCTGGTGGCAGACCTGCTCGCAAGGCAGCGGCCCGGCCTGGGGTCCGAGCTTCACGCTCGCCGCGGACTGGACGCAGGTACCGGACTCGGCGCGCTCGGTCGTCTTTGCCTGGACCGCGGGCGGGCTCTTCAACTGGCACTACATCTCGCAGCGATGGTTCCGCCCGGAGGCGGGGCCGTTCGAGTGGCAGGAGCAGGACCTCGGCCAGCCCGCCTTCCCCTGGCGCGGGCGCATCACGCTCTCGGTGGCGCCCGGCCTGACGGGCAGCCCGGACGGGACATCGCTGGCGGCGAACGAGGTCGCGGCCTTCTTCGGCGCCGCGCAGCCGGGCGACTTTGCCGTCAGCGGCACCAACGTCACCTGGACCGGCGGCACGGATTGGGGCCTGCGCCGGTTCATCCTGCACTATGCACATCTCTGCGCGGCAGCAGGCGGGGTCGACGCCTTCCTGATCGGCTCGGAGATGCGCGGGGTGACGACCGTGCGCGGCGCGTCGAAGACCTATCCGGGCGCCACCGCCTTCGTGTCACTGCTCGAAGCGGTGCGCTCGGTGGTGGGGCCCTCGGTCAAGCTTTCCTACGCCGCCGACTGGACGGAGTATTTCGGGCACCATCGCGACGGCGAGGTGTTCTTCCATCTCGATCCGCTCTGGGCGCATGCCGAGTGCGACTTCGTCGGCATCGACAACTACATGCCGCTCTCGGACTGGCGCGAGGGCTGGGAGCATCTCGACGCGCAGGAGTGGGACTCGGTCCACGATCCGGCGTACCTGGCCGCGAACATCGAGGCCGGCGAGGGCTTCGACTGGTACTACGCCAGCGCGGCCGACCGGGCGGCGCAGGTCCGCACCCCCATCACGGACGGTTCCTACGGCAAGCCCTGGGTCTTCCGCTACAAGGACCTGCGCGCATGGTGGTCGGAGCCGCACTTCAACCGGCCGAACGGCGTCGAGAGCGGCGCGCCGACCGCCTGGGTGCCCGAGTCGAAGCCCATCTGGTTCACCGAGCTGGGCTGCCCGGCGATCGACCGCGGCCCGAACCAGCCGAACGTCTTCTACGACCCGAAGTCCTCCGAGAGCTTCGTGCCGTACTTCTCGCGCGGCTGGCGCGACGACACGGTGCAGCGGTCCTTCATCGAGGCGCACCTGAACCACTGGCGGCGCCCGGCGAACAATCCGCAATCCTCGCGGTACGCCGGCCGCATGGTGCGCGTTCCGGAAATCGCGCTCTGGACCTGGGATGCGCGGCCCTATCCGTTCTTCCCGGCGCTCGAGGATGTCTGGTCGGACGGGGAGAACTGGCGCCGCGGGCATTGGCTCACCGGCCGGCTGGGATCGGTGCAGCTGGGCGCGCTGGTGCACGCGCTCTGCGCGTACGCCGGCCTGCCGGCCTCGCGGATCGACGTGTCGCAGCTCTGGGGCGCGGTCGAGGGTTGCGTGATCAACGCGCTGAAAAGCCCGCGCGCCTCGATCGCGGTGCTCGGCCGGCATTTCGGCTTCGACGCCTGCGAGAGCGAGGGGAAGATCGTGTTTCGCATGCGCTCGCGGCGGACTGCCGTCGCACTGGGTCTCGACGATCTCGTCGCTGCGGAGGCCGCGGGCGCGGAGCCGCTGGAGCTTGTGCGCGGGCAGGAAACGGAGCTGCCGCAGGCGCTCAAGTGGCAGATGGCGCGGGCCGACGACGAATACGACCCGGTCGTGGTCGAGGCGCGGCGGATCACGGTCGCGGCCTCGCGCGTGGCCTCCGAGAGCTTTCCGATCGCGGTTGCGCCCGAGGAAGCGGAGCGGCGCGTCCGCCGCGCGCTGATGGAGGCCTGGACCGGCCGAGACACCGCCGCCTTCGCCCTGCCGCCGTCGCGGCTGGCGCTCGATCCGTCCGACGTGGTCGAGCTGGCGCATGACGGGAGGGCGCTGCCGCTGCGGCTGACCTCCGTCGCCGATGGCGCGGCGCGGCGGATCGAGGCGGTGCTCGAGGACCGCGCCATTCACGACCTGCCGCCCGGCACGCCGCGGCGCACGACAATCTCGCAGTCAAGCCTCCTGGGGCAGATGCAGGTGCTGCTCATGGACCTGCCGCTGATCGCGGACTCCGTGCCGGCGCATCAGCCGTGGTTCGCGGCGCGGGCGCAGCCGTGGGCCGGTGCCGCGGCGGTCTACCGCAGCCCGACGCAGAGCGGCTTTGTCCTGGTCGGCGGCGTCGACCGGCCGGCCTTCATCGGCGAGCTTCTCGAGCCGCTGCCGGCCGGGCCCGTCTCGCGGTTCGATCTCGGCTCGGAACTGGTCATCGAGCTTTCCGGGGTGGCGCTGCAGAGTGAGCCGGACGTGCAGCTTTTCGACGGCGCCAACGCCTTTGCCGTCGAGAGCGCGCCGGGGCAGTGGGAGGTCCTGCAGGCGGGCCGCGTGGATCTGCTCGAGCCCGGGCGGTATCGGCTTACGCGGCTTCTGCGCGGCCAGCGCGGCACGGAATGGGCGATGGGCGATCCGGCGCCGGCCGGCGCGGCCATCGTCGTCCTCGATGCCGGCGTAGCACCACTGCCAATCCGCCGCACCGAGGTCGGAATCGAGGCCTGGTGGCGCGTGGGACCCACGTCGCGGCCGGTCACCGACGACTCCTTCGTGCAGCGGCAGTTCACACCGGCGGGCCGGGGCCTGATCCCGTTCCCGATCTGCCATGTCGAGCAGCCCTTCCGCGGCGGGCGCCTGCCCGGGGACCTGACCATCCGCTGGAAGCGCCGCTCGCGGCTCCTCGACGCCGACAGCTGGTCGGGCGCCGAGATCGCGCTCGGCGAGGCCTTCGAGGGCTACACTGTCGAGATCCTCGACGGCGCGGCGGTCCTGCGCGTGCTGCAGGCGTCCGGGCCGTCGGTTGTCTATTCCGGCGCGCAGCAGATCGCGGACCGCGGCGCGCTGCTCGGCCCCGGCGACATGCTCACCGTTCGGATCCGGCAGCTGTCGGATTTTGAGCCGGGTACGCCCATCACCGTCACCCTCCAGTTCTGAGGCGCATCCATGTCCGAGAACACGCCCAATCTCCTCCTGCCGTTCCTCCTCGCGTCGCAGGCGCAGAAGCACGTCACGGTCAACGAGGCGCTGCGCATCCTCGACGGGCTGGTGCAACTCTCTGTCCTTCAGGCGCGCGCCGCGCCGCCGGCCGCACCGGTTCCGGGGGCGCGCTACCTGGTCAGCGCGAGCGCGACCGGTCTGTGGACCGGCTGGGAGGGCAGCATCGCACTGCGCGACGACAATGCCTGGCGGCGGCTCATCCCGCAGGAGGGTTGGCTCCTGTGGAATGTCGCAGCTGAGGAGTTCCAGCGCTTCGACGGCACCGATTGGGTGACGCTCGAACTTGGCGCGAACGTGGACTTCGCCTTGGGCGAGATCGACGCGCTGGGCGTGGCGACGCAGGCCGACGCAACGAACCGGCTTGCGATCGCGTCTCCGGCGGCGCTGCTCACGCATGCGGGCGCAGGGCACCAGCTGAAGATCAACAAGGCCGCCGCCGGCGACACCGCCAGCGTGCTCTTCCAGACCGGCTTCTCCGGCCGCGCCGAGATGGGCCTCGCCGGTGAGGACGACTTCTCGTTCAAGGTCAGCCCGGACGGAGCGCAATGGCGCGAGTCGATCCGGATCAACCGGACCACCGGCAAAGCGGTCGTTCTGGGGGTGCGGGAGACGCTTCTCGCGCCGCGAACCTACTATGTGCGGAAGGACGGAAATGATTCCAACACCGGCCTCGCCGACACTGCGGGTGGCGCGTTCCAGACGATCGGCCGGGCCATCGATGTTGTTTACGGCGAGCTCGATCTCGGTCCCTTCGACGTGACCATCCAGGTTCGCGCCGGGGTCTACGAGGAGATCGTCTACCTCGTGGCGCCAAGCGTCGGCGCGGGTTC
>SLRZ01000062.1 GCA_007130695.1 Nitriliruptoraceae bacterium
CCATGATCAACGTGACCGATCGTCCCGATGTTCATGTGCGGCTTCGTCCGCTCAAACTTCGCCTTGGCCATCTCGTCAGGCCTCCTCGCGCGTCGCGTGTCTGTGGGTCGTGCTCGTGACCCGGTGACCGGGCCTCAAGGTGATCTACTCGCCGCGAACCTTCGCGACGATCTCTTCCTGGATGCTGTTGGGTGCCGGCTCGTAGGCGCCGAACTGCATCGTGTAGCTGGCGCGCCCCTGGGACATCGAGCGCAGGTCGGTCGCGTAGCCGAACATCTCCGACAGCGGCACGCGCGCGGAGATGACGGTCGCGTTGCCCCGGGGCTCGGAGCCCTGGATGAGACCACGGCGCCCGGAGAGGTCACCCATCACGTCGCCGAGGTAGTCCTCGGGCGTGACGACCTCGACCTCCATGACGGGCTCGAGCAGCTGGATGCCGGCCTTGCGGCAGGCCTCCTTGATGGCCATGGAGCCCGCGACCTTGAACGCCATCTCCGAGGAGTCGACGTCGTGGTACGAGCCGTCGGCCAGGGTGACCTTGATGTCGACCATCGGGTAGCCGGCGAGGATGCCGGACTGCATCGCCTCGCGGATGCCCTGGTCGACCGAGGGGATGTACTCCTTGGGGATGGAGCCACCCACGATCTTGTTCTCGAAGAAGTAGTGGTCGTCGCTCTCGAGTTCGAGCTCTTCCTTGAGCACGTCGGTGAGCGGCTCGACGTCGATGACGACGTGGCCGTACTGGCCGCGACCACCCGTCTGGCGGGCGTACTTGAGGTCGACCTTCTCCATCTTCTTCTTGATCATCTCGCGGTAGGCGACCTGCGGCCGGCCCACGTTGGCCTCGACCTTGAACTCGCGCAGGAGCCGGTCGACGATGATCTCGAGGTGGAGTTCGCCCATGCCGCCGATCAGGGTCTGCCCGGTCTCCTCGTCCGTGTGGACGGTGAAGGTCGGGTCCTCCTCGGCGAGCTTCTGCAGCGCCGTGGAGAG
The DNA here is from genome assembly GCA_007130695.1 of Nitriliruptoraceae bacterium. Lineage (GTDB taxonomy): Bacteria > Actinomycetota > Nitriliruptoria > Nitriliruptorales > Nitriliruptoraceae > SKLC01. Next base: position 994 of record SLRZ01000062.1, read on the forward strand.
CTTCTCCTGGTCGGTCTTGGTCTTGGGCTCGATGGCGATGTGGATGACCGGCTCGGGGAACTCCATCGACTCGAGCAGCACGCGGGAGTCCGGCGTGGTGATCGTGTCACCGGTCGAGGTGTCCTTCAGGCCCGCGAGCGCGACGATGTCGCCGGTCATGCAGGCGCTGGCCTCCTCGCGGTGGTTGGCGTGCATCTGCAGGATGCGACCGACCCGCTGCTTGGAGTCCTTGGTGACGTTGGCGACGTGGGAGCCGGCCTCGAGCACACCCGAGTAGACACGCGAGAAGGTCAGGGTGCCCACGTAGGGGTCGGTCATGACCTTGAACGCGAGCGCGGCGAAGGGCTCGTCGTCGGCGGGGCGACGCTCGACGTCGTCGCCGGACTTGGGGTCGATGCCCCGGATCGGGGGCACCTCGAGCGGGGAGGGCAGGTAGTCCACGACGGCGTCGAGCAGGGGCTGCACGCCCTTGTTCTTGAAGGCGGAGCCGCAGAGCACGGGCACGAGTTCGTTGTTGACCGTCGCCTTGCGCAGGCCCGACTTGAGCTGGTCGACGCTGAGCTCGCCGTTGTCGAAGAAGTATTCGAGCAGGTCCTCGTCGGTCTCGGCGACCTTCTCCATCAGCTCGGCGCGGTACATCTCGGCCTGCTCGCGCAGCTCTTCGGGCACCTCGACGTCCTCGAAGGTGGCCCCGAGGTCCTCGCCCTTCCAGACGATGCCCTTGAACTCGACGAGGTCGACCACGCCCTGCAGATCGCTCTCGATGCCGATCGGCATCTGGATGCGCACGGCGTTGGGGGTCAGGCGCTTGGTGATGGACTCGAAGCAGTACTCGAAGTCGGCGCCGGTGCGGTCGAGCTTGTTGACGAAGCACAGGCGCGGCACGCCGTACTTGTCGGCCTGGCGCCACACGGTCTCGGACTGCGGCTCCACGCCGGCGACACCGTCGAACACGGCCACGGAGCCGTCGAGGACACGCAGGGAGCGCTCCACCTCGACGGTGAAGTCCACGTGACCGGGCGTGTCGATGATGTTGATCGTGGCGTCGCCCCACTTGCAGGTGGTGGCGGCAGAGGTGATCGTGATGCCGCGCTCCTGCTCCTGCTCCATCCAGTCCATGGTGGCGCCACCGTCGTGCACCTCACCGAGCTTGTAGGTGCGCCCGGTGTAGAAGAGGATCCGCTCCGTGGTCGTGGTCTTGCCCGCGTCGATGTGGGCCATGATCCCGATGTTGCGGAGCTGGTCCAGCTTCACGGTCCGCTTGACGGCCATCGTCTCTTCCTCGTCGTCTTCGTCTCGTCCCGGTCGGGACTCGTGGCCCGCCGCTTCGTGGAGGCGCCGCCCTTCGGTGGGCGGCGCCGGTCGCGAACGGGTGTGGTACGGGGGGCGGTCCTGGCCCGGGGGCGACGCCCCGGACCGCTTCGGACCGCTACCAGCGGTAGTGGGCGAAGGCGCGGTTGGCCTCGGCCATCTTGTGGGTGTCCTCGCGACGCTTGACCGCGGCGCCGACGCCGTTGGAGGCGTCGAGCAGCTCCCCGGCGAGGCGCTCGGCCATGGTGTGCTCGCGGCGGATGCGGGCGTAGCCCACCACCCAGCGCAGGGCCAGCGTGGTCGAGCGCGACGGCCGGACCTCGATCGGCACCTGGTAGGTGGCACCGCCGACGCGGCGGGACTTGACCTCGAGCTGCGGCTTGACGTTGTCCACGGCGCGCTTGACCACCGAGATGGGGTCGCCGCCCTGGGTACGGCCGCCGATGTCGGCGAGCGCGTCGTAGACGATCTTCTCGGCGACGGAGCGCTTGCCGTCGACCATGATCCGGTTGATCAGCTGGGTGACGAGCACCGAGCCGTACTTGGGGTCGGCCTTGAGCTTGCGACGCCCGGGGGATCCCTTACGCGGCATCTCTAGCCCTCCTTCTTCACGCCGTAGCGCGACCGCGACTGACGGCGGTCCCGCACCGGGGCTGCGTCGAGCGAGCCTCGGATGACCTTGTAACGCACACCCGGCAGGTCCTTCACACGACCGCCACGCACGAGCACGATCGAGTGCTCCTGCAGGTTGTGCCCTTCACCGGGGATGTAGGCGGTGACCTCGATGCCGGAGGTCAGGCGCACACGACAGACCTTGCGCAGGGCCGAGTTCGGCTTCTTCGGGGTCGTGGTGTAGACGCGCGTGCAGACACCTCGGCGCTGGGGCGAACCCTTCAGCGCGAGGGTCGTGTTCTTCTTCGCCTTGTCCTTGCGGCCCTTGCGCACCAGTTGCTGGATGGTGGGCATGCCTTCTCCGTCTCGTGTTCGTCGACCTCGTCACCGCGGCGGCTCGTCGACGCCGTGGCTGTGGGTGCTTCGCGTATCGCCGGGTCGCGGCGTGGGGTCCGTCAGTGGCCGCCGTCGAGTGGGGGCCGCGTCGTCCGGACGTCGCCGCGGTGCGTCGGTCCGACCCACGGGGCCGGGCGTTTCGCTCCTGGTGACTCGGTCCGGGCAGCAGCGCGTCACCGCGCAACGGTCGTCGAGGACGGCGCCTTGGCGCCCGGACACGCGCCGAGAGCTGGGCTCACGGCGCGAAAGGGAACGGTACCCGGGTCGGGGGAAAGGTGTCAACCCGCGGGTCTCCCGGGCGGGTCTTTCCGGTCCCCGCGGGCGACGTCGTCGGGCCCCGAACCCCCGACCTGCGCCATCGTAGGGTCCTTCGACCCCGGCCGGAGGTCGATGGCCATTCGCCCCCGGCGGGCGCGTCGGGGGCGGCCCGGGCTGGTGCACCGTGTGCGCTTCGTACCGATCGCGGCAGCTCGCCGCGATGCACCTCGCCGAAGGAGTCGGTATGCACCGCAAGAAGCTCATGACCAAGCTCGCCAGCGGCAGCGCAGTGGCGGTCCTCGCCCTGGGCGCGGCGGCCTGCGACATGGACGACGACGACACCGCTCCGGGCCAGGAGGCCCCCGAGGACGGCCTCGAGGGCGACGACGGCCTCGAAGGCGACGACGGCCTCGAGGGCGGCGACGACGGCCTCGAAGGCGAAGACGACCTCGAGGGCGACGACGGCTTCGACAACGGCGACGACGACTTCTGATCGAGTCCACCGCCTGTCGGCTCCCGCCGACGAGGGGCCGCGCCGCAC
>SLRZ01000113.1 GCA_007130695.1 Nitriliruptoraceae bacterium
CGTCGGAGGGGGTGGCCGCGTCCCGGCGTCCCCAAAGGGACGGCGACCAGCGACCGGTGTTCTAGAACGCGCCGGCGGACAGCCGCATGAGCCAGCCGTCGTCCTCCTCGGCCTTGTGCCGGCGGAGTTCGGTCTTGGGCAGCACCGTGGTGGCGAACCACCGGGCCGAGGCGATCTTGCCCTCGTAGAACTCCCGGTCGCCGTCCGAGACGTCGCCGGCGTCGAGCGCGGCCCGGGCGACCTCGGCCTGGCGCAGCAGCAGCCAGCCGATCACGGTCTCCGCCAGGGAGTAGAGGAACTCGGTGCTGTTGAGGCCGGTCTTGTAGATCTCGGTGCGGGTGTCCTCGTCCATGGAGGCCATGGCGTAGGTGATCAGGGTGGTCAGGTGCTCCTGGGTGTGGTCCAGGGCCTCGCCCAGGCGCGTCCGCTCGACGGTGAACGGGTCGCCGTCCGCGCCCGCCTTGGCCAGCTCACGTGCCTGCTCGGCGAACCAGTTCAGCGTCGCGCCGTTGTCCCGGACGATCTTGCGGAACAGCAGGTCCAGCGCCTGGATCGCGGTCGTGCCCTCGTAGAGGGTGTCGATCTTGGCGTCGCGGATGTACTGCTCGATGGGGTAGTCCTGGGTGAAGCCGGACCCACCGAAGGTCTGCAGGGACAGCCCCAGCAGTTCGTAGGCCTTCTCCGAGCAGTAGCCCTTGACCAGGGGCAGCAGCAGGTCCTCGCGGGCCAGCCAGGCCGTGTGGGCCTCATCGTCGTCGGCCTCGAGCATCGCCCGGTCCTGTACCCAGCCCGCGTACATGACCAGGGCGCGCATGCCCTCCGCGTGGGCCTTCTGCTCCATCAACATCCGGCGGACGTCAGGGTGGTTGATGATCTCGGTCTTGGGGGCGGTCTTGTCGGTCATCTCGGTCATGTCCGCACCCTGGACCCGGATCTTGGCGTAGTCCAGGGCGTTGAGGTAGCCGGTGGACAGGGTGGCCATGGCCTTGGTGCCGACCATCATGCGGGCGTACTCGATGACCATGAACATCTGGCGGATGCCGTCGTGGACGTCGCCGGCGAGGTAGCCCACGCACGGGGTCCCGTCGAGGCCCATGGTCAGCTCACAGGTCGCCGAGCCCTTGATGCCCATCTTCTTCTCGAGGTTGGACACCCGCACGCCGTTGCGCTCACCCAGCGAACCGTCGGCGTCGACGTGGAACTTGGGCACGAGGAACAGGCTCAGGCCCTTGGTGCCGGGGCCGGCACCCTCGGGACGGGCGAGCACGAGGTGGACGGTGTTCTCGTGGGTCTGCGCGTCGGCCGAGGTGATGAAGCGCTTGACGCCCTCGAGGTGGTAGACGGCGCCGAGGTCGTCGTCACCGTTGTCCTCGACGTGGGTGGCCTTGGAGACCCCGGCACCGACGTCGGAGCCGGCGTCGGGCTCGGTGAGCACCATGGTGCCGCCCCAGCACTTGTCGATCATGGGGGTCGCGAAGCGGGTCTTCTGGCCCTCGGTGCCGATCTCGTCGACGATGGTGGCCATCAGCGCGCCGATGGGCCACAGGGCCGCGGTCGCGTGCGCGCCGAGCTGCAGTTCCATGCCGGCCCACCGCACGGAGGGGGGCGAGCCGTAACCGCCGAGGTGCTCGGGCAGGGGCATCAGGTGCCAACCCGCCTCGTAGAAGGCCTTCAACGCGGCGTCGAGCTGCTCGGGGATCGTGACGTCCCCCTCGGGGGAGAGTTGTAGTGGCTCGCGGTCGGCGGGCACGAACGAGTCGGCCCAGACCGATTCCCGCGTGAAGCGCTCGAGCTCGGAGAGCAGCATGCGCGCCTGCTCGCCGTCGACGGCGGAGAACGGACCGGTGCCGAGGTACTCGTCGGCGCCCAGCACCTCGAAGAGGTTGAACTCGATGTCCCGCAGGTTGCTCTTGTAATGGCTCACGTCCGCGTGTCCCTTCTGCATCGGCAGCAGCCGCGGTGCCGCGGCAGAGAACTGGATCGATCGCTCCAGTTTGGAATATATGCTACATATTGGAGTGAACGTTCCAGATCCGCAAGCTGGTGTGCTCCCAGCGGCCCGTCGTCGTGGTGTGGCGCACACCGGAGCCGACAGACGGCGGCAGGTCCGAAAGGGTGTGAGGTGGCGCGCTACCGCGTGGGGCTCGAGACCCGCGAGCGGATCCTGTCGGCGACGCGTCGCCTGCTGGGCGACGTCGGATTCGAGGGCGTCACCCTCAAGGCGATCACCGACCAGGCGGCGGTGGGGGCCGGCAGCTTCTACAACCTCTTCGACTCCAAGGAGGAGGTCGTCTTCGAGGTGGTCCGTGAGGCACTCGACGCGGTCGACCCGGATCCACGGGGCGCGGGCACCGACACCCTCGAAGACCTCGTCGAGGCCTTCGTGCAGTTCGTCACGGAGTCCACGCCCATCGCGCGCATCTACCTGCAGCTCGCGGTCGGACGCGGGCTGACCGACCCACGTGTGGGCCGGCGGGTGCTGCGCAGCCACCGCCGACGGGTCCAGCGCTTCGGCGCGGCGCTGCAGCGGGAGGAGCCACACCTCGACGAGGCGGAGGCCCGGGCCGGGGCCGAACTGCTGCTGGCCGGCCTGACCGGACTCGCCCTGACCGCGCTGGTGGATTCCGAGTTCGACATGCGGGCCCACGCCCTCCGGCTGCTGCCCGCGCCGTCGGTGGGAGCGGCGTCCGGTGACCGGGCGGTGCACGGCCGGTGAGGCACTAGCCTCCCCGCCGTGGACCAGTCGAGGCAACACCCGGAGGCGGGCGCGTGAGCGGCGCGCTCGGGCTCCTGCTGGTCGCCGGGCTCATCGCCGCGAACGGGCTGTTCGTCGCGGCGGAGTTCTCGCTCGTCTCGGTGCGTCGCCCCAGTGTCGAGGAGCTGGCCGCCAGCGGGGACTTCCGTGCCCGGCTGGTCACCAGGGAACTCTCGCGGCTGTCGTTCGCCCTGTCGTCCGCGCAGTTCGGGATCACGGTGACGTCGCTGCTGTTGGGCTACATCGCCGAGCGGGCACTGGGTGACACGTTGATCCGGCCGGTGCTCGACCTCGTCGGGCTGCCCGAGGAGGCGGCGCTGGGGGTCGCGCTGACCGTGGCGTTCCTGCTGTCGACCATGCTCCAGATGGTCGTGGGTGAGCTGTTCCCGAAGAACCTGGCGATCTCGCGGCCCCTCGGCGTCGCCCTGGCCGTCGCGCCGTTCTCGCGGGGCTTCGGCCTGCTCTTCGGGCCCGTGATCCGGGTCTTCCACCGTGCGGCCGAGCTGGTAAGCCGGCGGATGTTCGGTGTCGAGGTCCGTGAGGAGCTCGAGGGGGGCCACAGCCTCGACGAGCTGGCACGGATCATCAGTGCGTCAGGTGACGAGGGCAGCCTCACCAGTGAACAGACCGAGCTGTTGCGCCGGGCCGTGGAACTCGGCGACACGCGTGTGGGCGAGGTCATGGTCCCGCGCCCCGACATCGTGTGGCTCACCCCCACCGACAGCCTCGCCGACCTGCGCGTGGCCGCGCGTCGCACCGGCCACAGCCGCTTCCCCGTCCGTGGCGACAACGAGGACGACCTGCTCGGCACGATCCACATCAAGGACCTGCTCTCGGTCGCGCCCGACCGGCACGCGGACACGCCGGTGGGCGACGTGATGTTCTCGCCGCTGGTGGTACCCGAGAGCGAGCCCCTGCGTCGGCTGCTCGGCGACCTCCGCCGGTCCCAGCGCACCTTCGCCGTGGTCATCGACGAGTACGGCGGCACGGCGGGGATCGTGACCATCGAGGACGTGCTCGAGGAACTCGTCGGGGAGATCGAGGACGAGTTCGACCAGGGCAGCCGGATCGTGCGACGGGTCGGGGCGGGTCGGAGCCTCGTCCACGGCTCGCTGCGCACGGACCGCCTTCAGGGGCTGCTCGGCTGTGAGCTGCCCGAAGGGGAGTACGAGACCGTCGCCGGCTTCGTCCTCGACCGGCTCGGGCGCATCCCCGAGGGTGGGGAGGTCGTGGAACACGACGGGTGGGAACTGCGCGTCGCCGCGGTCGAGGGCGTGCGGATCACCGAGGTCGTCGTGCGCGAACCCGAAACGTCCGGGGGAGGTGGGCCGTGACGCTCGCCGTCTCCGCGGACGCCGCCGCACACGGCACGTTCAGCGTCACCGCCGTCCTGCTCGGGCTGGTCCTCCTGATCGCCAACGGCTTCTTCGTCGCGGCCGAGATCGCGCTGCTGGCCGCCCGTCGCGCACGCATCGAGGAGGCGGCCGACCGTGGCGATCCCCGGGGTCGGCGCGCGCTGAAGGCGCTCACCGAGCTGTCGGTGACCTTCTCGGGGGCGCAACTCGGCATCACGATGTGTTCGCTGGGGCTCGGCGCGGTCGCGGAGCCCGCCGTCGCGGCGTTGTTCGCGGGCTGGCTCGGCGCCACCGCGCTGCCGGCGGGTGCGGTTCCGTTGGTGGCGTTCGCGCTGGCCCTGTCCGTGGTGGTCTTCCTGCACATGGTCTTCGGGGAGATGGCCCCCAAGAACCTCGCGCTGGCCCGTGCCGAGGCCGTCTCGCTCCGGCTCGCCCGGCCCTTCGGGTGGTACGTCGCGGCGTTCCGGCCGCTGATCCTGCTGCTCAACGGCGCGGCGAACCTGCTGGTCCGACTGGTCCGGGTCGAGCCGGTGGACGAGCACAAGCTGGTCCACAGCCCGGAGGAACTCGCCCTGGCGCTGGCGGAGTCCCACGACCTGGGGACCATCGCGCCGCAGGACGCCCGGGTGATGGGCGCGGCGCTGCGGCTGCAACGCATCGACGCCGAGGCGGCGATGACCCCCCGGGTCGACCTCTCGGCGCTGCCCGACACCGCCAGTGGCCAGGAGGTGCTGGACCTCGCGGCCGAGACGGGGTTCACCCGCCTGCCCGTCTACCACGAGGACATCGACCACATCGTCGGGCTGGTGCACGTCAAGGACGTGCTCATGCGGGAATCGCTCGAGGGCCTGCAGGTGAGCCAACTGCTGCGGCCGATCCCCGCGGTCCCGGAGTCCCGCGACCTCGAACAGTTGCTCCGCGACATGCGGGGCAGCCGGGCGCATGCCGTGCTGGTGGTCGATGAGTTCGGCGGTACGGCGGGGGTGATCAGTCTCGAGGACGTGCTCGAGGAACTGGTCGGCGAGATCGAGGACGAGTTCGACGAGGAACGCCACGCCGTCGCCTCCGAGGAGCGCGTCTGGGTCGTGCCCGGCACGATGCGACGGGACGAGGCCGAGCGGTTGACCGGCGGATGGCTGCCCGGCGGGGAGGCGGAGACGGTCTCGGGAGCGATGGTGGAGGAACTCGGTCGGTTGCTCGACCGGGGCGACCACGTGGATACGGACGGAGGGTGGCGCCTGACGGTGCTCTCGCTCGAAGGACGGCGCGCAGGGGAGGTCGAGATCCGGGGGCCCGAGTTGCCGGCGGAGGGCGGGAAGCCCGACGCGGAACGCTGACCGGCTCGGGGCCGCCGCCCCACCGGTACCGGGTGGCAGGGGCCCGACGACCCCGGGTCGGACGCTACTCGGGATGCATCGGCAGGTCGCCGCCCCCACCGGGGCCGCCCGTGCGCGGTGAGGCGATCCCCAGGGGATCGTCGCGGTCGGGCTCCGCGCCGGTGCCCGGGCCCTGCGCGGCGCTCAGCGCATCGACGGCGTGCTGCAGCGGATGAAGGAACGGCAGCGCGGTCGGGTCGAGCGGCTCGGAGGGCACGAACTCCTCCAGGCCGCCCTCCTCGTCGAACCGGGACGCGGTGACGTGCGGCGCGTTGCGACGGGCCCCGAAGGCGACCACCACGGCGTCCTCCCCGCCGACCTCCGCCTCGGCGAGGAAGCCCCAACAGGGGATCTCGTTCGGGGTCACCTCGTCGACGGCGAGCTGGGCCAGCACCGCGTGGCGCGTCTCGTCGTCGGAAGGGAAGTCCGGCAGGGTCACCAGCCGGGTCCGTTCGGGGCCGGGGAGCACGATGGTCGCAGGCACCGGCCGCCCGCGGTTCGAAAGGACGTCGACCGCGGCCTCCTGGCAGACGTAGCGGAGCTCCTCGAACTGCACGGTTGACCTCGCGGACGTTGTCGCCGTGAACGTACCGGTGCGGCCCCCCCGACGGCGATCCACCCGCGAGGTGTTCGGTCACCCGTGAGGGCGACGTGGCGCGCCTCGGGGTGACGGCTGCGGTCACGGTGTCCCACCGCTCCGCCGGTAGGACTAGTCAAGGGTCGTCAGGTGCAGCATGCCCGAACGGGCCCGGTATATGGCCCGAAACCCCCTTCCGGGCCGGCCGACGCCGGGATATTTTCGGGCCACCCGTAGGGGCTGGATCGACGGATCCGTGACCGCCCCCGACGGGGAGGTGTCGCCGTCGAGGGCCACCGGGACGCGCCCGCTCGTGGTCGTGTCATCCGAGCGGGAGAGCGGGCCCATGAGTACCGGGACAGCGTTGCGGGTCATGGTCGTCGACGACCAGCCGCCGATCCGTCGACTGGTCTCCCTCTTGCTCTCCCGCGCCTCGGACTTCGAGGTACGGGCGCCGGCCCTCGAGGGCTGGTTCGAGGACGTGTGCGAGACGCGTCCGGACATCCTGCTGCTCGACCTGGCTCTCGGGAACGTGGACGCGGTCCCGTTCATCCCGAAGGTCGTGGCCAGGTGTCCGGAGACGATGGTCGCCGCCCTGACGTCGAGGCCCGCCGAGGACGGGGAGGCCTCCGTGCTGGCTTCAGGCGCGTTCGTCTTCTACGAGAAGGACCACATCTCGCGACTGGCGCACGATCTCCGGCAGGACCACCGCATGTTCCTCCGCGCGCTCGCGGGCCAGGATGTCCTGGCTCCCTCCGCCCTCGCTCGCGAGGTGGCGGTGACGACGCCGTCGCTGGACGCCCGGGGCGGCACCGGCCGTCTCCCGGTCGGCCGTTCCTCGCGGGGGCGTGCGGGTGGCCGGAGCACCGCCCGAGACTCGAAGCCGTCGTTGCCGGGCCCTACGGGACGGTGATCGCCCCGTCGGCCGCGGACTGCGCGAGCCGGGCGTACTTGGCCAGCACGCCACGGGTGTAGCGGGCCGGGAGGGGGACCCACCCCTCACGACGCCGGACCAGTTCGTCGTCGTCCACCAGGAGTTCCAGGCCCCGGTTGGGGACGTCGATGCGAATCCGGTCCCCCTCCGCGACGAGGGCGATCGGCCCGCCGTCGGTGGCCTCCGGGGCGATGTGACCGATGGAGAACCCGTGGGTCGCCCCCGAGAAGCGGCCGTCGGTGAGCAGCGCCACGGTCCCGCCGAGGCCTGCGCCCTTCACCGCCGAGGTGACCGCCAGCATCTCGCGCATGCCCGGACCGCCCTTGGGGCCCTCGTAGCGGATCACGATCACGTCGCCGTCGCGGATCTGCCCGGTCAGCACCGCCTCCATGGCCCCCTGCTCCCCGTCGAAGACGCGGGCCGGACCCTCGAACTCCAGCTGATCCTCGGTGAGGCCGGCGATCTTGACGACCGCGCCCTCGGGTGCCAGCGAGCCCCGCAGGATCGCCAGCCCGCCGTCGACGTGGATGGGCCGGGTGAGCGGGTGGACGACCTCGCCATCGGGCGCGGGCACGTCCATGGACTCGAGCTCCTCGCCGATGCTGCGGCCGGTCACGGTCAGGGCGTCGCCGTGCAGCAGGCCGGCGTCCAGTAGTTCCTTCATCACCACCGGCACCCCGCCGACACGGTCGAGATCGGTCATGATGTAGCGACCGGCCGGCTTGGTGTCGGCGATGTGGGGCACCCGACGGCCGATCGCATCGAAGTCGTCGATGCTGAGCTCGACCTCGGCCTCGCGCGCGATCGCGACCAGGTGGAGCACGGCGTTGGTGGAGCCACCCACGGCCATCACCACCGCGATCGCGTTCTCCAGCGCCTCGCGGGTCACGATTCGGCGTGCCGAGAGCCCGGAGTGCAGCAGTCCGACGACGGCCTCGCCGGAGCGCCGGGCGAACTCGTCGCGTCGGGGGTCGGGTGCGGGCGCCGAGGACGAACCGGGCAGGGCGAGGCCCAGGGCCTCGATGGCCGAGGCCATCGTGTTGGCCGTGAACATCCCCCCGCAGGCGCCCTCGGTCGGGCAGGCGCTGCGTTCGATCGCCGCCAGTTCCTCGTCGTCGATCTGGCCACTGCCGCGGGCCCCCACGGCCTCGAAGACGTCCTGGATGGTGATGTCGTGGCCGTCGTGGCGGCCGGGCAGGATCGAGCCGCCGTAGAGGAAGACGCTGGGCACGTCGAGGCGCACGGCGGCCATCACCATGCCGGGCAGCGACTTGTCGCAGCCCGCGAAGGTGACCATCCCGTCGAGCCGCTCCGCGTGCATCACGGTCTCGACCGAGTCCGCGATCACCTCGCGGGAGACCAGGGACGCGCGCATCCCCTCGTGGCCCATCGAGATACCGTCGGAGACGGCGATGGTGTTGAACTCGATCGGGTAGCCGCCGGCGTCGAAGACCCCCTGCTTGGCCTGTTTCGCCAGGCGGTCCAGCGGCATGTTGCAGGGCGTGACCTCGTTCCACGACGAGGCGATGCCCACCTGGGGCTTGGACCAGTCGTCGTCCCCCATGCCGATCGCGCGCAACATCGCCCGTGCGGGTGCCCGTTCGTAGCCCTCGGTCACGTCGCGGCTGCGGTGCTTGGCGTCGGCCATGATCTTCTTCCTCGTCGAAGGGGCGCGGTCGCCGAGACTACAGCGCACCGGGATCACGGAGCCTCCACGACGACGGCGAGTAGCCTCCCGAGCCGCCGGGCATGCGCCGGTGCACCGGACCCGTCACCCGTCCGTTCCGGGTGGCCCGCGGCCAGCAGCGACGAGGACCACATGAGCGAGAAGAGCCAGAACCTGCGGGACCGACTGCGCCAGGGCGGGGTCCTGCGCGGCGAGGACCTCGACCCCTTCCGCGGCGACCACTTCGGATCGTCGCAGCTCGGACTCGAGCTCGAGGAGGTCTCCCTCGAACGTGTGGTGGCGCACCTGGTCTGCGACGAGCGGCACCATCAGCCGTTCGGCATCGTCCACGGGGGGGTGTGGTGCGCCGTGGTCGAGTCGCTGGCCTCGATCGGCGCCTCGATGCACGCCGCGCAACTGGACAAGCAGGTCGTGGGCGTCAACAACAGCACCGACTTCCTGCGTGCCCACCGGACCGGACGGGTCGACGCCGTGGCCCACCCGGTGCACGTCGGTCGCAGCCAGCAGCTGTGGCACGTCGTGTGCAGCCGCGAGCAGGACGGCAAGACCGTGGCCCGTGGTCAGGTCCGGCTGCAGAACGTCGACGCGGCACAGCTCGGCGGGTGAGTCCGTCCCGGGGCGGCGTGCCCGTCGGTGCGCTGCTCGTGGTGACCGCCGCCGCGTTGTGGGGCACCTCCGGTGTGGCGCAGGAGCTGGCGGTCCCCACGGCATCCCCGGTGGCGGTGGCCGCGTTGCGGGTGCTGGTGGGCGGGACGCTGTTGGTGGCCATCGCCGCGTGGCGAGCAGGTGCGGCCGAACTGGCCCGGGTGGTGCGGTACGCCCCGGGGCCGACCGCGGCCGCGGCCGCAGCGATGGGGGTCTTCCAAATCGGGTACCTCGGGGGGATCCGGCTCACGGGGGTCGCCGTGGGCACGCTGGTGGCCATCGGCAGCGCACCGGTCACGGCCGGCATCATCGATGCCGTGCGGGGTCGCGCCCCGGGGCTGCGCTGGGGCTTGGCCACGGCGGTGACCCTGGGCGGCACGGCGCTGCTGGTGGCGCCCGGTGGCGGGGACGGGGCGCGGCCGGTCGGGGTGGCGCTCTCCCTGGCGGCGGGTGCCGCGTACGCCACCTACGCCGTGGCCTCCAAGAAGCTGCTCGACACGGGCGTCGCGCCCACCTCCGCGGTGGCGGTCACCTTCGCGGCGACGGGCGTGCTGCTGGCCCCCACACTGCTCTGGTCCGGCGTGGCCTGGGCCGGGACGACGGAGGGGCTGTTGGCGACCGCCTGGCTCGGGATCGTCACGATCACCGCCGGCTATCTGTTCTTCGTTCGCGGCCTGGGGCACGTGGAGGCGGCCACCGCGACCACCCTGACCCTCGCCGAGCCACTCACCGCGGCGCTGCTGGCCGTCGCCATCGTGGGGGAGCGGCTGTCGGGCGCCGCGTTGGTGGGGGCCGTCCTGGTGGCCGCGGGCCTCCTGGGGGCCGCCGGTGGGCGTCGCTCGCCCGTGTGAGCTGTTCCCGCGGCGTCGGGCCGGCCCTCAGTAGGCTCGTCGGGCCGGACAACCGCAACACTCCGGTGTGCAGGAGCGCGCAGATGGTCACGATCGGGCTCGATCTCGGCGGCACCAACATCCAGGCCGTGGTGCTCGACGGCGAGGAGGTCCTCGCCCACGCCAAGCTGAAGACGCCGGCCGACGGTGACCGCACCGCGGTCCTCGACGTGCTCGCGGCGGCGGTGCACCAGGTCGCCGACCGGGCGGGCACCGCGATCGACGACCTCGACGGCGTGGGTGTCGGCACGCCCGGGGTGGTGATCGACGGGACCGTGGGGGGCGCGTCCAACGTCCCGGGCTTTCTCGAGCGGTTCGCACTGGCCGACCTGCTCCGGCAACGGGTCGACCGACCGATACGGGTGATGAACGACGTGACGGCCGCCGCGGTCGCCGAGCACCGGCTGGGGGCCGGCGGTGAGAGCGACCACCTGCTGGCGGTGTTCGTCGGCACGGGGGTCGGTGGTGGCCTGGTCCTCGACGGGCGTCCCTACCTCGGCGCCAGCGGCGGATCGGGCGAGTTCGGTCACATGGTCGTCCGCCAGGGGGGCGCGGTCTGCCCCTGTGGGCGGCGTGGGTGCGTGGAGGCCTACGCCGGGCGACGCGCCATGACCCTCGCCGCGGAGCGGGCCCGCGCGGACGGCTGGCCCACCATCCTCTTCGACGTCCAGAAGGAGCTCGGCCGCTCGCGCACCTCCTCCGGGGTCTTCCGCGAGGCGCTGGCGCGTGGCGACGAGCTGGTCGCCGACCTACTGGACGCGGCCGTCGAGGCGCTGGGTGCCGGAATCGCCTCCGCGGTCAACCTCCTCGACGTCGACCGTGTCGTGCTCGGTGGCGGGCTCGCCGACCGTCTCGGTGAGCCCTTCCGGATGCAGGTCGAGTCCGCCACCCGGCCCCTGCTGTTCCTCCAGCCGCCGCGACTGCAGGTGGTGGCGGGGGTGCTCCGGGACCGGGCCGGCGCGACGGGGGCGGCGCTGCTGGCCGCCGACGTGGCCTGAGCGGGGCGCCCGTTCGTCCTCGCCGGGCACGCCGCGCCGCCGTGCACGACATATCCGGGGGCGTTCGTCAGGCGGCCGGGTCGAGGACCACCTTGCTGTAGCCCGCTTCCCGACGATCGAAACGTTCGTAGGCGTCGGGGGCCTCCTCGAGCGGCACCCGCTTGGAGACCAGGAAACTCGGGCGTGCGCGACCCGCCACGATCAGGTCCCGCAGGCTGCGGTTGTAGGCCTTGGCGTTGGCCTGTCCCGTGCCCATCGTCTGGCCCTTCTCGAAGAACTTGCCCATCTCGAACAGCAGGCGGCCTTCGGCGGCTTCCTCGGTGGGTGCGCCGGGGTCACTGGGCAGATACAGCCCCACGACCCCCAGCCCGCCCGTCGGGCGCACCGAGTGCACGAGGTTGTTGAGCACCATCGCGGGGACCTCGTCGGCGCCCTCCGGCACCTGGGCCTGGTAGCCCACGGCGTCGATGCCCCGGTCCGCACCGACACCGTCGGTGCGTTCCAGGATCTGCTCGACCGGGTCGCCCTCGCTGAAGTCGATCGGCGTGGCCCCGGCGTGTTCGCGACCGAGTTCCAGGCGCTCGCCGACCTTGTCGACGAGGTAGATGTCGGAGGCGCCGCGCAGGTGGGCCGAGTAGGCGGCCATCAGTCCGACGGGCCCCGCGCCGTAGATGGCGACCGACTCGCCCGGGCGGAGGCCGGCCAGTTCCGTGGCGTGGTAGCCGGTCGGGAAGACGTCGGCGAGCAGGATGAAGTCGTCCTCGTGCTCGTCCCCGGGTGGTAGTTGCAGCGCGTTGAAGTCGGCGAACGGTACCCGGAGGTATTCGGCCTGGCCGCCCTGGTATGGCCCCATCGCCACGTAGCCGTAGGCACCTCCGGCGAACCCCTCGTTGACCGTGAGGCAGAAGGCGGTGTCGCCCGCTTCGCAGTTGGCGCAGAAGCCGCAGGCGACGTTGAACGGCAGCACCACGCGGTCGCCGACCTGCAGTTTGGTAACCCCCTGGCCGACCTCCTCGACCACGCCCATGTTCTCGTGCCCGAAGACCAGGCCGGACTCGGCGTCGGTGCGGCCCTCGTACATGTGCAGATCGGACCCGCAGATCGCAGCCGTGGTGATACGCACGATCACGTCGGTGGGCTGCTCGATACTCGGATCGTCGACGTCCTCGACCTCGACGTCGTGGGGACCCCGGTAGACAACGGCTTTGATGGCGGCTCCTCGCTTCGGTCCTGCGGTGGTGTGCTGCCGAGGATGGATCAGGCCGCCCGCGACGGGAACCACCGTTCGGGGGTGGCCGCACGACCGGCCCGGGTTGGTACCGGTCACCCGGGGGTGGCAGGCTTGCCGGGACCCGCGCCCGTCGTGCGGGCGCCGATGTTCGTCCGCAGGAGGCCGTCCGTGTCCCATCTCGAGCACGCCCGTTCGTTGGTCGACGCGCTGGAGGCGTCGGTCGACCGCGCCGCCACCCACCTCGCCGGCCGATGCGAGAAGGACGGCCGCATCAGCACGTCGCTGGTCGACGACCACCAGACGGTGGCCTACGACCTCGCCTCGATCTCCGGCGCCGTGGCCGCCGCACGCCATCTGCTGGACTGGGGCGAGCACGGCGAACAGGAAGGCGCCCTCGCGCTGGCCTACGCCGCCGACGTCGCCGGCGACCTGCGATCGCGCGTGGCGGGCCGCGAACCGGAGTGGGGCCTCGAGCGGGGCGTCCTCGACGACGTGGCCGACGAGATGGCCGCCGGCCGTGACACCGGGTTCCTCTCCGGGCTGGCCGAGAAGGTGCTGGAGACGGGCGAGGCCGGACGGCGGCACCTGCCGGAGGACCTCGAGATGGTGCGCGACACCTTCCGGCGGTTCGCCGAGGAACAGGTCATGCCGCTGGCGGAGGAGGTCCACCGCCACGACCAGGACATCCCGGAGGAGATCATCTCCGGCGCGGCCGAACTCGGCTGCTTCGCCCTGTCGATCCCCGAGGAGTACGGCGGGTTCGCGTCGGGCAGCGAGGACGAGCTGCTCAACATGGTGCTGGTCACCGAGGAGCTCTCACGCGGGTCGCTGGGCGTTGCCGGGTCGCTGATCACCCGGCCCGAGATCATCGGCACCGCCATCCTCAAGGGCGGCACGCAGGAGCAGAAGGAGCGGTGGCTGCCCGGCATCGCCGCGGGTGAGCAGATGTGTGGTGTGGCCGTCACCGAACCCGACCACGGCTCGGACGTCGCCGGGGTGAAGGTCTCCGCGACCCGTGACGGTGACGACTGGGTCATCAACGGCGTGAAGACCTGGTGCACGTTCGGCGGTCGAGCCGACCACCTGCTCGTGCTCGCCCGCACCGACCCCGACCGCAGCAAGGGCCACCGGGGCCTGAGCCTGTTCGTGGTCGACAAGCCCCCGTTCGGGGGCCACGCGTGGAAGACCGAGCAGGACGGTGGCGGCACGATGGACGCCCGTGCCATCCCCACCATCGGCTACCGCGGCATGCACTCCTTCGAGATCAGCTTCGACACCTGGCGGGTCCCGCACCGCAACCTGATCGGTGAGGACGACGGCCTCGGTCAGGGCTTCTACCTGCAGATGCAGGCCTTCTCGAACGCCCGGCTGCAGACGGCGGCACGTGCCCAGGGGGTCATGCAGTCCGCCCTGGAGCAGGCCGTGGCTTACGCCAAGCAGCGCCACGTCTTCGACCGTCCGCTGGCGGACTACGAACTGAACCGCACCAAGATCGTGCGCATGGCCGCCCTGCTCGCCGCCTGCCGCATCTTCGCCTACGAGGTGGCACGCAAGCTCGTGCGGGGGGACGAGGACGCGCAGCTGGCGGCGTCGCAGGTCAAGCAGTTGGCGTGCCGCGTCTCCGAATGGGTGACCCGCGAGGCGCAGCAGATCCACGGTGGCTACGGCTACGCCGAGGAGTACACCGTGTCACGGTTGTTCCTCGACGCCCGGGTGCTGTCGATCTTCGAGGGCGCCGACGAGGTCCTCGCGCTGCGGGTCATCGCCCGGCAGGTGCTGGCGGGAGCGCTCGCGCGCTCGTAGAGCCGGGCCACCCGGCGGGTCGAGCAACGCGGCGGGACCGATCCGGTCCCGCCGCTCTCAGTGCTCGTCGGCCTGGCGGGTCTCGAGCCTGCCCTCGGCACCCCGCAGGGTCCCCCCGGACCCGGCCGCGTCACGTCCGACCGCGACCACGACGTCTGCGCCCCCCGGCACCTCGACGTCGGTGGGCAGCTCCCGGATCGGCGCGCCGAGCAGGGCGGCGACCCACTCCGCTTCCGCCTTGTCCCCGCTCGGGGCGTACACCGTGGTGGTCGAGCCGGCGTCGAACTCCGAGGGCCCGGGCCCGACCGCCTGATAGTCGGTGAAACCACCGTAGTGCAGCACCGATCCCACGATCTCGAGCCCGTCGCCGCGGCCGCCCGACCAGATGGCCACGGAGGTCTCGTCGCGCTCGTCCCGGGTGCCGCGGTCGGCGATCTGGCGTCCCGCCCGCACATCCTCGAACAGGGCACGTGCGCCGGGTTCGTAGATACGCATGACCTCCGCGGGGCCGAGGCTGTCGGGGTAGGCGGGGACACTGGCCATGGGGATGTCGTCACCGAGCACGTCGCGCAGGTTGTCCGCCAGACCCAGCATCTCCGGCAGGCTGAGGTCCTCGTCGGTGGACACGTTGCCCGAGACGTCTTCGATCAGGTCGAACAGTTGCGGCACGTTGGCCAGGATGCGGCGCTGGGTGAGTTCGTCCACGGTGGCACGCAGGAAACGCTGCTGGCGCTCGATGCGTTCGTAGTCGCCCCGTGTCCCCTGGCGGGAACGCACGAACGCCAGGGCCTCGGCGGGCGCGAGGCGCTGGCACCCGGCCTCGAGGTCCGCTCCGGCGTCGGGGTCGACCAGGTCGTCCTCGAGGCACATGTCGACGCCCCCGATGGTGTCGACCGCGTTGATGAAACCGTCGAAGTTGATCTCGGCGTAGTGGTGGACAGGCAGTCCGAGCTGCTCCTGCACGGCGGCCACGAGGTTGCTCGCACCCTCCTCGAAGGCGTAGTTGATCCGCATCTCCCGGCCGTCGAGCTCGACGACGAGGTCACGCGGGATGGACACGATCGAGATGCCCTCGCGGTCGTCGGTGACCGAGACGTACATGATCACGTCGCTTCGCTGCCCCTCCTTGCCCCCCGTCGCGACCTTGTCGGCGTGCTCGACGTCTTCCCGTGAGTCCGAACCCACGACCAGGAAGTTGCGTGCGTCGCTGTCCTTCGTCTCCGGCCCCTCGTCGCCCGCGTCGGGGTCGCTCAGGCCTTCCACCGGGACGCGGTCAACCGCGCTGTCGGCCTGCTGATAGAGGACCACCCCGGTCGTGGCGACCGCGAGGACCACGGCCAGCGCCACGAGTCCCGCCACGCCGAGGAACCGGGCGCCGCGCCGGGACGCGTCGCCTTCCGCGCGGGGTCCCCAGGGGTCGGTCTGGCTCGTCACCGTCGGTCCTGTCTGCTTGTCCGTCTCGCGGACGTCCCCCCGCGTGGTCCGGTCGTGCGACGGTGCGGGGCCCCCACGCCAGGGAAGCGGTTCCGCGCCGCCGGTGTCGGCCGTCGGCGGGGTCGAATGGTGGGGGTTGCGGTCGCGGGCCCGTCGAGACGTGGCGCATCCCCGGTGTGGCCCCGGCCCCATGGTGGCGTGTCGGGGTCAACGCGGCAGGGTGAGCTCCCATTCCGACCCGGTCGGGGTCCGGGCCAGCCGGGCCCGCCCCCCGAGCCGCTCCATGCGACCCAGGATGGACTCGCGGACCCCGAGCCGGTCGTTGGGCACGGCCGTCGGGTCGAAGCCCGGGCCCCGGTCGGTGATCCAGATCGTCACCCGGTCGTGCCTCGCCTCACACATCACCGTGACCCGCCCGTCGGTGTGGCGCACGGCGTTGCGGACCGCCTCCTCGGCCGCTTCGAGGAGGCGTTCGAGCGGCTCGTCGAGCCGGGGATCGCCACCGGCCGCGTGGACGTGGAGGCGTCCACGCCCGATGCCGGCCGCGGTGAGCACACGGTGTTCGAGCGCGTCCCGCAGTCGCTGGTGCTCCGCGCCGGTCCCGCGTAGGAAGGCGCGCAGATCCGCGGAGGCGGCCGCGGCCAGCCCCGCGCTGCCCGGATCCCGCGCGGTGCGCTCGAGTTGGGCCAGGGTCTGCAGGACCGAGTCGTGCAGGCGCGCCGCCGCCTCGGCGCGTTCGGCGGCGACCGCGGCGTCACGCTCGCTGTCGGCCAGCCGTGCGGCGAGGCGGTCGCGTTCGGCGACGGTCGCGGTCACCAGGCGCGCCAGCCAGGTCAGCGCGGTCGCGCCGAGCGCGAAGATCAGCAGGGTCGACAGTCCGCCGCCGAGGTTCCATCCGGGTGAGAGCAGGGGTCGCACCAGCGCAGCGGTGGACAGCACCACGACCACCCCGACGACCAGGCGGAGACGCCCGGAGACGGCGGCCGCCGCGATGACGAGGAAGGTGGCGCCACCGACCAGCGACCAGCCCGCCGTCCCCGCTGCGGGGCCGGCCAACTCGAGCAGGGTGGCCACCACGAGCCATCCAACGCCCCACGCCCAGGGATCGGAGACGGCCAACGAGAGCACGGCCCAGGCGCTGACGAGCCCGGCCGCGGCCCAGAGCACCATGGGCCGCTCCACGCTCGGGGTCGTCGCGGCCAACAGCACCGTCCATGCGGCGCAGACCAGCCCGAAACGACGGAGAAAGCGGTGTGCGACCTGCCGCAGCGCGTCGGCGCCGGGCCGGAGGCCGGCCGTCGACGCGGGGGCGGGGGTGGTCGTGGTCATGACCGTCCACCCTACGCCGGTGGCCGCCGTCCGAGCCGGAGCTCTCGGCGGCCACGTGGCGGGGAGCCGCGACGGACCTCGCCCGCTCGGAACCGACTCAGGCGGGATCCTCGGTCCGCCCACGCGCGGCGGCCAGCGACCAGGCCAGCAGGGCCAGCCCGACCGCCAGCACGGCGATGGTCAGCACGACCTGGCCGGAGAACAGCCCCACGAGGACCCGGATCCCGGCGAGCAGGACGCCGATGGCCCCCACCAACTGCATGCCGGGCTGGTCGCACAGGCGCCCGTAGACGAAGTAGCCGAGGACGATGCACAGTGCGGCGAAGGCCCCGACCGGGTCGGCGAGCACGTTGAGCATCAGCGCGGAACCGAACAGCAGGGTGGTGGCGAGCACCGTGGCGGTGTGGCGCGCCCGGTCGGTCAACCGGGTGGCCAGGGCGAGCAGCCCGACACCGATCAGGAGCCAGGCCACCCCGGGGACGAGGAAGGCGTCCGTGCGCAGGGTGGGGTCGGCCGTCCCGATCAACGGCAGCGCCAGGTCGCCCGGGTCCATGGTCGAGAAGCGGTCACCGAGGGTCCCTCCGGCGGGGCCGGCGGCGTAGACGAGGGCGGCGGTCACACCCGCCGCCCGGATGGGTGAGGCGGGATTGCGCAGCAGGATCCATCCGGCGTGGACCGCCGCCACCAGGCCGCCTGCGGCGATCGCGAGGCGGGCGACCGCCGGCTCGGTCGCGTAGCCCAACAGGGTGACCGAGGCGGCGACGGCGGCCGACGCGGACAGGTAGACCAGCGACGTGACCCGCTCCAGGCTCCGTCGCGCCGCGCTCTCTGCGTACACGCCCCCGACGGTGAGCCCCACGGCGACCGCCGCCAGCGTCACGGACCGTTGCAACAGGTTCAGTTCGTCCCACGTCGAGGTGACGAACCCGGTCAGGGCGCTGAGCACGAGCACGGCGCCGATGGCCGCGGTGATCTCGGGGAGCTTCTCGCGCCACCGCGACTGCGGCCCGGTCGAGGGTGGCGGGGGTGGGGGTGCCTCGTCCGACGCGTGGGGACCGGGTACGGGTGGGGAGGTCACCCCCCGGGGGCTCGCAGCGGACGACCGGGGTGCGGGATGTGCGGGGTTCATGGGGCCTCTTCCGTTCGGGTGAACCCCACGATCCCCGTCGCCCGGTGTCGGGACCTCAGGGATGTCCCTGATCCGGAACTTCGGGTTCATCCCTCGAAGCCGCGCTCCATCGCCCACCGGGCCGCCTCGTGGCGGTTGGTCACCTGGAGCTTGTGCAGGATGTTGCGCACGTGCGTCTCGACGGTCTTGGCCGAGACGAACAGCTCCTCGGCGATGCCGCGATAGGCGCGCCCGCGGGCGAGCAACCGGAGGACCTCGCGTTCCCGGTCGGTGAGGCGCTGCCACTCCCGGTCGGCGACATGGTCGGCGAGGTCGAGGTCGAGCACGTGACCGGCGAGCTCGGACGAGAACACCGGATGGCCCTCGGCGGTGGCCCGTACCGCGGTCACGAGCTCCTCCACCGGGCTGGTCTTGAGCAGGTAACCGAGCGCGCCGGCGGAGACCGTGGCCACCACGTCGGCACGCTCGTCCGAGGCCGACACGGCCAGCGTCGGCGGAGGCGGCTTCAGGGCCCGCAGGACGCCCGGCCCGCCACCGCCGGGGATCCGGACGTCGAGGATCACCACGTCGGGGCGGGCCCGTTCGATCTGCTCGACCGCGCCCGAGACGTCACCGGCCTCGGCCACCACCTCGCACCGGCGAGCTTCGAGCTCGGCCTTCAGTCCGGAGCGCACGATCGCATGGTCATCGACGAGGACGACGCGCAGGGGTGGGCCCACCCCGGCGGCCCGGTGCTGCTCCATCGTCGTCCCCCTGCCGCCCCGACCGCAGGCTAGCTGCCGACCGGTGCGCGACGGCCGAACAACCGGCTCAACGGGCCGGCGCGGCCGCCACGATGGGAGCCGACCGGAAGGGCGTGACGTGGATGACCGAGACGAGGAGCAGGCCGGACCTCCCGTGCCCCCGCGGCAGCCGTCGCCGGCGGGGAACGCCTCCCCGGGGACGGACCTGGAGCGGGTGCGGCCCCGGGTGGTCGAACTCGCCCACCGGTGGCTCGAACGGGCCGAGGAGGCCGGTGTGGCCGAGCGGCGGACCTCGGCGCGCCTGGCGGCGCTGCTCGCCGACGAACGGGGCCTCGACCTGGCCGTGGGCTTCGTCGACCGGGTCACCCGAGCAGAATCGGACATCGTGGCGGCACGCGGGTTCGCGGCCGTGGTGGGCGACGGTCGGCCTCCGCGCTTCCTGTCGCCGCCGGACCGCGTGCTGCTGGCCCTGGGAGCCCGGATCGCCCCTGCGCTGCCGTGGCCGACGATGCCGCTCGCGCGCCACCGCCTGCGGGCGCTCGTCGGTCACCTCGTCGTCGATGCGACCCCGCGCCCGCTCGGTCGGCACCTGTCCGCGGCGCACGAGGCGGGCGTGGCGCTGAACCTCAACCTGCTGGGCGAGGCGGTCCTCGGTACGGCGGAGGCCACACGCCGACGCGACCGGACGATCCAGGTGCTGCGCCGGACCGACGTGGACTACGTCTCGATCAAGGTCTCCTCGGTGGTCGGGCGTCTCAATCCGTGGGACCACGGGCACGCCGTGGACCGCGTGGTCGAGGCGCTGCGCCCCCTCTACCTCGCCGCACTGGCGAGCGAACCCCCCGTCTTCGTCAACCTCGATCTCGAGGAGTACCGCGACCTCGACCTGACCGTCGACGCCTTCATGCGTCTCCTGGACGAACCGGAGCTGTTGGGGCTGTCGGCGGGTCTGGCGCTGCAGGCCTACCTGCCCGACACGCTGCCGCTGCTCGAGCAGCTGCTCGACTGGGCCGCCGCCCGCCGGCGACGGGGCGGTGCGGACATCCGGATCCGGTTGGTCAAGGGGGCCAACCTGTCCCTGGAGCGTGTGGAGGCGGAGCTCGCCGGCTGGGTCCCGGCGCCCTACGCGACCAAGCACGAGACGGATGCGAACTACAAGCGTCTGCTCGACCATGCGCTGCGGCCCGGGCGTCTGCGGGCCAGCCGCATCGGGCTCGCCAGCCACAACCTGCTCGACCAGGCGCTGGGGCTGACCCTCGCGCGGGAACGGGGGGTCGCCGACCGTGTCGACGTCGAAATGCTCTCCGGCATGGCGCCCGGTCTCGCCCGGGCGGTGGGCGACACGGTCGGCGGCGTGCGCCTGTACACCCCGATCGTCGATCCGCGGGACTTCGACACCGCCGTCGCCTACCTCGTCCGGCGTCTGGAGGAGACCGCCTCGCCGGAGAACTTCGTCCGCCGACTGTCCGACGAGGGGCCGAGCGCGATGGCGGGCGAGGTCGCCCGCTTCGATGCGGCCGTCGCCGACCGGTCCCGGGTGGCGGTGGGGCCCCGGCGCACCCAGGACCGGCGCACCGAGCAGCGGCGTGGACTGCTGCCGACCTTCGTCAACGAACCCGACACCGACCCGGCGTTGCCGGCGAACCGCGCCTGGGCGGAAGAGCTCAGCGCCAGGTCGCCGCAGGACCCCCGCACGCCGCTGGTCCGCGCGCCCGCGGTGGTCGACGAGGTCGTGGCGCGGCTGGCGGCCGCGGCGTCGGCCTGGGCTGACGTGCCCGCCGGTGAGCGACGCGAGCTGCTCCACCGGGTGGCCGACGAACTGGCCGCGCGTCGCGGTGAGCTGCTGGCGGCGATGCTCGCCGAGGGACGCAAGACCATCGGCGAGGCCGACCCGGAGATCTCGGAGGCCATCGACTTCGCCCGCTGGTACGGCGACCGGGCACTGGAGCTCGAGACCGTGGCCGGTGCCCGTTTCGAGCCGCTCGGGGTCGTGGCCGTGGTGCCGCCCTGGAACTTCCCGGTGGCGATCCCCATCGGCGGTGCCCTGGCCGCACTGGCGGCCGGCAACGTCGCCATCCTCAAGCCGGCCCCCGAGACCCCACGGTGCGCCGAGGTCGCTGTCGAGGCCTGCCGCGCCGCAGGGGTGGACGAGGACCTGCTCACGCTGTTGCGCTGTGAGGACGGACCAGCGGGCCGGCGCCTGGTCACCCACCCGCAGGTGGACGGCGTCGTGCTCACCGGCTCCTTCGAGACCGCCACCCGGTTTCTGGGCTGGCGCCCGGACCTGCGGCTGCTGGCGGAGACCAGCGGCAAGAACGCGCTGGTGATCACGCCATCGGCGGACCTCGACCTGGCGGTGGACGACCTGGTGGCCTCGGCCTTCGGCCACGGCGGCCAGAAGTGCTCGGCGGCGAGCCTGGCGATCTGTGTCGGGGGCGTCGAGCGGTCGGAACGCTTCCGGCGACAGCTCGTCGACGCGGTCGGCAGTCTGGCGGTGGGCCTCGCCACGGAGCTGTCCACCGACGTCGCACCGCTGGTTCGCGTCTCCGACGAACTCCGCCACGCCCGTCGCACCCTCGAGCCGGGGGAGCGGTGGCTGGTCGAGCCGGAGGTGCTCGACGAGGCCGGGCACCGGTGGCGGCCGGGGGTGAAGGAGGGGGTGGCGCCAGGGTCGTTTCTCCACCTCACGGAGTGCTTCGGCCCGGTGTTGGGTCTGATGTCGGCCCCGGACCTCGACACGGCGCTGCGGTGGCAGCACGCCCCCGGGTTCGGGCTCACCGGAGGGATCCACAGCCTGGACACCGCGGAGATCGAGTACTGGCTCGAGCGTGTGGAGGTAGGCAACGCCTACGTCAACCGCCACACCACGGGTGCCATCGTGCGTCGTCAGCCGTTCGGTGGTTGGAAGCGCTCCAACGTCGGTGTGGGGGCGAAGGCCGGCGGACCCAACTACCTCACCCAGCTGGGCACGTGGCACGACGAGGGGGAGGTGGTCGCCGCCCACGCACCCCGGGGCGCGGTCGCCGGCCTGCTCCGCGACCTCGAGGATCGGTTGCCCGGTGCGGCCGACCGGCTCCGCGCGGCCGCAGCGAGCGACCAGGAGTGGTGGACGGGACGGTTCCGCCGTGAGCACGACCCGACGGGGCTCTCGGCCGAGTCGAACGTGCTGCGTTACCGCCCGTTCTCCCTGGTGGTGGTGCGTGCCACGGCCGACGCCGATGAGCAGCGGGTGGCCCGGTGCCTGCTCGCGGCCCGGCGCACGGGTGCCGGGGTGCAGCTCAGCCTCGCCCGACCCGGCCGCCTCGACGGGGTGCTGCCGGACACGCGCCACGAGGACGAGGAGACCCTGCGTGCGCGGCTCAGCCGGCTCGAGGGCGCGTGTCTGCGGGTGGTCGGCCCGGCCGGTCCGCTGCGCGTCGACGGGCTGCGCGCGGGGTTGCGCGTGGTCGATGAGCCCGTCGTCACCACGGGGCGCATCGAGTTGTTGCGGGTGCTGCGGGAACAGGCGGTCAGCCGCACCCGGCACCGGTACGGCCACGTGCCCCGGGACGGACGCGCCGCCCCCGGCGGCAGTGACATCCTGTGGCCGCACGACCGGTAGACCGATCCCGGTCCGCCGACGTGCCTGCCGTCGCCGGTGCCCTCAGCGTCCCTCGAACGTGGGGGAGCGGCGGTCACGGCCGGCGGCGAGCCCCTCGCGCAGGTCCTCGGTGCCGTAGTTGACGGCCTGGCAGCCCGCCTCGCGCAGCAGCGCGGCGTCCAGCGTCGCCGCCGGATCGGTCAGGGTCTGCTTCAACTGCCGGACCACGAGCGGTGCCGCCTCGGCGATCTCGTCCGCGAGTGCCGTCGCCTTCGAGCGCACCTCCCCGGCGGGGGCCGACTCCAGGGCGAGGCCCCAGGAGGCCGCCTGATGTCCGGAGACGAGCCGCCCCGTGTAGAGCAACTCGGCGGCCCGCTGGGTGCCGAGGATCTGCGGCAGCAGCCACGACCCTCCCATGCCCGGGTGCAGGCCGAGCCGGGAGAAGTTCAGCCCGACCTTGGCCTCGTCGGCGACGATCCGCAGGTCGCAGCCCAGGGCCACACACAGGCCCGCCCCGACCGCGTGCCCGTTGATCGCGGCGATCACCGGGACGGGCAGGTCCATGACCGACAGGAAGCGCGAGTAGAAGTCCCGCATCGGTTCGGTGGCGTCGAAGCCCTCGTCACGGGTGCGGCGCGCGTAGTCCTCGAGCATGGCCAGGTCCCCGCCGGCCGAGAAGGCCGGCGGCTCGCCGGTGAGGACCACCGCCCGCAGTTCGTCCTCCCCGGCGAGTTCCCGGGTGGTGGCCCGCAGGGCGTCGCCCATGTCGACCGTCATCGCATTGCGCCGGTCGGGGTCGTCGAGGACCACGACGGCGACGCCGGCGCTCTCGCGCTCGACACGGATCAGGGCCACGGGCGTGCCTTTCGTCGACGGGGTGGGGGTCAGCAGATGGGGAGGCCGATCAGCGCCTCGAGTTCGTCATCGTCGAGGTCCTGCTGCTCCTCGGGCAACTGCGCCCGCAGCTGGTCGGCCTCCTCCTCGGACAGGCACGCGCTCTCGTCGAGTTCCGGCGCGCCGCCGTCGGTGGGGTCCTCGGGGGCTTCGTCTGCGAACGGGTCGCCGCCCTCGAGGCCCCCGAGGCCGCCGGCCATGTCACCGAACATCTCGAACACGTCGAAGGTGACATCCGTCTCCGGTGCCTCGACGGACCCGGTGAACTCGCTCATGGCGATGGCGATGAGGAACTCGCCGTCCGGGACGTCCTCCTCCCCGGCCTCCCGAGCGACCCCGAAGATGTCCACGGCGACCTGGGAGAGCTCTCCGCCGTCCACCCAGGCGTCGAAGGACACGCGTGTGTCGTCGGGGATCGACTCGTCGAGGTCGGCGCGCAGCTGCGCGGGGTCGAAGCCCATTCCCGTGGGGTCGCCGAGGTCCGCGGTCTCGTCGAGGGACTCGAAGACGTCGGCGACGAGGTCTCGCAGTTCGGCCCCGCCGGCGGTGACACGGATCCGGTCGCCGACGTCGTCGCTGCCCAGGTGCTCCACCGTGACGTCGTCGTCCTCGATGAACGCCATCAGCCGCTGGCCGACGTCGCGTGCGAGCTGCTCGATGTCCGCTTCGTCGGGCTGGTCCTCGCCCGTCTGCTCCTCGGCCTGCGCGGTCATCTCGTCGAGACCGGTGACGCGGATCCACTCGGCCTCGCGAGCCGCGGCGGCCACCTCACCGAGCCCGAACACACCGGCCATCTGCTCGATCTGTGTCAGCCCCTGCTGGAAGCCGGCACCCGCGTCGAGGGACTCCGCCACCCGCTCGACGGCCGGCAGGTCGATCAGCGCGTAGAGCTGGGCGTCCGACAGCGCCCGCACGGTGAGCACGGTCTCGTCACCGACGACGACCTCGAACTCGCTCTGGCCGTCGTCGTCCCCGTCCCCGGCCAAACCGCGGATCGTCAGCGTGGAACCGGTCAGCAACCGCAGCTGGTCCTCGTCGAACCCACCCTCCTGCATGGCCGACTGCTGGGCGATCTCGTCGAGTTCCGCCCCGATGACCAACTCGATGCCCTCGTAGTCCCGCAACTCCATGAGGGCATCGCGCAGCGCGCCGCGTGGGTCCTCCTCGGCGTCCTGGTCGTCGCAGGCGGTCAGCCCCAGGGCGAGTACGAAGGGCAGCAGCAGTGCGCCCCAGCGCATGCGCGGGTGTCGATTCATCACAGGTCCCCTGACGATCTCGGCCGGTCCGGCTCGCGACACCCTAGGCAGGTGGGGCCCGGGTCGACAACGTCGCCGGCGCGGCGGTATGATGGGTCCGAGCAACGGCGCTCCCGACCCCGTCCGGGACGCCGTTTTTTTCATGTCCGGGAACGGTGAGTCCCCGAACGCCGGGTCGGTGTCCGCAGTGCCGGACCTCCAGCAGGTCCCGCGCCGATTCGAGGAGCCCGCCGGCGATGAGCCAATCCACCACGCACCACGAGCCCGCCACCTTCCTGCCCGACGAGCGCGACGCCTGCGGGATCGGCTTCGTGGCCCACGCCGACGGTCGCCCCCGCCGCCAGATCGTCTCCTATGCGCTGCAGGGGCTGTGCGGGGTCGAGCACCGTGGTGCGGTCGCCTCGGATGCCAAGAGCGGCGACGGCGCGGGCCTGCTCACCCAGATCCCGCGTGAGCTCTTCGCCGACTTCGCGGCGGAACTCGGTGGAGGGGACGTCCCGGCCGAGGACCTCGGCGTGGCGTTCCTGTTCCTCGCCCCCGGGCAGGACGACGATGCCGAACACGCCCGCGCGCGGGCCCGGGCGGCCGTCGAGGAGGCCTGCGACGCCGAGGGCGTGCGGCTGCTGGGGTTCCGTACGGTGCCGACCGATCCCGACGCGATCGGCGAGATCGCGGTGCGTTCACAGCCCGAGCTCGTGCAGGCGCTGTTCGTGCGACCGACCCTCGACGGCGAACGCGCCGACGACCGCGCGGCGGAACGCCTGGCCTACCGGTGCCGTCGCCGGGCGCTGCACACCTGCGAGCAGCAGGACGTGCGGTTCTACGCGGCCTCGTGGTCCTACCTGACCGTGACCTACAAGGCGATGGCCGACGCCGGGCAGCTCGACGCCTTCTACCCCGACCTGCGCGACGAGCGGTTCACCTCGGCGATCGCGGTCTTCCACTCCCGGTTCTCCACCAACACCACGCCCACCTGGGAACGGGCCCAGCCGTTCCGGATGCTGTGCCACAACGGTGAGATCAACACCATCGACGGCAACGTCAATCTCATGCGTGCCCGGGAGGGCGACCTCGGCCCCGGCAACCTGTCGGTGGACGGGGCGGACTGGATCGACGCGGAACTGATCCACCCGGTCATCGACCTCGAGCAGTCGGACTCGGCGAAGCTCGACGCCGCACTCGAACTGCTCGTCCGGGGTGGCCGCGACCTGCGCCACTCCCAGTCGATGCTCGTGCCCCAGGTCTGGGAGGGTGCGCGCGACCTCGAGCCGGAGATCCGGGACTTCTACCGGTACCACTCGTGCCTGATCGAGCCCTGGGACGGCCCCGCCGGGCTGATCTTCACCGACGGGCTGCGGGTGGGCGCCGCCCTCGACCGAAACGGGCTGCGCCCGCTGCGCTACCACGTCTGCGAGGACGGCCTGGTGGTTGCCTCCTCCGAGGTCGGTGCCGTCACCGTCAGCCTGCCGACCGACCACGCCGAGCACCACGGCCGGATCCGGCGCGAGCGGCTCGGGCCCGGCCAGATGCTGTGCGTGGATCCCGCGGAGGGCGGACTGCAGGAGGACCGCGAGATCAAGCTCCGCCTCGGTCGCCGTGCCCCGTACGGCACCTGGCTGAGTGAGCACCTCAAGCCGGTCAAGGCGGGCCAGCCGATCGAGGGCGCGCCGGCCGACCTGCAGCAGCGCCAGTTGGCCTACGGCGTCACCAAGGAGGAGATCATCTCCATCCTGCGGCCGATGGCGACGCAGGGCAAGGAGACCACCTCCTCGATGGGCGACGACACCCCGATCGAACCGCTCGCCCACTACCACCGCCCCGTGGCCCACTACCTCAAGCAACGGTTCGCTCAGGTCACCAACCCGCCGATCGACCACCTGCGCGAGAACGAGGTCATGAGTCTGCGCACCCTGCTCGGGCCGCGCCAGCCGATCCTGACCGAGGCCCCCGAGGCCGCCCGGCTGGTCGAGCTCGGTTCGTTCTTCCTCTACCCGGACGGGCTGCAGCGCATCGTGCTCGACGCGGACATCCCGTTCGGGGTCCAGGCGGTCGACGCCACCTTCCCGGTCGCCGACGGGCCCCAGGGTCTGGCCGTGGCGCTCGAACGGCTCGGCGACGAGGCCGTGGGACACGTGCGCGCCGGTGCCGGGGTGGTCGTGGTCTCCGACGTGGGCACCGACGAGGAGCACTGCCGGGTGCCGGCGCTGTTGGCGGTGGGTGCGGTCCACCAGCGGCTGATCCGCGAGGGGCTGCGCACCCGGACCTCGCTCGTGGCCGAGACCGACGAGGCGCGCGAGACCCACGACATGGCGACGCTGATCGGCTTCGGTGCCGACGCGATCGTGCCCCGGCTCGTGCTGCAGACGATCACCGACCTGGCCGACGAGGGCCGCATCGGTGGCGACAACCCGTCCGCGACCGAGGCGCAGGACAACTACCGCAACGCGGTCGAGGACGGCGTGCTGAAGATCATGTCCAAGATGGGGATCTCGACCCTCGACAGCTACCGCAGCGCGCAGGTCTTCGAGGCGCTCGGACTCGGGCCGGACGTGGTGTCGACCTGCTTTGCGGGTATCACCTCCACGTTGGGCGGCGTGACGCTGGGCGACCTCGGCCGCGACGTCCTCGACCAGCACGCACTGGCCTTTCCTGCGGACGACGAGGAGGAGCTGCCGGCGCTGCCGAGCCCCGGGATCATCAAGTACAAGAAGAACGGCGAGTTCCACGACATGAACAAACCGGTCGTGGATGCCCTGCACGCCAGCCTCGGGCTCGGGCGCAAGCCCGTCACGGAGCCGTTCGTGCTCGACGGCGCCGGCGATGGCGAGCTCGACAACCGCACCGCCGGCATCCTGCGCGCGGCGATGGACGAGGGTCGCTACGAGCTCTACGAGGAGTTCTCACAGCTCGTCTCGGACCGCCCGCCCGCCTACCCGCGCGACTTCCTCGTCCCGCGTCCCGCCGGCGGACCGATCCCACTCGAGGAGGTCGAGCCGGCCCACGAGATCGCCCGCCGGTTCTCGACCGGGGCGATGTCCCACGGGGCGCTGTCCTCAGAGGCCCACGAGACCCTGGCGGCCGGACTGAACCTGATCGGGGGACGCGCGAACTCCGGTGAGGGCGGCGAGAGCACCCACCGCTTCGCCACCCGTGGAACCGCGCACGACATCGACTGCCGGATCAAGCAGGTGGCCTCGGGACGCTTCGGCGTCACCCCGCAGTACCTGGCCAACGCGCAGATGCTGCAGATCAAGATGGCCCAGGGCTCCAAGCCCGGGGAGGGCGGCCAGATCCCCGGGCACAAGGTGACCGAGGAGATCGCCGAGCTGCGTCACACCACTCCGGGGGTGACGCTGATCAGCCCACCTCCGCACCACGACATCTACTCGATCGAGGACCTCGCCCAGCTGATCTTCGATCTCAAGCAGGTCAACCCGGCCGCGGAGGTCGACGTCAAGCTCGTCGCGCTCGCGGGGATCGGCACCGTCTCCGCGGGGGTGGTCAAGGCCCTGGCGGATTCGATCCACATCTCGGGGAACGACGGCGGCACGGGCGCGTCCCCGTTGAGTTCCATCCAGCACGCGGGCATGCCCTGGGAACTCGGGCTGGCCGAGGTCCGTCAGACGCTGCGCGCGAACCGGCTGCGCGGCCGGGTGAAGCTGCGGGTCGACGGGGGTTTCAAGACCGGGCGGGACATCCTCGTTGCCGCGCTGCTCGGCGCCGACGAGTACTCCTTCGGGACCGCGGCGCTGTTCGCGGAAGGCTGCATCATGGCCCGCGCGTGTCACCGTGACACCTGCCCCGTCGGTATCGCCACCCAGCGCCGGGACCTGCGCGACAAGTTCGTGGGGACCCCCGAGATGGTCGCGGCCTATCTGTTGTTCGTCGCCGAGGAGGTCCGTCACCGGCTCGCCGAGCTGGGTCTGCGTTCCCTCGACGAGGCCATCGGACGGGTGGACCTGCTCTCGATCCGGGAAGGACTCGAGGGCCGGGCGCAGCGCATCGACGTCACGCCACTGCTGCAGGACACCGAGGTGGGTGAGCGGCGTTTCGTGCAGCGCCAGCCGATCCAGGACCCGCGCTCCGAGTTGGGAGACCGTGTCTTCGAGGACTCGCTCGAGACGGTGTTCCTCGGCGGGATCGTCGAGTTCACCTACCGGATCCAGAACTCCGACCGCACCGTGGGTGCCCGGCTGGGCGGCGCAGTCGGCCTCGAGTTCGGTCAGGAATCGCCGCCCGGGCTGGCGCGACTGCGCTTCACCGGCTCGGCCGGACAGTCCTTCGGGGCCTTCGCCAGCAAGGGCGTGGAGCTGGTCCTCGACGGTGAGGCCAACGACTACGTGGGCAAGGGCCTCGGCGGTGGCCGCATCATCGTCCGGGCCCCCGAGGACGACGCCGGGGACCCCGTGCTGGTCGGCAACACCGTGCTGTACGGCGCGACGGAGGGGGACCTGTTCGTCGCCGGACGGACCGGCGAGCGCTTCGCGGTGCGCAACTCCGGTGCGACGGCGGTCGTCGAGGGGACCGGCGACCACGCCTGCGAGTACATGACGGGTGGCACGGTGGTGGTCCTCGGCCCGACGGGCCACAACCTCGGTGCCGGGATGAGCGGGGGGGAGTGCTTCGTGCATGACACCTCCGGCGACGTGCTCGCGCGCGTCAACCGGCAGCTCGTCGAGGCTCGGCGGCCCGACGGGGTGCAGCTCACGCGGCTCCGCGAGCTCGTCGAGCAGCACGCGACCCTCACCGGTTCGCGCCGTTCGGCGGAACTGCTCGAGAACTGGGAGGCCGCCGCGGAGGGCTTCTGGGTCGTCGCACCCAAGACGGAGCTCGACCGGGTGGCTGCCACGGAGCGGGCGGGTGCCCGCGCCGGGTGAGGCCCCGGATCGGCCGCCGGGCTATCCTCCTGCGGCCGATCCGGGGCATGCAGAAGCCTCGGATCGCCTGGTGGACACGGCGAACGCGCGCCCGTGCCATTCTGGGGAGATCGTCGTGAACATCCACGCACGCCCATCGGTCGGGGTCCTCGTGGCCTGCCTGCTGGCGGGCCTGTTCCTCGTCGGCACTGCGCCGCAGGCGTCGTCGGCGGGGTCGGTCGAGGAGGCGGGTGCGGAACGCGAACGGGTGCAGGCCCGCCTCGACTCGGCCGCCCGCGCCCTGGCCGACGTCGAGACCCGGGTCGCCACACTCGAGGCGGAGCGTGACCGGCTCACCGCCCGGGTGGGTGTCCGCGAGGCGGAGATCGCGGAGATCGACGGCCGCATGGAGGACCGGATCCGCCACGTCTACAAGCACGGCACCAGCGTGGAACCGGTCGCCGTCTTCCTGGCCAGTGAGGATCCCGGGCAGGCGCTGGACCGGGCCGGGACGGTGCGCCGCCTCGTGCACGGCGACCGGGCGGAGGCGGAGGCGACCGCGGCGAGTCGCGTCCGCCTGCGGACCGAGGTTCAGCGGCTCGAACAGCGCGAGGAGCAGTTGGCCGCTGCGGTCGCCGAGCAGCAGGAGGTGACCAGCGGGCTCGAACGCGCCCTCGAACGGGCCAGCGCGGTCGAAGAGCGGCTGCGTGCCGAGGAACAGCGTCGGCGTGAGCGTGAACGTGAGCAACAGGCGCAGGAGCGCCGACAGCACCAGCAGCAGCGTGCGGCGCAGGCCGCGACCTCCGAGACGCCGGACCGCACGGCCCCGACGGGCGGGTCGGGCATGGTCTGCCCCATCGACCGGCCGCGCTCCTTCACCGACACGTGGGGTGCCGCACGCTCGGGTGGACGCCAGCATCGTGGCACCGACATCCTCTCACCGATGGGGACCCCGATCCGGGCCATCACCAGTGGGGTGTGGGACATTCGTTCGCCCGGGCCGAGCGCCGGCCTGTGGGCGATCCTGCACGGCGACAACGGCAACCAGTACTGGTACATGCACCTGCAGAGCCACACCGTCGCCGACGGTGCCCGGGTCTCGGCCGGGCAGCAGACGGGCACCAACGGGGACACCGGCAACGCCCGGGGAACCCCGCATCTGCACTTTGAACTCCACCCCGGCGGCGGGGCGGCGGTCAACCCGTACTCGCTGCTGCGGCAGGTCTGCTGACCACACTCAGGGCAGCAGCCCCTCCGGCTCGCGACCCTCGACCACGGCGGCGACGTTGCGCAGGATGCGTCGGCCGATGCGCCGGGCGGCCTCGGAGGTCGACCCCGCGACGTGTGGGGTGGTGGTCGCACCCGGCACGCCGAACAGAGGGTGTTCGGGGGGTGGCGGCTCCTCGCCGAAGACGTCGGTGACGACGGCGTGCAGCCGGCCCTCCGCGAGCGCCGCGGCCAGCGCCACCTCGTCGGCGACCTCGCCACGGGCGGCGTTGACCACCACGGCCTCGGTCGGCAGGCGCCGGATTCGCTCGGCCGACAGCAGTCCGCGCGTGGCGTCGGTGAGCGCGCAGGCCAGCACCAGGACCTGGCTCTCGGCGACGAGGTCGTCGAGCTCCCGCCACTGGACCCCGAGGCCGCGCTCCTCGTCCGGGGCCCGACGCCGCCCACTGGTGTAGCGCAGCGCAACGTCGAACGCCGACAACCGGTGGGCGACGGCCCGACCGATCGATCCGAGGCCCACGATGCCGACGGTGCGGCCGGCGAGCTCGAACCGGGGGGTGCCGAGTCCGGGCCAGTCGCCCTCGGCGAGCGCCTCGCGGTCCCCGCCCAGGCGCCGCAGGCCCTCGATCGCCGCCCAGACGCACCATTCGGCGACCGCCACGTCGTTCAAGCCCGCACAGTTCGCGACCGGCACGCCCGCGGCGTGCAGGCCCCGAAGGTCGACCCCGTCGAGCCCCGCGGAGGGCACTTGGACGAGCCGGCAGGTCGGGGCGAGTGCGTCCAGGATCGCGCCCTCGACCCGGTGGCGTCCCGTCCAGTCGGCGACGACCATCGTCGCGCCACGGCACGCCCCCACGGGGTCGTCGCCGGCCTCCACCACCTCGGTGTCCACGAAGCGCTCACGCAGCACGGCTGCCGGGAACGGGGCGAGCAACGCGATACGTTCGGACACGGTCGACCTTCCGCTCGGGCCGGCAGTGGGCGAGTTTCACGCGCGGCCGGGACCTGGCAGGCTAGGGCCCGGGACCAGAGGACGGCGGCGGCCGTCGACGAAGAGAGGGCACGGTCTTGACGACGAGTCAACGCGCGAAGGTCCAGCTCTCCGGGGCGGTCGTCCGGTTCGCCGGCGACTCGGGCGACGGGATGCAGCTCACGGGCGACCGTTTCACGACGCAGTCGGCCCTGGGCGGCAACGACCTGGCGACGCTGCCGGACTTCCCGGCCGAGATCCGGGCACCCGCCGGGACGCTCGCGGGGGTGAGCTCCTTCCAGCTGCACTTCTCGGACAACGACATCCACACGCCCGGTGACGCACCCGACGTGCTGGTCGCGATGAACCCGGCAGCGCTCAGCAAGCACCTCGACGCGCTCAAGCCCGGCGGCACCCTGATCGTCAACCTCGATGCCTTCACCGAGCGCAACCTGCAGAAGGCCGGCTACGAGGGTGATCCGCTCGATGACGGGTCGGTGGAGGACCTGCAGGTCCACCGCGTCCCGCTGACCGACCTCACCGTGCGCGCGTTGGAGCCGTGGATCGAGGCGGGGGAGCTGAACAAGAAGGAGGCCGAGCGCTGCAAGAACATGTTCGCGCTCGGGCTGATCTCGTTCATGTTCTCCAAGTCCGTCGACGAGACCGAGGCCTGGCTGCGGACCAAGTTCGCCCAACGGCCCGAGCTCGCCGACGCCAACGTCGCCGCGTTGCGGGCTGGGGCGAACTACGGCGAGACCACCGAGGCGTTCACCTAC
This sequence comes from Nitriliruptoraceae bacterium, assembly GCA_007130695.1. Classification (GTDB taxonomy): domain Bacteria; phylum Actinomycetota; class Nitriliruptoria; order Nitriliruptorales; family Nitriliruptoraceae; genus SKLC01. The sequence goes on from SLRZ01000113.1 coordinate 32,446, forward strand.
ACCTACGAGGTCGCGGCCGCGAGCCTGCCGCCGGGGCGCTACCGCAACATCACGGGAAACCAGGCGCTCGCCTACGGTCTGGTCGCCGCGGGGGTCCAGTCCGGCCTCGAGCTGTTCTGCGGCTCCTACCCGATCACCCCCGCTTCGGACATCCTGCACGAGCTCGCCCGCCAGAAGCACTTCGGCGTGGCCACCTTCCAGGCGGAGGACGAGATCGCCGCGATGGGGTCGGTCATCGGGGCGGCCTTCGGCGGGGCACTCGCGATCACCGCCTCGTCGGGACCGGGCATCGCGCTGAAGGCCGAGGCCATGGGCCTGGCCACCGCGATCGAACTCCCGATGATCGTGATCAACGTCCAGCGCGGCGGTCCCTCGACGGGGCTGCCCACCAAGACCGAGCAGTCGGACCTTTTGCAGGTCCTCTACGGACGCAACGGTGAGGCACCGCTGCCGGTCGTCGCGGCGAGCACCCCGGCCGACTGTTTCGACACGGCCCTCGAGGCCGCCCGCATCGCGCTGACCTACCGCACCCCGGTCATCCTGCTCTCCGACGGCTACCTCGCCAACTCGGCGGAGCCGTGGCGGCTGCCGGACGTGAACGCACTGCCCGACCTGCGGGTGGACTTCACGACCGAGGCCAACGGCGACGACGGGGAGTTCCTGCCCTACCTGCGTGACGAGTCGACCCTGGCCCGGCCCTGGGCGGTGCCCGGCACGGTCGGTCTGCAGCACCGTGTGGGCGGCCTCGAGAAGGCCGACCGGACGGGCAACATCAGCTACGACCCCGACAACCATCAGAAGATGACCGACCTGCGGCACCAGCGGATCCAGCGCATCGCGCAGGACCTGCCACCCATGGGTGTCGACGACCCGGACGGTGATGCCGACGTCCTGGTGATCGGGTGGGGCTCGACCGCCGGGCCGATCCGGGCCGCCTGCCAGCAGCTGCGCGCGAGCGGTCACAAGGTGGCGCGGGCGCACCTGCGTCACCTCTCGCCACTGCCGGACGACCTCAACGACCTGCTGCGCAGCTACCGGGTGGTGGTCTGTCCGGAGAACAACACCGGGCAGCTGTCCATGCTGTTGCGCGCCCGGTCGCTCGTGGACGTCAAGGGCTACAACCGGGTGACGGGCCAGCCCTTCACCGCGGGTGAGCTCGTGGAGGCCGTCGAACACCTCGCCTTCGGCTCGACCGAGGGACCACGCGAGACCGAACGGGCCGTGACCCGCCGCAAGGGAGCGTGACGCATGACCGGCAACAACGAGCTGAACAAGAAGGACTTCACCTCCGATCAGGAGGTGCGCTGGTGTCCAGGCTGTGGTGACTACGCGATCCTGGCGACCATGCAGGGTCTGCTGCCCGAACTCGGTGCACGGCCCGAGTCCACCGTGTTCATCTCCGGAATCGGGTGTTCGAGCCGCTTCCCGTATTACATGGACACCTACGGCGTGCACTCCATCCACGGCCGGGCTCCGACGCTGGCCAGCGGCCTGGCCATCACCCGTCCCGACCTCGACGTGTGGGTGATCACCGGCGACGGCGACGGCCTGTCGATCGGCGGGAACCACCTGATCCACGCGCTGCGGCGCAACGTCAACATCAACGTGATCCTGTTCAACAACGAGATCTACGGCCTGACCAAGGGGCAGTACTCGCCCACCTCACCGCTGGGCGCGGTCCACAAGTCGACGCCGCTGGGGTCCATCGACCAGCCGCTGAACCCCGTCAGCCTCGCCCTGGGCGCGGAGGCCACGTTCGTGGCCCGCTCCATCGACACCGAGCGCGCCCACCTCAAGGAGGTGCTCACGGCCGCCTACGAGCACCGTGGCGCATCCTTCGTCGAGATCTACCAGAACTGCAACGTTTTCAACGACGGCGCGTTCGTCGCTCTGAAGGATCCCAAGGAGAAGGTGCACAACCAGATTCGCCTCCGGCAGGAAGAACCGATCACCTTCGGGCCCGAGCACGAGCACGCCGTCGTCGCCCGCGACGACGGGTCCATGACGGTCGTGCCCGCGGCCGACGCCGGCGACCGGGCCGTGGTGCACGACGCCCACCGGGAGGACTCCACGACCGCCTTCGCCCTCTCCCGTCTCGCCCACAATCCGACCGGCCCTGCGCCGATCGGCGTCTTCCGTGACGTCGCCCGGCCGGTCTACGACGACCTGCTGCGCGAGCAGATCGAGGGTGCGCAGCAGAAGCGGGGCGATGGCCGACTGCAGGACCTGCTCGAAGCCGGAAGCGTCTGGGACGTCGACTGAGGGTCGCGGTCCGGGCGTCAGCCCGGAGCACCCCGGCCCGTCGGGGGCGGTGGTGGGCCCTGCCCCGTCTCCTGCGCGGTGCCCGTCCCGCCGTCTCCGGGTGACCCGGGATCTGCTGCGGGGGCGGGGTGCCCGGCGGGGCCCGGTGCCGGGGCGTCGTCGTCCATGGGATGGCCGCCGGGGGGCACCAGTAACGCTCCCACGTAGACGATCTGGGCCGAGAGCGCCACGAAACCGGCCAGGGCGAGTCCCAGCCCGGTGGGCAGTGGGATGGCGGTCGGCCAGATCGCCCCGGCCACCCAGGCGAGAGCGAAGAGCGTCTCCGACCGGGTGAAGGCCGTACCCCGACGTTCGGCCGGCACGCTGGACTGCAGCAGGCCGTCGAAGGCCAGCTTCGCCGTGCCCCAGGCGAAGCCCGCCGCCGCGGCCAGTGCCGCTGCTGCCGGCAGGCCGAACCACTGGCCGGCGGAGAACGCGGCCGCCGCCTCGACGGCCAGGGCCGCGACGACCATCGGCTCCTCGCGCAGGCGTCGCTCGAGTCGCCGCGACGCCAGTGACGCCAGCGCGAAACCCACCCCGGCGGCCCCCAGGACCGCACCGAAGTCCATCAGTGGGGCGTCCTCCGCATGGAAGGCGAAGGCCAACAACAGCAGCAGGAAGCCGTTGAGCAGGCGGACCACGGCGGTGGCGATCTGGGCCATGCGGGCGGGCCGGGGCAGATGCACCCGCGTGAACAGGCCCCGGGGGGCCGGCTCCACCGGCACGTCCGTCGGCTCCGGGTCGGGGAGGCGGGACCCCACCAGGGCGGTCGCCAGTGCGGCGAGCGCCGCCAGGGCCAGTGGCCCCCCGGGGCCCACGAGCCAGATCGCGAGCAGGCCGAAGGGCGCCGCCGCGCCGCCGGCCAGGGTGCCGATCCAGGCGAGCCGGCCGTTGGCCGCGACCAGCGCGCGTGATCCGTCCAGGACGGCCGGCAGCAGTGCGTGGCGGCTGATCGCGTAGACCCGGGACAGCACGAGCAGGCCGAAGGCGGCGGGGAACAGGATCCAGCCGTCGAGGCGCACCACGAGCAGGCCGGCGAGCCCGGCTCGCCCCAGGGCCGAGAACACCAGAATGCTGCGGATGGCCAGTGGCGAGCGGTGCAGCATGCGGCCGAGGACCGGCCCGATCAACGAGAAGGGCGCCACCGTCAGCAGCAGGTAGAGGGCGACGTTGCCCCGGGCCTCCGCCGAGGGCACGCCGAAGAAGAGCGTGCCGGCCAGGCCGATCGCGACCAGCGTGTCGGCCGCCGTGCTGCCGACCTGGACCAGGGCCAGGTCGCGGAAGCCGCGGCCACCGGCCTCGAACAGCGCACGGACCCGGGCCGACGCCCGCCGGGCACCGGCGCGACCGGCCCGGCTCAGCGCCGTGCCGTCGTCCGGGAGGTCGTTCGGCGAGGTCACGGCACCGAAGCTACCCGGGCCGGGACGGGGGAGGGGCCGCCCACTTGGTGCTTCGGCTGCCGACGTGACAGGCTCGCGAACGCAGGGTGGCCGCGAGAGGAGACCGAGGGTGAGCGAGGTAGAGGGCATCGACGTCGGACGTGTGACCGACTGGATCGCGGAGCGAACGGAGGTCGCGCCACCCCTGTCGTTCTCGATGATCGAGGGCGGCCGGTCCAACCTGACCTTCGCGGTGACCGACGCCGAGGGGCGAAAGCTCATCCTCCGGCGTCCGCCGCTGCACAGCGTGCTGGAGTCGGCGCACGACATGGGTCGCGAGCACCGCATCATCGCCGCCCTCGAGCAGTCGCAGGTGCCGGTGCCGCCCACCGTGGGCTACGAGCCCGACCCGGAGGTGAACGACGCCCCGTTCTACGTCATGCGCTTCGTCGAGGGCGTCGTGATCCGCGACGCCCAGGAAGCGCAGGCCCTGCTACCCCTCGAGGCCCGAAACGCCGCGTCCGACAGCCTCATCGACGTCCTGGTCCGGCTGCACGAGATCGACCCGGACGAGGTCGGGCTCGGGGAACTCGGGCGCAAGGAGGACTACCTGGCCCGGCAACTGCGGCGCTGGCACGGACAGCTCGAGAAGGGCCGGACCCGGGACGTGCCGGTGCTCGAGGAGGTCCATCGGCGTCTGGTCGCCGACATCCCCGAGCAGGGACCGGCGGCGATCGTGCACGGCGACTACAAGCTCGAGAACGTCATCCTCGACCCGGAGACCGGTGCCGTGCGGGCGGTGCTGGACTGGGAGCTGACGACGCTCGGGGACCCGCTCGCCGACCTCGGGCTGCTGCTCGTCTACTGGGGCGAGGAGCACGACACCGACGGCCGGCTCGGGGGCGCCACCGCCGCACCCGGCTTTCCCTCGCGGGAGGAGGTCGTGCGCCGCTACGCCGAGCGCTCGGGCCGCGACGTGTCGGAGATCGACTACTACTACGCCTTCGGCACCTGGAAGCTGGCCTGCATCCTCGAGGGCGTCTACGCGCGCTACACCGCCGGGGCGTACGGCGACGAGGCGTCCGCGACGGCCCAGGGCTTCGGTGAGCTCGTGATCTCCCTCGGGGAGGTGGCGCTCGAGGCCACCAGGAAGGCCGGTCGGTGACCGCCGGCACCCGAGAGCTGGGCCTGCTGCTGGACTACGGCGGGGTCCTGACCACATCGGTCGCCGGCTCGTTCCGGGCGTGGGAGGACCGGCACGGCTTCGCCTCCGGCGAGATCCTCCGGCTCATCCGTAGCGCCTACGACGATGAGGACGGCGGCCTGATCGGCCGGCTCGAGCGCGGCCAGGTCTCGACCGGGGACTTCGACGCAGAGCTGGCACGTCTGCTCGAGGGGCGCGGGCACCCGGTGCCGGACGGCTCGCTGGTGGAGGGCATGTTCGCGGGCATGCAGCCGGCGGGCGACATGTGGCGGGTCGCTGGGCAGGCCCGCGCGGCGGGTATCCGGGTGGGCCTGTTGTCGAACTCCTGGGGCACCGGGATGTACCCCCGAGAGCTGCTCGACGACCACTTCGATGTGCAGGTCATCTCCGGTGAGGTGGGACTGCGGAAACCCGACCCCGCCATCTACGAGCTCGCGGTCGAACGCCTGGGGTTGGCACCCGAGCGGTGCGCGTTCGTCGACGACCTGGACCGCAACGTGTCCGTGGCCGAGCAGTTGGGCATGTTCGGCGTGCTCCACGCCGGGGACACGCCCTCGACGGTGGCGCGACTGCGCGGCTTCCTGCCGCTCGGGTGAACGAGGCCGCCGGCAGGGGCGCCGGACGCGGCGCGCGAACAGGCGACATCGGGACCGTGCCCGTGGGCCGGGCAAGCTGACCACGGGGGATCACCGCTAGGGTGGGGGGTATGACGATCAACGACGTATCCGAAGACCGCCTCGCCATCTTCATCGACCACGAGAACGTGGCGATCGGAGCACGCGACATCGGCTACCGCTTCGAGGTGGCGCCCCTGGTCGAGGCGCTCGCCGAGCGGGGCCGTCTCATCGTTCGGCGCGCCTACGCCGACTGGAACCTCTTCCGGGAGGACCGTCGGGGGCTGGTGGACGCCAACATCGAACTCATCGAGATCCCGCAGCGCTCGGACTCGGTCCGCAAGAACGCCGCGGACATCCAGATGGCGGTCGACGCGATGGAGCTCGCGTTCACCCGCGATTTCGTCTCGACGTTCGTGATCGTCTCGGGGGACTCCGACTTCACGCCGCTGGTGAGCAAGCTGCGTGAGCTCAACAAGCGTGTGATCGGGGTGGGCCTGAAGGGGTCGACCTCGGCGATGCTCCCGCCGGCGTGCGACGAGTTCATCTTCTACGACCGACTCGACGGAGCACCGCTGCGCGACGGGGCCTCCTCGGCGGGGCCGAGCCGTGCGAAGAAGGGCGGCAAACGTGGCGGTGGCAAGCGCTCTGCGGGCGGCCCGTCCAGCGCGAAGGACGCCCAGCCCGTCCAGGCCGTCCCCGACGTGGGTGACGCCGACACCGCCGACACCCCCGGCTCCGGTTCGACCCAGAAGCAGGACCTGCGCAAGCTCGAGCGTCTCATCACCCGGACGCTGACCGGCCTGCAGTCGACCGCCGCCGGGGGCATCCAGGCGTCCAACCTCAAGCGCGCCCTGTTGCGCAAGGACTCGACCTTCTCCGAGCTCGACTACGGCTTCCGGGGGTTCCGGGAACTGCTGCACCACCTCGCGGACCAGGGGGTGGTCACCCTCACCGAGGGCAGCGCTCCCGGCGACCCCGAGGTCGACCTCGTCGCCGGCAGCAAGAGCGAGGACGCCGGGTTCCAACTATTGCGTGAGACGGTGAAGGAACTGATGGAGGAACTCGGTGGGGATCCGCCTCTGTCGGGGCTCAAGGATCAGCTCCGCAAGCGCCAGGGCGACTTCTCCGAGAAGGACCTCGGCTACGCGGGCTTCCTGCAGTTCTGCAAAGCCGCGGTCACCCGGGACTTCGTGGAGATGGACTGGGAGGAAGAGGACGGGGAGTACTACCTGTACGTCGATGATGATGAAAAGGGCTCCTGACCTGCGCGAACGCAGGCGCGACCGGCTGCGCTAACGCTGTGGCAACGGGAGCGGTCAGTTCGTCCCCAAAAATCACCTTCCCTCGTGCCATCTACTTCAGTCCCGACCTTCGGGTGCGACGCCGAGCACTCGGAGCACGAACTGCACGATCGCCGGGGCGAGCGTCGGCAGCGTGTCGGGCTCGTTCGCCACGAGGTGCTCGACGCAGAGCTCGTTGACGCCGCCGAGCAGCGCGACGAGCTGCGCCCGATCCAGCACGGGCGCTTCTGCGGCCTCGGCCCGCTGCTGGTCGAGGAACTCGCCGACGGCGTCGGCGAGCTGCGCGATCGTGGCCGACCGGCGCGCCCGGATGGTGGGCGTCGCGGTGAGCGCCTCGAACAGGAACAACCGGGTGAGCGCCGGTGCGGCCGCCAATGTGGCCAGGTAGCTCGACACGACCGCCTCGACCATGCCCGTCGCCGTGTCGGGACCCTGTGCGCGCTCGACGACGAACTCGAGGGCCGGCTCGATGGCGTCGTAACAGGCCAGGAACGCCTCCTCCTTGGATGCGAAGAACTTGTAGAAGGTCTTCTTCGAGACCCCGGCCTCGGTCGTGATCCGCTCGATCGTCGCCGCGGCGTAGCCC
>SLRZ01000176.1 GCA_007130695.1 Nitriliruptoraceae bacterium
CGGCCGGGAGCGGATCCGGCTGCGTCGCCCAGGCACGGCCGGGAGCGGACCCGGCCCCGGGTCAGGTCATGCGGCGGTAGCGGTTCACGGACATCGGGATGAACACGGCCATGATGGCCGCACTAACGGCGATGATCCAGGCGATCGGTTCCCACGCGGAGTCGTAGGCCTCCGGCAGGTAGCCGATCGAGAGCACCCGCGCCGCGTCCGCACCGAGGGTGACCGGGTTGTACGACACGATCGTTGCGAGCCACGACGGCATCGTCGCCACCGGCACGAACACCGAACTGGCGAACACCAGCGGGAAGATCGCGACGAAGCCGGCGGCCTGGACCGCCTCGGCACCGGGCACGACCATGGCGATGTAGGTGAAGATCCACGACAGCGCGTAGCCGAACAGCGCCACGACCGCGATCGCGCCGATCGCCGCCAGCACCCCCTGGTTGAACCGGAACCCGATCATGTAGCCGACGACGATCATGAGCCCGAGCACGGCCAGGCTGCGGACCAGGTCCGCCATCGTGCGCCCCGACAGCACCGCGGACCGGGCCATCGGCATCGAACGGAACCGGTCGACGACCCCCCGTTCGAGGTCCTCGGCGAGCCCGACGGCGGTCTGGGTCGTACGGAACGCCGACGAGTGGATCAGGATGCCGGGCAGCAGGAAGTCGATGTAGCTGAAGCCGTCGAGGGCGACCCCGACCACCCCGTCGAAGACGAACGAGAACAGCAGGACGAACATCACCGGCTGGATCGTGGAGAAGACCAGCAGGCGGGGTTGGCGCACGTAGTGGCGCAGGTTGCGCTTGGTCACCGACCAGGTGTCGCGGAACAGCCAGTACAGGGGGCTGCCGGACGCGCCGGCGACCGGATGATCCGAGGTCGGGACCGGGGTCGTGCGTGGCTCGGTGGCGCTCACGAGTGGTCCTCTCCTCGGGCGTTGATGTGGGCGCGCCGGTCGCCGGCGGCAGCGGTATCGCCGCTAGCGGCAGCGGTCGGGTCGTCGGCGGCAGCGGTCGGATCGCCGGCGGCAGCGGTCGGGTCGACCGCGGGCGCGGCCCCATCGCCGGCGGGGCCGTCCCCGACGTGAACGTCGGCGGGCCGGTCGCCGGAATGTGCGTGCCCGTTGCCGGCGACCTCGGCGTCGGAGGGCGGATTACCCGTCAACTGCAGGAAGACGTCGTCCAGGGTCGGCCGGCGAAGCCCGAGATCCCGGACCGTCAATCCGGCCTCGTCGAGCGCGGCCGCCACCTGCGCGACCCGCTGCAGCGCGTGCTCACCGTCGATGCCGACGTGGACGCGCACCTCCCCCACCGGGTGGGCGTGGTCGCCCAGCGCCGCCAGCGCGGTCCGACGCTCGTCGGGGTTGGCCAGCAGCACCTCGACGACCTGGCCGCCGACCTGTTCCTTCAGGTCGTCGCCGGTGCCCTCGGCGATGATGCGGCCGTGATCGATCACCACGATCCGGTCGGCGAGCTGGTCGGCCTCCTCGAGATACTGCGTGGTCAGCAGCAGGGTCGTGCCCTCGTCGACGAGCTCCCGGGTGACCTCCCAGATCGAGTTGCGCGAGCGGGGGTCGAGGCCGGTCGTGGGCTCGTCGAGGAACAGCAGCTCCGGACGGACCAGCAGGCTGGAGGCGAGGTCGAGCCGACGGCGCATCCCGCCCGAATAGGTGCGGGCCGTGCGGTCGGCGGCCTCGACGAGGTCGAAGCGTTCGAGGAGCTCGTCGGCGCGCCGGCGAGCGTCGGCGACCGAGAGGTGGAACAACTCCCCGAACAGCCGGAGGTTCTCCCGGCCGGTGAGGATCTCGTCCACGGCCGCCTGCTGGCCGGTCAGTCCGATCCGCTGGCGGACCTGCGCGGCCTGCCGGACGACGTCGAGCCCGAGCACCTCGGCTCGTCCCCCGTCGGGGGGCAGCAGGGTCGCCAGCACCCGCACCAGCGTGGTCTTGCCGGCGCCGTTGGGACCGAGCAGCCCCACGATCTCGCCGCGCGCGACCTCGAGGTCCACGCCGGCCAGCGCCTGCGTGGACCCGAAGCTCTTCTTCACGCCCTCGACACTCACAGCAGGCACGGCACAGCACTCCTCAACGCAACTCGCTCACGACGGGCGAGTGGGCCCCGGTGGCCCGCCTGCCCGAACGTGAGATCAGACGCCACACGCACGGTCGCGCGCCCGGACACCGGGCGCGGAGACCTCACGGTACCCCGACCATTGCGGGCGCAACTTGGCCGGGGGTGACCGAAGGACGTGGCCGGGAGCTGACGGCGGTTCAGGAGTACTCCATCAGCAGCAGCGCGAGCGTGTCGGGTTCGAGGGCCTCGTAGACGTGTTCGACGTCCCCGGGGAAGGAGACCAGGTCGCCGGGTTCGAGCACCACCGGGTCGGGGAGTGGCCCCACCCGCAGCCGGCCGCGGACCACCACGACGTGCTCGGTGGTCCCGGTGCTGTGACCGGCTGCGTCCCGCTCACTGCCGGTCTCGAACGCCAGGGTGTAGAGCTCCGTGGTCGCGCCCCGCCGGGTGGAGGTCAGCAGGTGGGCCTGCAACCGGGAACGCTCCGACTCCACCCGGGGGGCCTCCCCCGCGCGTACGAGCCGGATCTCGGGCGTGGACGGGTCGAGCAGTTCACCGAACGGCACGGCCAGCGCGTTGGCCAGCGCCCACAGGGTCTCGATGCCGGGGTTGGCGTCGCCCGCCTCGATCGCATGCAGTGTCGACTTGCCGATCCCGGCACGGGCGGCGAGGTCGGCGAGACTCTCGCCGGTGCGCGACCGCAGCTGCCGCACCGTGGCGCCGATCCGGGCACGCAGTTCGGCTGGCTCGGTCGCCGGCGGTGCGGGGCGACGCCCTTCGATACCCACGTGCTCCTCCTCTCGACCGCGACCCGTGCTGCACCGACGATGCCGCTGCCGCGCAGCCGGACTCCCGCGTCCGGGCCGGCGTCGTCTCTCGTGGACGCGACCGTGGCGGCTCGGCCAGGCCCGTCCGGGAGCGTTGCAGACCCTGGCACGGCCGGTCCGCAGGTCCCGGCCTCGTGCGTCCGGTGCACCGCGGCCCGGACGAGTTGGACACGGGCCCCTCGACCGTCCAGCATACCGGACGATGACTCCATCATTCCGAACAGATCAGGGGACGCCGGCCCGCGCCATCCTCGTCGAGGCGCTGCCGATCGGCGCCGCCGTGTCCGCCTACGGCCTCTCCTACGGTGTGCTCGCCGTCGCCGCAGGGATGAGCCCGTTCGCCGCCACGCTCACCAGCCTCGTCGTACTGGCCGGCGGGTCACAGTTCGCCTTCGTGGGGGTGCTGGCCGCCGGGGGCGTCCCGTTGGCCGGCGCCGCGGCGGGACTGATGGTCAACGCCCGCTATCTCGCGTTCGGTTTCGCGATCGCCTCCCATCTGCCCGGAGGTACCCGCCGGCGCCGCCTCCTCGACGGCTACCTGGTGGTCGACGAGTCGGTCGCGCTCGCCCTCGGCCGGGATGCGGCGGACCGGGTCCGCCGGTTCCGGCTCGCGGGCTGGACGGTCGTGGTGGGCTGGGTGGGCGCGAGCGGCATCGGTGCCTACGGAGGGGCACTCATCGGGGACCCGGGGACCTACGGGCTCGACGCCGCGTTCCCGGCCGGCTTCCTCGCGCTGCTCGCACCCTGGCTGCGGACACGGCAGGGCCGCGTGGCGGCGGTGAGCGGGGCCGCCCTCGCGCTGGGGCTCGCACCGATCGCCCCTCCCGGCCTGCCGATCGTGGCGGCGGCGCTGGGCGCCTTCGCGGCGATGGCCGTCACCCCCGCGGCCGGTGACCGGACCCACGCCGACCCGGCGCTGGAGGCCGACCCGATGCGCGAGGGCGACCCGACGCGCGAGGCCGACCCGACCCGCGAGGCCCACCCGACCCGCGAGGCCCACCCGAAGCGCGAGGCCGACCCGAAGCGCGAGGCCGACCCGATGCGCGAGGGCGACCCGGCCGAGGAACCGGACGTGTCGGACGCCACCCGCGAGGAGCGACGTCGATGATGTGGATCGCGATCGCCGTCCTCGCCGTGGGGACCCTGGTCATGAAGGCCACCGGGCCCCTGGCCGCCGCCGGCCGTGAACTGCCCCCGCGGATCGAGACCGTCGTCGAACTGCTCCCCGCAGCCCTACTCGCGGCGCTGGTGGCCAACCAGACGTTCGCGGACGGCGCCACCATGACCGTCGACGCCAGGGTCGTCGGGGTCGCCGTCGCCGCGGTGGCGGTGGCGCTGCGCGCCCCCTTCGCCCTGGTGGTGCTCCTCGGGGCGGGCGTCACGGCGCTGGTCCGACTGGCCGGCTGGGGATGAGTTGCGGGGGCGCTCCCCCGGCACCTCACGGAGTCGGCGTTGCGCGCTGGTCCGACGGCCCGGCCCGGGAGAGACTGCCGGGACCGCTGCCTCGACCCCAGTGCGCCTCGGTACGACGTCTGCCCCGCCGGCGCAGCCCGGGTCCGCTTGCGTCGGGCTCAGAGCTCGTCGCGTGCGTAGGCGGTGGCCAGCGCGTCCGCGTACTCGTTCCACCGGTTGCCGGCGTGGGCCTTGATCCAGACCACATCGATCTCGGGCCGCGACCGCACGAGCTCGTACAGCGGGCGCACGAGGTCCAAGTTCTCCACGGGGCCGGTCTTTCGCTTCCATCCGCGTCGCTCCCAGCCGGCCGCCCATTCGGTGACCGTCTGCACGACCAGCTTCGAATCGGAGTAGACGGTCGCCGCCACCCCCTCCGGCACCAACTCGATGCCCCGGTGCAGTGCGACGAGCTCCATGCGGTTGTTCGTCGTGTGCGGCTCGTGCCCGTGGTCCTGTGCACACACCTCGCCGTCGACGACCCACACCGCGCCCCAGCCACCCGGCCCGGGGTTGGGGCTCGCGGCCCCGTCGGTGAACACGCCGGTGTCGGGTCCGTCGGTGTAGCGCTCGAGGACCTCGGCGAGGGTCAGGTGTTCCTCGACGCCGCCGCGTGGACCGCTCCCCCGACGCCGCCCGGCGCCCTTGCCACCGTTGCCGCCGTTGCGGCCGGCGCCAGTGCGTCCAGCGCCGCCACCAGTACGGCCGGCCCCGCCCTTGGACGCTGCTGACCCACCCTGTCCCTTACGGAAACACGACGGGCACGAACGCGGCTTCCAACCCGGGTAGCGCTCGAGCAGGTCGGCGGACGGGGTGAATGTCCCACCGCACGACGAACAGGTCAGTTCTGTACTCATGCGGCCCCGGAGCAGGAGCGAGCCGACACGCCGGCACGCGAACAATTCACCAGGCCCGAACGGAAGACCCGGCCAAAGCAAGACGCCGAGCCCGAACGCGGTACCGGGCCCGAACAACACGCCGAGCCCGAACGCGGTACCGGGCCCGAACAACACGCCGAGCCGGAACGGAATACCCGGCCCGAGATGCCGAACGAAGCTGCGTCGGTCCGACTCAGTTCCCGGCTCGAGATCCGCCCACGCGGGTCACGCGGGGCGCGATCGGCCGGATGGGAACCCGAGGCCAGCCGAACGAGAGGTCGTCCAGCACGCCCGGAACCGGCGACGCCGCCAAGCGCTTGGCGGCGGTCGGCCCGTGCAGCCGCGCCCTCGGTGCCCGGCACCTCAGGGCAGCTGACGCTCGGCTCCCGAAAGGGTCGTACCGAAGACGTTCTTCGTGTACTGGCCCGGAAAGCCCCGCGAGAGGAGGAACTCGGCGGGGTCTGCGGCGAGGTCGAAGCCGACCTCGAGCTCGCAGGTCTCGCACTGGTACTTGCCCATTCCCTCGAAGTGGGCCACCAGGATCTGGTCGCCTTCACATCGGGTGCAAGTACGCCGTTCGGGCACGTAGGCCTCGACGACGGCGGTGGCGCTGCTCGTGGAATCGCTCATGGTCCAAGAGTACCTTCCAGTGACGAGGGTTCGTCCCAACTAGGACGGTAGCGTGGCCGAGGGCGCCGGGCGCACGTCCGTCACGGCCACCCGGGCCCCATCGTCGGTGCGGATCAGTTCGACCCGCAGGCCCTGCGGTCCGCGGGGAGGCCGACCCAGCTCCCGCCACCACTGGCCCGGGTCCGCCGCCAGACCGTGGACCACGATCTCGACCGCCACCCCCGGGTACTGCCGCAGCCAGCGCCGCACCACCTTGGCCCGGGCCGGCAGGATCTCCAGGACCGGGCGCACCCGGTACCAAGGCGAGACCGGCGGACGCGCATCGACGGTCAGCAGGGCCCGGCGCCGCGCGACCCGTCCGGCACCGATCTCGAGGCCGACCTGGTCGTGGAGGCGAGCCCGCACCGCCGCCGGTGCCACCTCGACCAGATGGGTGCCGAGGTCGCGCACCTCCAGCGACGGACGTGCGGCCCCCCGGCTGCGGTGGTGCCCGCCGGGCAGCAGGGTCGCACTGGCCACGACGCCGTACCGCCTGGGCTCGCCGAGCCAGACGACCGACTCCTTGAGGTCGCCGTCCACGGACACGAACTCCAGCTCCGCGTCCTCGGGCAGGTCGGGGTCGTCGAGGTCGACGGCAGGTGAGAGCACCACCCCCGTCCCGGGTGCGTCGGCGTGCACGGCCAGCAGCTCCCCCACGGGCGGGTGGTGCTCGGCGAGGCGCCGTGCCCGGCGGCCACCGGTGCGACGCGAGGGGTCGGCGTGGAGCAGGGCATCGGGCGGAGGACGGACCGCCAGGGCGTCCGCCTCCAGCGTCCGGATCCGCAGGCCCCGTCGTTCCGCGTTGTGTTCGAGCAGTCGCAGACGTCCCGGATCGAGGTCGACGGCGGTGACGTCGGCACCGGCGGCCGCCAGGGCCATGGCGTCCGCCCCCAGCCCGGCACACAGGTCCCAGACGGGGCGCCCGGCGGTGGCGTCGGCAGCCACCAGCCGGCGGGCACGCCACGTGGCGACGTCCGGATCGGAGGCCTGCTCGAGTCCGGTCGGGACGAACAGCAACTCGTCCGCGTCCGGCCAACGGTCCCGCGCGCGTCGACGGGCGGTCGCGGCCCCGAGGACGGCGGTCGCACGGTCCGGGCGCAATCCTCCGGCACGTAGCCGACTGGCGAGCGCGAGTTCCTCGGCGCCTGCGTCGAGGTCGGTGGTGGCCGCCGTGACCGTGGCCCGCCCGTCCGCCGAGCAGAGCCAGGCCGCAACCGGCTCGGTCAGTTCCGCCACCCGAATCCTCGTCCATCGTGCGAGCAGGCCACCGTAGTCGGCGGTTGGGGTGCTAGGCGCGCGGCGGTTCCACCGCTACGGTCCTGCGCAGCACCACCGTGGGGGTGGTGGTCCGGTACGAGGGAGCGCGACACCGATGGCAGCAGCCAAGAAGACCGCGAAGAAGGCCACCGCCAAGAAGGCGGCCACGAAGAAGACGGCGAAGAAGGCCACCGCCAGGAAGGCCGCCAAGAAGGGGGCCACGAAGAAGACGGCGAAGAAGGCCTCGGCCGGAGGCTCGGCCCAACTGGTCGTCGGATCCAAGGTCAAGGAGCGGATCCGCGAGCAGGATGCGCGGATGGCGGGTGAGTTTCTCGACGCCGTCAACGCCGAGGTGGACGCCATGGTCGCCCGCGCGGTGCAGCGGGCCAAGGACAACAACCGCAGCACGGTGCGTCCCCAGGACCTCTAGGCGCTGGCCCCGTCGGCACGTTGGCGGACCCGAAACGGCCCGGTCGCGTCGGCACGTCGGCGGACCCCGGGGCGGGCGCGGGCGCAGGCGCGGTTGCGTCGGCACGTCGGCTGACGAGAGGCAATCCGCCCCGTCGGTCCGTTGGCGGACCCGAGGCGGCCCGATCACGACGGTCCGTCGGCGCACCCGTGCGGCTCCTCGCCCACGGGTGGTCCAGGTCCCCGGCCGCGCCGAGTTGCCACGCCCGGGCGCAGGTGAGCCGCAGTGGTGCCCGGCGGCCCTACGATGAGCACATGAGACTTCTCCACCTCGACGAGATCCCCGACGAGACCACGGCCTCCCCGGTCGTGGTGGTCGCGATGGATGGCTGGACCGACGCCGGCACGGGCGGGTCGATGGCCGCCCAGGTACTGCGCGACGCGTTCCCGACACGGCGGCTGGGCCAGTTCCCGCCGGACGCGCTGTACGACTACCGCGACCGCCGGCCGTTGCTGGCGATCGATCAGGGGGCGCTCGCCACGCCGCAGTGGCCCGAGCTGACCGTCGACCTCCTCCAGCCGCCCGCCGGACCACCCATCGTCCTGATCGCCGGCGGCGAACCAGACTTCGCGTGGCAGACCATCGGCGACGACCTCGTCGAGCTCGCCAAGCGCCTCGACGCCACCCGCTACGTGGGGCTGGGCTCGGTGCCCGGGCCGGTGCCACACACCCGGCCGATCCAGCTGGTGAGCACCTCGAACCTCGAGGAGCTGCGCGACCGCATGGGCAACCCCCACGAGCAGATGGTCGTCCCGGCCTCCTGCCAGGTCGTGCTCGAGACCCGGTTCGGCGAGGCCGGCCTGCAGACACTGGGCCTGTGGGCACGGGTTCCCCACTATGTGGCCGGCGAGTTCCCGGCTGCCTCGCGGGCCCTGCTCGAGCGCTTCTCGTCGTTCCTCGGGACGCCGGTCGACCTCAGCGTCCTCGACGAGGACATCGCGGAGAACCGTCAACGACTGGACCTGGCGGCGGAGGGATCCGAAGAGGTCACCGAACACATCGAGCAGCTCGAGGAGCTCCACGACGCCGAGCAGTCGCGCGAGGCCGGCGAGGAGGGCTCCCCGATGCCCGGTGGCCCGTTGCCGTCCGGTGACGAGATCGCCGCCGAGGTGGAGCGGTTCCTGCGAGGCAAGCGCGAGTGATCCCCGGTCTCGCACGCTCCGGGCGGCCCGGCGCCCGTCGGCCGGTCTGACGGCCGTCGACGTCCGGGCGGCACGGCCCACGGTCTCGCCCCCACACACGTCGCGGCGGCACGGCCCACGGTCTCGCCCCCGTCCACGTCGCGGCGGCACGGCCCACGGTCTCGACCCGCCCCAGGGTCCCGGCAGGCGCGAACCGTCTGACGCACCCTCGAGCACACGTGGCGGTCCAACTGGTGCGCCCCGACCCCTGGGCCCAGGTGGCCGAGGGATAGGCTCGGCGTCTCTTCGCACCCTGCCGTCACCGAACCCTTGGGACCCCCGTGCACATCGCCGTCACCGGCTCCATCGCCACCGACTACCTCATGACCTTCCCCGGCCGCTTCAGCGACCAGCTGGTGGCCGACCAGCTCGACCGTCTGAGCCTGTCGTTCCTCGTCGACGAGCTCGAGGTCCGTCGTGGCGGGGTCGCGGCCAACATCGCATTCGGTCTGGCCCGTCTGGGGCTGCGGCCGCTGCTGGTGGCGGCGGTCGGTGAGGACTTCAACGCCGACTACCGCGCCTGGCTGAACCGGCACGGGGTGGACACCTCCGGCGTGCACGTCTCGGAGCTGCGCCACACCGCCCGGTTCATGTGCACCACCGACGAGGACCAGGCGCAGATGGCGTCGTTCTACACCGGCGCCATGGAGGAGGCGAGGTTCATCGAGCTCGCGCCCATCGCCGACCGGACCGGCAAGCTCGACCTCGTCGTGGTCTCGCCCAACGACCCCGAGGCGATGTTGCGCCACACCGCCGAATGCCGCCAGCTCGGTGTGCCGTTCATGGCCGACCCCGGCCAGCAGCTGGCCCGCATGGACGGCCCGCAGGTTCGCCGGCTGGTAGACGGCGCGACCTATCTCATCACCAACGACTACGAACGCACCCTGCTCGAGACCAAGACCGGCTGGTCGTCCGAGGAGGTGCTCGACCGGGTCGGTCAGCGCATCACCACCCGTGGGCCCAAGGGCTGCCTGATCGAGGACTCCGAGGGGCTCGCGGTGGAGGTCGAGGCGGCGCCGGAGCGTGCACGTCGCGACCCCACCGGCGTGGGCGACGCCTTCCGCGCCGGGTTCCTCGCCGGCCTCGCCTGGGGGCAGGACAGCCAGGTCAGTGCCCAGATCGGCTCGATGATGGCGACCTACGTCCTCGAGAGCGTCGGCACCCAGGAGTACGACCTCGAAACGGTGGAGTTCGCCGAGCGGCTCGCGGGGGCCTTCGGCGAGCAGACCGCGGCCGCGGTGCGCGACCAGCTGGGCTGAAGAGCGTCTGCGTCCGGCCAGGGGCCTGATTGGCCTGCTTGCGGCCAGGGCCACCGGCGCGGCGACGTGCGCGATACGGTCCTCGGGAAGCCAGGGAGGCCGAGAGCCACGTGAGGCTCGGCGGGCCGTACAGGCCAGCGACTCGGGGTTCGGGGAGACATAGGTCCGAGAGCCACGTGAGGCTCGGCGGGCCGTACAGGCCAGCGGTGTGCGGCTCGGGAAGCCACAGGCTGAAGCCAGGCACTCCGGAGACGAGTGGCCCGGCGGCATGGCCCTGGTCGAGAACGAAGGGGTGGGCTGGGCGCCACGGTCATCCCCGGGCGTGGAGGGTGGCCGTGCGCACACGCACGCCGGATCATTACTGTACCGTCTGGACGGTATAGTGTTGGCGACCCGGCTTCATTCCGTGTTCGTCCCGATCCGGCTCGTCCGGTCGCGGGCCGGCCACACACCGGACCGACACGGGCTCCGCACACAGGACCGACACGGGGCTCCGCACCGCCACCAGTCCCGACCCTCGCGCCGAGGTTTGCCGATGTCCCGCCCCAGCGTGCGACCGCACCTGCTCGAGGCGACCGCCGCCCTCGTGTTCGAACAGGGTGTCGGTGAACTCACCCTCGAGCGCGCCGCGGCGGCGGCCGGGGTCAGCAAGGGCGGCCTGCTGTACCACTTCCCCACCAAGGCGGCTCTCCTCGGCGCGGTGATCGACGACGTGATCGACCGCTTCGAGCAGGTCGTCGAAGCCCGTGCCGCCGAGGACCCCCGCCCGTCGGGCTGGGCCCACGCATACGTCGACGCGACCTTCGACACCGAGGTATCACGCCCCGACCTCGCCGCCGCTCTGCTGACCAGCCCGGACGCGGACCCCGCCGTCCTCGAACGCTGCACCGAGCGCATGATCTCGTGGCAGCGCCGGCTGGAGAGCGCAGGCATCGACCCGGCCACCGCCGCGGTCGTGCGCTACGCCTGCGACGGCTGGTGGACGCTTGGCAGCCTCGGCCCCGTGCCCGAACGTTCCGGCACCACCGCCCTGCGCGAGCGACTCCACGAACTGCTCCGGGGCGCCGCCGATGAGTGAACTCGTCGCCTACCTGATCGTCCTGGGGGCCGCGGCGACTCCGTGGCTCGAGGTGCTCTTCGTCGTCCCGGCCGGCATCCTGGCCGGCCTACCCACCGTGCCCACCATCATGGTCGCGAGCATCGGCAACCTGGCCACGCTCGTCCCGGTGGTGCTGGCCGGTGGCCACCTGCGTGACCGGTTCCTCCGCCGCCGTCAGCAGCAACACACCGGGGAGCTACGCGGCTCAGGAGAGACGTCGGAACACCCGCAGGCCGCAGAGGGGCAGGGTGCCGAACTGCAGGGCGCTGAGTCGCGGGGAGCAGTGCACCGGGATTCTGCGCACCGAGACCCTCCCGAGGGCCGCGGCGGGCGCGCGAAGCGTCTCTTCCAGCGCTTCGGCGTCCCGGGCCTCGCGGTCCTCGGGCCCCTGCTCACGGGCGTGCACGTCGCGGCGGCGGTCGCCATGGCCGGGGGCGCGGGACGCCGGCGCACCCTGGCGTGGCTCTCCGGCGGGGTCGTGGTGTGGGGCGTGGCCGCCGGCGTCCTGACGGTCCTCGGCGTGGACGTGCTGTTCGACCGGGAGTCGCTGCCTGACCTCGGCCTCGACTGAACAGGCCGGACGCCGGACGCCGGGCGCCGAACGCCAGACGGCGGGGCCTGGCAGGCGGGAGCTGCCGCAGCCCGGACAGTCAGCCGAGGCGCTCGACCACCCAGTCGACACAGGCGGTGTACGCCTCGAGGTCCGACTGGTCCACCGCAGGGAACATGGCGATACGCAACTGGTTGCGTCCGAGCTTGCGGTAGGCGTCGGTGTCGAGAATGCCGTTGGCCCGCAGGACGGCGTTGATCTCGTCGGCACTGACCGCCTCGTCGATGTCGATCGTCGCGATCACCAGCGACCGGTGTGCGGGGTCGGTGACGAACGGGCTCGCCCAGTCGCGTTGCCCGGCCCACCCGTAGACGTGGTCCGCCTTGGCACGCTGCGTCTCGACGACCCCCTCGAGACCACCGAAGGTCTCGTTGAGCCAGTCGACCTGTTCGGCGGCGAGGAAGACCGAAGACACGCTCGGGGTGTTGTAGGTCTGGTGCTTGCGGCTGTTGTCCAGCGCGGTGGCCAGGTCGAGGAAGGTCGGGATGTAGCGGTCGCTGGCGGCGATTCGCTCGATGCGCTCCACCGCGGCGGGTGAGAGCAGCGCCACCGTCAGTCCTCCCTCGGAGGCCAGCCCCTTCTGGAGACTGAAGTAGTAGGCGTCCGCCTGGTTCGGGTCGAAGGGCAGACCCGCCGCCCCCGACGTCGCGTCGACGAGCACCAACGCCTCGTCCACCCGTTCGATGTGTTGCATGACGCCGGTCGAGGTCTCGTTGTGGGTCAGCGCCTGCACGTCGGCGTCCGTGGTGGGGACCACGCCGGGCACCTCACCGAACTCGGCTTCGATCAGCTCCGGGGACTCGAGCCAGGGCGCGGCCGCGGTCGCCTTCGCGAACTTCGAGGAGAACTCGCCGAACACGTAGTGGCGGGCGCGACGTTCCACCAGCCCGAAGGCGGCCGCGTCCCAGAAGGCGGTCGCACCGCCGAGGGTGAGCAGCACCTCATGGTCCGCCGGCAGCGAGAACAGCTCACCCAGTCCGTCCTGGAGGCGACGGACCTGGTCCTTGACCCGGGGCTTGCGGTGCGAGGTGCCGAGCAGTTCGTCGCCCACCTCGGCCAGACGCCGCAGCGCCTCGGGGCGGACCTTGCTGGGCCCGGAGCCGAAGCGGCCGTCGGCCGGCTTGAGCTCGTCGGGGATCGTCAGATCAGCCACGGTGGCACCTTCGGGTCGAACGGTTCGAGGGGGTTCGGCAAAGCGGGTCGTGCAGCCCGGTCGGTCGTGCAGCCCGGCCGAGTGTGCGGCCCGTTCGGGTCGTGCACCCGGTCGGTCGTGCAGCCCGTCCGGGTGTGCGGCCCGTTCGGGCGTGCAGCCCGGTCGGTCTTGCAGCCCGGTCGCGCGTGCGGCCCGTTCGGGTGTGCCGCCCACCAGGTGTGCAGCCCGTTCGGGTGGGCGGCCCGCCCAGGTGCAGCCCGGACAGGCGTGAGGTCGTGAGTCAACCGTGCGACCCCCGGTGCCGCCAATCGGGCGGTGGGAACGGTGGATGGCGGGACCACAGCCGCCGCTAGGCTCGGTGCGCAGAACGTCGACGACGAACAGGACCTCGCGTGGCACTCGCCCGGCGCATCAGTGAGATGGAGGAATCTCCGACCCTGGCCGTGACGGCCAAGGCCAAGGCGCTGAAGGCCGCCGGCGAACCCGTCATCGGCTTCGGTGCGGGCGAGCCCGACTTTCCGACCCCGCCGAACGTGGTCGAGGCGGCACAGCGTGCCGCCTCGGACCCGGCGAACCACCGCTACACGCCCGCGACGGGCCTGCCCGCCCTGCGCGAAGCGATCGCGACGAAGACGGCCCGCGACACCGGCCTCGAGGTCGACCCCGCCCAGGTCGTGGTCACCAACGGTGGCAAGCACGCGCTGTACAACGTGTTCATGTCGCTGATCGACCCGGGTGACGAGGTCCTCATCCCCGCCCCGTACTGGGTCAGCTATCCGGCGCAGGTCCAGCTCGCCGGCGGCGAGGTCGTCGCGGTGCCCACCGACAAGTCGACCGGCTTCCGGGCCTCCGTCGACGTCCTCGAGCAGCACCGCACCTCGAAGACGAAGGCCGTCGTGTTCGTCTCCCCCTCGAACCCGACCGGGGCGGTCTATCCGCGCGAGGAGGTCGAGGCGGTCGGCCGCTGGGCCGCCGAGCACGGCATCTGGGTCATCACCGACGAGATCTACGAGCACCTGGTCTACGGAGGCCGGGTCGCCCACTCGCTGCCCGTGGTCGTCCCTGAGGCGGCCGAACGCACCATCGTGGTAAACGGGGTCGCCAAGACCTATGCGATGACCGGCTGGCGCGTGGGCTGGTCCATCGCGCCCGAGGAGATCACCAAGGGCATCGGCAAGCTGCAGAGCCAGGTGACCTCCAACGTGTCCAACGTCGCCCAGGTCGCCGCCATCGAGGCACTCACCGGCGACCAGAGCGCGGTCGCCGAGATGCGTGAGGCCTTCGACCGGCGCCGGCGGCTGGCCGTCGACAAGCTCTCGGCGATCGAGGGGGTCGACGTCGTCGAGCCCGAGGGGGCCTTCTACGTCTACCCGAGCTTCGAGGGCATCCTCGGCCGGGAGATCGCCGGCCGGCGGGTGGACACGACCCTGGACCTGGCCGACGTCCTGCTCGAGGAGGCCAAGGTTGCGCTCGTTCCCGGTGAGGCCTTCGGGCTGGCGGGCTACGCGCGGCTGTCGTACGCCTTGGGCGACGACGACCTCGCCGAGGGCATCGACCGGATCGCCGAGCTCCTCTCAAGCTGACCGGCGCGGCCCCGTTCCGCGTCAGGGGTCGAGCCGGCGGATGCGGAACAGCACCACGGGCCACGCCAGCAGGGACAGCGCCCACGCGCGACCCGCCGGTACCTCCGCCCGTCGCAGCAGGGTCGCGGTCGACACGCCCATGCCCACCCAGATGAGCAGGCCGAGCACGACCACGACCGTCAACAGGCCGAGCAGGTCCACACCGCGCCTTTCCTCCACGTAGGGCGCGAGCCTACGGGCCGGTGCACCCGACCCGGCGCGACCCGGCGCGACCCGGCGCGACCCGGCGCGACCCGGCGCGACCCGGCGCGACCCGGCGCGACCCGGCGCGACCC
>SLRZ01000152.1 GCA_007130695.1 Nitriliruptoraceae bacterium
ACTTGCCCTTTCGGGCCTACCTTATGAGTCATACCGGAGAGTATAACCGTGCAAGTGCGGCCAGGGCAACAGCACAGACCCGGCAGCCAACGCAGACTTCAGGGACGTGCGGGTACGGGCGATCTCTACCGTCTTGCTATCACCGTTGACCGGTGATCCAGGGCCGATAGCACGGTCGGGCTGACCTGGCGGATGGCGCGACGCCGCGCCAGGCCCCACCACGACAGGCCGATCAATCCGACACCTGCTCCGAGGGCGAGCCACGTCCGTTTCCGTGACCGGGTTGAGGTGGACATGGGGTTCCTTTCGCCCGTTGCGTGTTCACATGGCTGGGATGAGGTCAGGACCCGACGACCCCATCTGACCGCTGAGTCCGGGTTCACCGAGGACGCGTTCGTCGCGGTCACGACCGTGAGCGGTTGGCTGCCTCGCCGAGGGGCATTCCGCCCGCGGAGTCATCTCCACCACTCGGCGTCGGCGTGCCGGTCGAGGCTTGCTCACCGTGGCGGGCCAGCATCACCGTCACGAGCGCTGCGGCTGTCCCCACGATCACGACGGTCACGCCCGCGTAGGTCTGCAGGCCGAGGCTGATCGCTTCGTGGACGGCCTCGAGCAGGCCCGGGTAGTCCTCCTCCACGCGCAACCCATCGTGGATGCTGGACGTCGCCTCCGCGCGCCCGGCGACGGGTACCGATGCGGGAGTCGCGCCGGGTAGGGCCGCCCGGTACACCGCGAGGCCGATCGCGCCACCCGCGGCGATGCCGAGCGCGGCGCCGAGTTCGCCGCCAACCTCCTGCGCGGCGGCAGCCGAACCGGTGCGGTCCTCGGGGGCGCTCGAGATGATGAGGTCGCTGACCAGCGCCATGGCTGCCCCGTGACCGAAGGCGGACAACGCGACGGCCGCGACCAGCCACGACAGCGACCCGCCGACCCCGACGACCACGACCAGCGCGGCCGCCCCGGACGCGGCGACGACCAGCCCGGCGGCGACAACGGTCGCGGGTCGCCACTTCGCCGTCGATGCCGGCGCCAGCATCGCGCCGGCGATGTTCAAGGCGATGTAGGGCAACGTCCACACGCCCGCGCGGAGCGGGGACAGCTGTTCCACCCACTGCAGATGCTGGGTGAACAGGAAGAACGTGCCGACCACGCCGATGCCGACCAACAGCAGGGCCGCGAGCGAGACGCCGATCCGCCGGTCAGCCAGCAACGCAAGATCGAACAGCGGGCTCGGGTGGCGGTGCTGACGGCGCACGAACGCCCACAAGATGATCGTCCCGACGGCGACGATGGCGAGGTAGGACCCCGTTGAACCACCCGTCTCCGAGCCAGCGGCGAGCTCCTGGAGTCCGAAGACGATGGCGAGCATGCCGGTCACCGACAGGGCCACGCTCACGACGTCCAGCCGGGCGGGGCCGGCTTCGCGACGTTCGGGCAGCAACCAGGGTCCGAGGACGGCGAGCAGCAGCATCGGTGGGACGTTGACCAGGAAGACCGATCCCCACCAGAAGTGCTCGAGCAGCGCACCGCCCAGCAGGGGCCCGATCGCGCCACCGGCCGAGAAGGCGCTGAACATGATCGCGATCGCCAACCTTCGTTGCCGTTCGTCGGCGAACATCAGGCGCAGCAGCGAGAACAGCGAGGGCATCAACGTGGCCCCGGCGACGCCGAGAGCCGCCCGGACGCCGATCAGCATCTCGGCGCTGCCGGAGAACGCGGCGGCGGTGGACAGGGCCGCGAACGCGATCGCGCCGCTCAACAGCAGCCGACGTGGCCCGACCCGGTCGCCGAGCCGGCCCATCGTCACCAGGAAGCCCGCGATCAGGAACCCGTAGGCGTGCACGATCCACAGCGCCTGGGTGGAGGTCGGCTGCAGGTCCGAGCTGAGCGTCGGCAGCGCGAAGAACAGGACCGTCAGGTCGGTCGCTAGCGCCAGCATCGGCAGTAGGAGCAGCGCGAGCCCGAACCACGCGCGCCGGGAGGCTGGCACGGGGGCAGCGACCGGGGGAGGAGTGTCGTTTCCGCTCACTGGGAGACCTCCGCACGGGCCTGGCGCATCGTCAACGCCCACCACACGAGCTCGTCGAAGAATGCGTCGGCGGCACGTGCGGCACCGTCGGGGTCTACGGGTCGTCCGTGCGCGTCGAAGCAGTTCCAGAAGTTCGGGAAGCTCAGAACCGGCCGGATCGTCATCGTCCGTAGCTCGACGAAGATCGGTCGCAGCTGTTCGACCGCCTCGACACCACCGGTACGGCCCCCGTAGGAGACGAACCCGACCGGGGTCCGCGCCCACTCGTGGTCGAACCAGTCGATGGCGTTCTTGAGGGATGCGGGGTAGCCGCGGTTGTAGACCGGCGTAACGACGACCACGGCCTCCGCCGCGGCGAGACGGCTACCCAGGGTCGTGACCGACGTGGGGAGCGGCTCATCCGGGTCGTTGCCGGATAGCACGAACGGCAGGGACGCCTGCGCGAGGTCGACGGTCTCGAGATCGAGATCCGCCCGCTGGCGCGCGTGGTCCGCTACCCACGCCGCAGGCACCGGACCGAAGCGGTCCGTGCGGATGCTCGCCGTCATGAGCAGGGTCCGGACCGGCGACGACGGGCGACCGGCTCGCACCTCCTCGGGGGGATCGCCCAACGCAACCGAGGCGGTCCAACTACTCGTAGCCATGCGGCCTGCTCCATTCCATTACAAAGATGTGTGTAACGGAACCTAGAAGGTACGATCCTCCCATGTCAAACTCCGAACGCACCGCGAAGCGTGGTACGGGTGGCCGCCCCCGGGACCCGGACATCGATCGGGCGGTGCTCGACGCCACCCTCGAGATCCTCAGCGAGCGGGGGTACACAGAACTCTCGATCGAGGAGGTCACGCGACGGGCGGGGACCACGCGGCCCGCCTTCTACCGCCGGTGGGCGGGACGTCCCGAGCTGGCACTGGCCGCCATCGCGACACGCCTCGCCGTCCCTGAACCGCCCGACACCGGGTGCACGTTGTGCGACGTCGGCGAGAGCTTCAACGTCTTCCTTGCCGCCTACCGGACGCTACGGCCAGAGGTTCTGAGCGCGCTGTACGTCGACTGCACTGCCGACCCCGTGCTGCGCGGTCGCTACCTCGACACCGTCATCGAGCCGGCCCGTCGCTCCGTCGGTCGCACGCTCGCGCGCGCGGCCGAACGTGGCGACCTGCGCCGCGACGCCGACCTCGAGCAACTGCTCGACCTGGTCGCATCCTTCGTGTACTACCGCGCCCTCTTCGCCCGCGAACACCTCACCGACGAGGAGTCCTGGAACGCCATCGAGCTGCTCATGCGCGGCGCGGCGGCCGACTTCGCCGAACTGCTCGCCCACAGTGAGGCCCTCGAGGCCGACCACGAGGACGGGCAGCACGTCCACCTCGACCCGCCCTGAGACCAGGCGACGGCCCCACGTCGCCCGTCTCGGTCAGCGCGGCCGAGGGCTCGCATGGCCGGCGGTCCTCGGCCTGCGTACCGGTCGGCCCCGGCGCCGCCGCCCCGGCTTGGTGTCCTGTCGGCGGAAGAGCTGGGGACGGCTCACCCGGAGGTGAGGTGCAGGCCCGCGACGCCGATGACGATCAAGCCGGCGCACAGCAGCTTCGGGGCGCTGGCGTCTCACCGAGCAGCAGGATGCCTGCGAGCGTGACACCGACGGCGCCGATCCCGACCCAAGCGACGTAGGCGACGCCGGTCGGGACCGTTCGCAGTGCTGCGCCGAGCAGCCCGAAGCTCGCCATCGCGGCGGTGATGGCGACCAGGCTTGGTCCGAGCCGAGTGAAGCCCTGAGCGTCCTTGAGGGCGAGAGCCCACACCACCTCTAACAGCCCAGCGACGCCGAGCAGCAGCCACGCCATGCTCTCGTACCTCCCTGCGCCGCTCAGGCCGCGTAGCCGCCGTCCAAGGAGATGGCGCTGCCGGGTGATGTAGGCGCCTCCCGGCCCTGCCAGGTGAGCGACGGTGGCCGCGACCTCGTCGGCGGTGCCGTAGCGCGCCAGCGCGGTCAGGCTCGCTCTTCG
>SLRZ01000232.1 GCA_007130695.1 Nitriliruptoraceae bacterium
ACGCTGCACATGCATCTGGGCACGCTGTTCGTCTTCGACCCTCCCGCATCGGGGAGCTTCGACTACTCCCGGTTCGTGCAGCTGGTGCGCTCGCGGCTGCACCTCGTGCCGCGCTACCGGCAGCGCCTGATCGAGCCGCCGCTGGGGCTCGGCAATCCGGTGTGGATCGACGACCATGACTTCGACCTGTCCTTTCATCTGCGCCACGCGTCGCTGCCGCGTCCGGGCACCATGGATCAGCTCACCGACTACGCGACGCGGATCCTGTCGCGCCAGCTCGACCGCGAACGGCCCCTGTGGGAGCTGTACTGCATCGAAGGTCTCGAGGAGGGACGTTTCGCCCTGCTGGCCAAGAGCCACCACGCCCTGATCGACGGGCTCGCGGGGATGGACATCGCCACGGTGCTCCTCGACCTGTCGCCGGACGGCGGCGACGAACTGCCGGACCCCGAACCCTGGGACCCGGCCCCGGCCCCGTCGCAGGCCGCGCTCGCCGTGGGGACCGCCACGCACCTGGCGGCCACCCCGGGCGCACTGGTCGCCTCGGCACGGCGCGCCGCCAGCGCGCCGTGGGCGGTCGCGCGCCGGGCGGTTGACCTGGGACGGGGCGTGGCCTCGGTGACGCGCGAGAGTGTGGCGCGCCCGCCGCCGAGGTCGATGCTCAACGCCGCCCCCGGGCCACACCGGCGGCTGGTGCTCGAACAGCTGCCGCTGGACGACGTCAAGCGCATCAAGGACACGTTCCGCACGACGGTCAACGACGTCGTCCTCGCCCTCGTGGCGGACGCGACGGGCCGCTACCTGCGCGGGCGCGGGGTGCGTACCGATGGCCTGTGGCTGCGGGCGATGGTGCCGGTCAGCACCCGGTCGGCGTCGGAGGAGCACGCCCTGGGCAACCGGGTGATCGCCGCCTTCGTGGACCTGCCCATGTTCGAGATGGATCCGGTCGAGCGGTTGCACGTCTGTCACGACGCCATGGCGGAGGTCAAGACCAGCCACCACGCGGTCGGTGCCGGCTTCCTGGTCGAGCTCACCGGGTTCGCGCCGCCGACCCTGCACGCGATGGCGGCCCGGGTCGGCGCCCGGGGACGGCTGTTCAACTTCCTGGTGACCAACGTCCCCGGTCCGCAGGTGCCCGTCTACTGCCTCGGGTCGCGGCTGCAGGGCGCCTACCCCTTCACGCCGCTGGCCGCGAACCAGTCCTATTCCGTGGGGCTGATCTCGACCGACGGGCAGCTCAACGTCGGGGTGACGGCCGACTACGCGGCGCTGCCGGACGTGGGGCGGGTCGCCGGGCTGCTCCGGGCCGGGCTCGAGGAGCTGTGCGAGCACGCCGAGGCGTCCCGCGAGCGTTCGCAGGCCGTCTCGGCCGGGTGAGCCCACCGGGACCGGGGGGTGGGACGACGAACGAGGCCGGGCCGGTCGAAAGCCAGGAGGAGGAGTGGCGGTGGGGGAGCTGGAGCTGCGGGTGCGCCGCCTGGACGAGCGGGCGGTCCTGCCGGCGTACGCGCACGCCGGCGACGCGGGTCTCGACCTCGCGACCCTCGAGGACCTCTCCCTCGCGCCCGGTGAGCGGACGGCCGCGAGGACCGGTCTGGCCGTGGCGATCCCCCACGGATGGGTGGGCCTGGTGCATCCGCGTTCCGGGTTGGCGCGACGCCACGGACTGACCGTGGCGAACGCGCCGGGAACGGTCGACGCGGGCTACCGGGGCGAGGTGCAGGTCCTGCTCGTCAACCTCGGCACCGAGACGGTCGAGCTCGCGGCCGGCGACCGGGTTGCCCAGCTACTGCTCCAACGCGTGGGGTACGCCCTGGTCGTCGAGGTGGAGGCACTGGACGACACCGCGCGGGGTCAGGGCGGCTTCGGCTCGACCGGCTGACGGGGTCTCGGCAGCGTGCCGGCTCCCGGGAACCCGCCCCACGCCCGTCGTGGTTTGCCCGGGGTGGGGCGACGGGTTACCTTTCGCGACTGCACGCGCGGATGTAGCTCAGTTGGCTAGAGCGCCACCTTGCCAAGGTGGAGGTCGCGAGTTCGAATCTCGTCATCCGCTCCACCGCAAATCCCGGCCAGAGCGCCGGGATTTGGTGTTTTCCGGGGCGCTGACCGCCGGCCAGGGCGCCTGCGGGCGGCGACGCACTCGCCGGCCGTCAGCTCGGCGTCCCGGTGGCTTCGCCGGCCGACGGGTCCGTCGGCGGGATCCGGTCGGCCCCCCAGCTGCGGTGCACGAGCTCGACGACGCGCCCCACCTCGTCGGGCTCCACCAGGGACGGCTCCCCCTCCTCGAGGGGGTTGAAGTGGAAGATGTAGATCCGCGAGGCGAGCTGCTCGAACGGCAGTGAGGACTCGCCGAAGCGCTCGCCGCGCTCGGCGGTGCTGACCAGGGCCCCGTCGCCCCAGTCCTGGCCGCCGTCGTTGTTGGGGTTGAAGAAGTAGAAGCGCATCACTCCCTCGGGGTCGCGGGCGACCCGCAGCAGGGTGATGGCGTGCCAACCGACGAAGCGCGCTGCGGTGTCGGTCGCCGCCACCCCGGCGGGCTGGGGGTAGATCAGGGGCTGGTCGCCGTTGTAGGCGGGGTGGTAGGTCGCGTAGAAGTCGCGGACGAAGCCCTCGAGGTCGGTCAGCTTCCCGGTGGCGACGTCGACGGCGATGCGGAAGCCGCGCCAGGCCCACCACCCGTGGAACTCGGGGTTGACCCACCGGTGGGGGTCGCCCTCGCGACCGATGCAGCGCCGTCCCATCTCCGCGTAGATCCGGTCGAGGTGGGGGACCGTCACCAGCGACACCGGGTCGAGGTCGATGGGGGTGCTCGTCGCCACGCCCGAGGTGATGTCCGCCGAGGAGATGGGCTCGCCCTCGAAGTGCACGACCACCTCGTCGTCGCGGGCGGCCCCGGCGAGGACGTCGAGGAGGTAGTCCGGGTCGTTGTGCGCCCACATCGACAGCGCCCGGGCCGACTGGCAGGTCGGGTTGTTGCCCTGGCCCACGCCGAGCGGCTGGCCGAGCATGCTCAGCACGCCCGACAGCAGCCAGGCGCGGGGGGAGGGGGTGTCGCCGAACGCGGCGAGCAGGCGCTCCTCGGCGGCGGGCGCCAACGGGAGGCGCAGCTGGCGCCACAGGGCCGGGGCGATCGCCGGCTGGTGCAGCACCCCGCGCTCGAGCAGCAGGGCCAGCCCGTAGACCGCCTGGGCGGTGGGCGGGTGGACGGCCTCCGCGATGAGCCGGTGGACGAGTTCGCGGTTGCGCAGCAGGCTGTCGCGGCCCGTGATGGTCAGGCCCAGTGCCTCGGAGAGCAGGTGGTCGTCGTGGGCGAGCATCTCGTCGACGAGCACGGCGTGGTAGGGGGAGACCAGGCCCGTGTCGTGCATCGCGCGGGCGAAGCCCGACGCCTCCACCTGCAGGCCGGTGCGGTCGAGGGAGGCGAGCCGTTCGCGGTAGACGTCGGTGCCGGGATCCTCGCGGCACCCCTGGGTGGTGCCGTAGAGGGCCGAGATCAGACGGTCGGCGCCGCTGCCGCTGCCGAGGTCGATCTCCGGGTCGTCGCGGTAGACGGCGATCTGGGTGATCATGCGTTTGACGGCGTCGACCTGGATCGGGCGCTGCAGCAGGATGCGCCAGATCTCCTCGACGAGCTGTCCGAGCACGTGCTCGTAGCCGATGCGGTCGGCGACGTGGCGCAACACCGTGCGGCTCACGGTCGCCAGCCGGCCCTGCCGCTCCCGTTCGGCCTCGTTCGGGCCGCCGAACAGCAGCGTGAGGTTGAGCGCGAGCACCTCGGTGAGATGGCGCCGCGCACGGTCGGCCGTCAGGGACGGGTGTTGGAGCTCGCCCGTGGAGACCGCCACCAGGCGCAGCTCGCTCATGACCTCGAGCAGCACCGCGTCGGCGTCCCCGCCGGTCAACGTGTTGGGGCTCAGGGCCGGGTCCAGCAGCTCCGGGTGTTCCCAGTCGGTCCCGATGAACAGGCCCGAGTGCTCCAGCGCCGCCGCCCGTCGCTCGAGGGCCGCGGGCCCGTCGTCGAGGAGGAGCACCCGCTTCGCGGTGTCGAGCACCGGGCGGACCTTGCCGGGCTTGGCGAAGGCCGGGGCCTCGGCCAGCCGTTCGAGGGCGTGGTCGAGCCGGCCGGTGAGCCGTTGGAGGTCGGCGGACTCGCCGCTGACGTCGTCGGAGTTGTGCACGTCGGTCCTTGCCTGGCACGTGGACGGTGGGGGGAGCCCCTCACACGTAGAAGTCGAGCTCCTCCTGGCGCGCCAGCAGGTCTCGCAGGGTGTGGGGATCCTCCCCGAAGAAGTACACCAGGCCCCAGTGGGTGCCGAAGGCGGTGCGTTTGGTGACCGTCTCCTCCATCGGCGCGGTCAGCTCGTGGGTCTCGAAGTAGGGGTGGTCCTCGGTCTCCTCGGGGAGTTCGAGGCGACTGACCACACGGCGCCGCGGATACACACCGAAGCAGCCCGCGTGGCCCTTGGCGTCGACGACCTCGGTGGGGAAGAAGGACTCGATCTCCTCCTCGGTCGTGTGCGGGTCGAAGGCCATGATCATGCCCTGGTAGGCGTTGAACCCGTAGCAGCGCTCGAGCAGTTCGAAGACCTTGAAGCCGGGCGGCCGGTAGGCGACCTCACCGAAGTACATGGTGCCGTCGCTGGTGACGAAGTACTCGGGGTGGATGAAGCCGAACTCGATGTCGAAGGCCTTGATCAGCTTCTCGATCTCGGCGGTGATCTTGTCCCGGTAGTGCTCGAGTTCCGGGGTCGCCGGCACGAACACCGAGTAGCCCAGCGTCACGTACTCGGAGATGTTGAGGAAACGGATCTTGCCGTCGTGGATCCAGGCCTCGACGGCGAACTCCCACCCGTCGAGGTGGGATTCCATCAGCACCGGGAACTCGTCGTCCGGGATCAGGTCGACCTCGTCGGGGGTTCGGATCACGCGGTGGCCGAGACACCCGGCCTGGTCGAAGGCCTTGAGGTGGATGGGGTCGTTGGGGTCACCGTCGAGCTTGAGTAGCGTCTGGTTCACCCGCTTGAGGAAGCGGATCACGTCGTCGCGGTCGTGGGCCTCCTCGAAGATGCCGACCCGGATACCGCCGAGCTGGGCCCGGCGCTTCATCAGGGCCTTGTCGCGCAGCAGCATCGCCTGGCCGAACAGGCGGGGCTTGTCCATCAGCACCGAGTTGATCGCCCCCGCCCACTCCACGGTCTCCTCGAACAGCGGGATCGCGACGTCGACCCCCATGTCCTTCAGGGTGGTCGCGATCTCGAAGGAGCGGTCGTTGAGTCGCTCGAAGTTCCACGGCAGGTAGGGGATGTCGTGCTGCTCGCAGTACTCCTCGGCCCACTCGGGGGCCACCACCACGTAGCGTCGGTCGAAGGTCGCCGCCGCCTCGACGGCGTTGAGGCTCCACCCGAGCAGGGCGACATAGCCCTTGTCGGGGTCGAACGATTGGTCGGACGCGGCGGCCATGGAGCGCACTCTTTCCGTCGAACGCGGGCGGTGGGAACCCGTCTCACACTACTGACGTGGTCGGGGCCCCGAGTGGCCACCCCGTCCGATCGGCCGGCCCCGACCGGGGTCACTCCCCGGGCCCGTCGAGACGCCCGCGGACTCGGTTTGACCTGGGCCAGCAGGTGTCGGCGATGAGAGGCTGGCGACCACCTGGGGACGCCGGGGCCGGTCACCGCAGGTGGATGCCGCCGTCGGCGACGATCACCTCGCCGGTGACGTAGGAGGAGGTCACCAGGCCGAAGCACACCTCGGCGATCTGCTCCGGTGTGCCCACCTGCTGCAGGGGGGCCCGCTGTTCCACCGCCCGATGCAGGTCCTGCCAGTCCTCCGTCCACGGGGTGGCGATGAGGCCGGGCGCGATGGCGTTGACGCGCACCTGCGGGCCCAGCACGTTTGCGAGCAGGCGGGTGAGATGGTTCAGGGCGGCCTTCGAGGTCGCGTAGGGGATCGAGCTGCCCGTGGGACGCACCCCCGCCAGGGACGAGATGTTGACGACCTGCCCGCCGTCGCCATCCTGGAGGTGGGGCGCCGCCGCCTGGGTGACGTTCCAGGGACCGACGACGTTCACGTCGAGGGTGTGGCGGAACAACTCCGCGTCGACCGCGTCGAGGTCGCTGTGCGGGATGCGCTGGGTGGTCCCGGCGTTGTTGACGACGATGTCGAGCCGGTCCCAGGCCTCGGTGGCCCGGGCCACGAGCGAGCGCGCCGCCTGTGGGTCGGCCACATCGCCCTGGACGTAGATCGCCGACGGCAGGGAGGCCGAGAAGGCCTCGCCCTCCTCCACCGAACGCACCGAGTTGATCACCAGGTGGGCGCCCTCGTCGGCGAGCCGTCGGGCGATCGCCCGTCCGATCCCGCTGGTGGAGCCGGTGACCAGCGCGACCTGGTCCGTCAGTGCCGCCATCGTCTCGTCCTCGTCGCTCGGGGGTCCCGACCGTAGTCGCGGGACCCCGGACGGTGCGGGGAGTCCCGCAAGGGAACAGACGTTCGATACACTCGTGGTATGGACACGATGCGCTGGCAGGCGTCGCTGCTGGACGGCCCCGCGATGGGGACAGCGGTGGCGTGGCCGCCCTCGCCGGCGGCCCTGTGCCGGGAGCACCTCGGCGACGGCGCCTGGGTCGACCACGCTCCGCGCTGGCTGCCCGGGGCGGACGAGTGGTTCGACCGGGTCGTGCACGCGATGGAGTGGCGGCAGCGTCGGGAACGCCTCCACGGACAGGAGTTCGACCAGCCACGCCTGACCGACCACCGGCACGTCGACGACCTCGCTGGCGGGCTCACGCCGTTACGTGAGGTGGCGGACGTCCTCTCGCATCACTACGGCGTCCGCTTCGAGCGGCTCGGATCGAACCTGTACCGCGACGGTCGGGACTCGGTGGCCTGGCACGGGGACCGGATCGCCCGCGACCGGGATGTGGCGGTGATCGCGATTCTCTCGCTCGGCGAGCCACGCCGGTTCCGGCTCCGCCCGCGTGACGGCGGCAGTGGACGGGGCTTCGACCTCGGGCACGGTGACCTGCTCGTGATGGGGGGGACCTGCCAGCGCACGTGGCGCCACGCGGTGCCGAAGGTGGTCCGGGCCGGCCCCCGCATCAGCCTGACCTTCCGCCACGCCTACCCGCCGGCGACCCCCTGAACGCCACGCGGTGCGCCGCTCACCCTGGCCCGGGACCGTCCGCCTCGCCGTCGTGTCCCGCCCGGGGACGGCCGACCGCCGTGGCGAGCGCGGCCACGTCCGCCGGGGCGGTGCCGCAGCAGCCGCCGACCAGTCGTGCCCCCGCCGACAGCCAGGGGCGGGGATCGACCGGCGTGCGCACCGGCCGCCAGACCTGGCCCACCGGGTCCCAGCGCGCGCCGGCGTTCGGCTTGGCGAGCAGGGGAACGCCCAGGGGGGCCAGGTGCTCCAACGCCGGTACGACCAGTTCGTCGGGCACGCAGTTGACCCCGACCGCGACGATCTCGTCCACCGCGGCGGCGGGGCCCAGCGCCTCGAGCAGCGGCTCGCCCACCGGCGTCCGGGTGCCGTCGCCGGCCACGGTCACCGACACCCAGGCGTGCCGCCCCGCATCCGCCAGCAGGTCCGCGATCACCTGCACCTCCTCGCCCCCCGGGACCGTCTCGACGGCCAGCAGGTCGGCGCCCGCGTCGACGAGGCCCTCGACGCGGGGAGCGTGGAAATCCCGCAGTGCCCCGCGTCCGATGTCGTAGCGGCCGGTGTACTCCGAGCCGTCCGCCAGTGCGGCGCCGTAGGGCCCGAGCGAGCCCGCGACCAGGGGCCGTGGGTGGGCGTCGCGCCCGGCCTCGCGGGCCAGTGCCACGGCACGGGCGAAGAGCGTCGGGGCCAACGAGGGATCGAGGCCGGCCGCCTGCAGGCCGCGCCGCGAGAGCTGGTAGCTGGCCGTCAGCAGGACCTCGGCGCCCGCACCGGCGAACGCGGCGTGCGCGTCGCGGACGAGGTCCGGTGCCTCCAGCAGCGCCCGCGCGGACCACAGCGGCCCCGGCAACGGCAGGCCGGCGGCCTCCAGGGACGTCGCCAGACCCCCGTCGAGGACGAGGGTCTCTCCGGCGTCGAGTCGCGCGTGCAGCAGTCCCATCGGGGTTCGATGGTACGCCGGCCGGAAATTCGGGCCCACGGATTCGTGCAACCCCGACCGGGGCCACCTAGGATGTGAGTGATCGTTCACAAAGTCCAGCTGACAAGGGCGGTGGCGCAAAGTGGGAGCAGACAACGAGCGTGAGTTGGTCGAGGAGCGCCTCGAGGCACTCCTCAAGGACCATCCTCCGGAGCAGACCGAGGAGGCGGAGTTCTGGGGCGCCCAGTTCGACGCCGGCCTGGCCTGGGTGAATTTCCCCGAGGGCAAGGGCGGCCTGGGCGTGAGCCCACGGCACCAGACCCTCGTCAACGAGCGGGTCATGGCCGAGGGCGGTTCGGTGCGCAACCGGGCCATCAACGTCATCGGCATCGGTATGGGTGCCGCGACGCTGGTGCAGCACGGCACCGAGGAACAGCAGGAACTCCTACGGCCGATGTTCCAGGCCGAGGAGATCTGGTGCCAGCTCTTCTCGGAGCCGGGCGCCGGTTCCGACCTCGCCGGTCTGGCGACGTCGGCGGTCCAGGAGGGTGACACCTGGATCATCAACGGGCAGAAGGTCTGGACCACCCTGGCGCACCTGGCCAAGTGGGGCCTGCTGGTCGCGCGTACCGACCCGGACGTCCCCAAGCACGCCGGGCTGACCTACTTCCTGGTCGACATGGAGGCCGATGGCGTCGAGGTCCGGCCGCTGTACCAGATCACCGGTGAGGCCGAGTTCAACGAGGTCTACTTCGACGACGCCCGCATCCCCGACCACATGCGGGTCGGCGAGGTCGGTCAGGGCTGGTCGGTGTCGATGACCACGCTGATGAACGAGCGGGTCGCCATCGGCGGTCAGGTCTCCCCCCGCGAGTCGGGCACCATCGGCGAGGCGGTCGAGGTCTGGAAGAGCCACGGACACGACGACCCGGTGCTGCGTGATGAGCTCATCAGCTTCTGGATCGAGGCCGAATCCCTGCGCCTGACATCGATCCGCGCCGGCGAGTCACGTCGCCAGGGCACCCCCGGCCCCGAGGGCTCGACCACGAAGCTGCACTGGGCCGACCTCAACAAGAAGATCAGTTCCTTCACGATGGACCTCATGGAGGCCGAGGGGATGACCTTCCCCGGCGGCTACGAGTTCAGTCGCCCGTCGATGAGCGCGATGCGTTCCGGCAACCCGCACAAGACCTTCCTGCGCTCGCGGGCCAACTCCATCGAGGGTGGCACCAGCGAGATCATGAAGAACATCCTCGGCGAGCGGGTCCTGGGCCTGCCCGGCGAGCCCCGCGTCGACAAGAACGTCCCGTGGCGCGAGGTCCCGCGCAGCTGAGAGGAGCGTCAACATGACGACCAACCCGACATTCACGGTCACCGAGGAGCAGCAGATGCTGCGCTCCTCCGCCCGCCAGGTCCTCGAGGCCCGGGGCGGCAGCGAACGTGTCCGCGAACTGATGATGACCGACGAGGCCGTCGACGAGGCGGCCTACAAGGAGCTCGCCCAGATGGGTCTGGTCGGGCTGCTGGTCCCCGAGGAGTACGGGGGCTCCGGCTCGACGTTCGTCGAGGCGGGCATCGTGCTCGAGGAGCTCGGCCGGGCCCTGCTGCCCGTGCCCTACCTCTCCTCGGCGGTGCTGGCGACCACGGCGATCCTGGCCGGTGGGAGCGACGACCAGAAGGCCGCGTACCTGCCCGGAATTGCCTCCGGTGAGCAGCGCGCCACGCTGGCCCACCTGAACGAGACCGGCCGTCTCGACGCCGACCCCGGCGTCGCGGCGACCTCCTCCGACAGCGGCTTCGAACTGTCCGGCACCGCCGGCTACGTGCTCGACGGGCTCACCGCCGACACGCTGGTCGTCGCGGCCACGACCGACGGTGGCATCGAGCTGTTCGTCGTGCCGGCCGACACGGACGGTGTCCGACGCGAGAAGCTCGACGTCCTCGACCTCACCCGGCCCATGGCCACGGTGCACCTCGACGGGGTGTCGGTCGACGGCGACGCGAAGCTGTCCGGTGCTGCCGGGACCGAGGCGCTGCACCGGGCGCTGACCGCCGGGCTGGTGGCCATCGCCTCCGAGCAGTCGGGAGCGTCGCGGTACGTGCACGAGGACGTCACCGAGTTCGCCCGCACCCGCATGCAGTTCGGCCGCGCGATCGGCTCCTTCCAGGCGATCAAGCACCGCATCGCCGACCTGATGGTCGAGCTCGAGTCGTCCACCTCCGCGGTGATGCATGCCCAGCGTGCGCTCGCAGCGGAGGACACCGACGAGATCGCGATCGCGGCACCGATGGCCAAGGCGTACGCCTCGGAGACCTTCGAGCACATCGCGGGTGAGGCGATCCAGATCTACGGCGGCATCGGGTTCACCTGGGAGCACGACGCCCACCTGTACTTCAAGCGCTCCAAGGCCAGCCGGCTCCTGCTGGGAAGTCCGCACCAGCACCGGCGCGTGCTGGCGGACGTGCTCGGCCTTTGACCGCCGCGCCCGTCCCGGCGGCGTCCACGTCACGTGGGCGCCGCCGGCGGCAGGCTGTCGTCGACGCGGCCGCGACCCTGTTCCTCGAACGCGGGTTCCACGGCACGAGCATCGACGACATCGGCGAGCGCGCGGGCATCTCCGGGCCCGGCGTCTACCGCCACTTCCCCTCGAAGGACGCGGTGCTCTCGGCGGTCACCGACCGGTTGTGGGAACGGCTCAAGCCCGCACTGCGCGACGCGGCGGCGGCCGACAGCTCCGAGGCGGCGCTGGAGGTCCTGCTGGACGCCCACGTGGCCATGGCGATCGAAGAGCCCACCGCCCTCGTGCTGCTGGTCCGTGAACTGCGTCATCTGCCCGGCCGCAGTCGTTCCTCGGCCCTGCGCAAGCAGTCGAGGTACGTCGCGGCGTGGGCCGGGGTCTTCCGCGGGCTGGCCCCGGGGCTCGGGGATGAGGAGGCACGGTCGGCCGCTCTGGCGGTCCATGGGCTGCTCGACTCGGCGGCCCGCCACCCGCAGGTCCTCGACCGTGAGCACCGTCGCATCCAGTTGCGACGGATGGCACGGGCCGCGATCGACGAAGCGCTCGCCGACCCGGTCGGACCTCGCTGACGGGCCCGGCCTCCGGTGCCGGTCGAGGTCCCGGGCGATGTGGGGCGGGTCGCTCCTACGCTGCATCCCATGGTCGACGACGATGGGTACGGTCCGGAGGGTCTGCGTGAGCGCGCCCTGGAGTGGATCGCCGGTGACCCCGACCCCCTGACCCGGGGCCGGCTGCTCCAGGCGGTGGACGCCGGCGACACCGCGGAACTGCGAGCCGCGCTGCACCCCGCCCTCTCGTTCGGGACCGCCGGGTTGCGGGG
Organism: Nitriliruptoraceae bacterium; assembly: GCA_007130695.1. Lineage (GTDB taxonomy): Bacteria > Actinomycetota > Nitriliruptoria > Nitriliruptorales > Nitriliruptoraceae > SKLC01. The sequence continues at coordinate 11,418 of SLRZ01000232.1, forward strand.
GCCGGTCGGGCCCGGTCCCGCCCGGATGAACCAGGCGACGGTGATGCGCACCACCCGTGGGCTCGCCGAACAGGTGCTGGCCACCGTCGGCAGCGGACGCCCGGTGGTGGTGGGCTACGACGCCCGGCCCGACTCCGCCCGCTTCGCCCACGCCACCGCGGGGGTGCTGGCCGCCGCAGGCCTGCCCGTGCGCCGCTTCGTCGAACCGGTCCCCACCCCCCTGGCGGCCTTCGCGGCCCGCCGGGACGAGGCCGCCGCCGCGATCGTGGTCACGGCCAGCCACAACCCGCCGGCCGACAACGGCTACAAGGTCTACGGCGCCGACGCGCGCCAGATCGTTCCGCCGGTGGACCTCGAGATCGCCGCGGCGTCCCAGGCGGCCGGGCCGGCGAACGCGATCCCCTGGGTGGATCCCGACACCTCCGGGGTGGTCCACGACTACGACGCCGCCCTGGCGGAGGCCTACCTGGCCGAGATCGCCGCCGTCCGCCCCACCGTCGCCGGCCCCGACCAGCGGATCGCCTACACCCCGCTGCACGGGGTGGGGTGGAACCTGCTCGCCCGCGCGCTGGCCCGGGCCGGCTACGCCGACGTCCACGTCGTCGCCTCCCAGGCCGAGCCCGACGGTGACTTTCCCACCCTGGCCTTTCCCAACCCCGAGGAACCCGGGACCCTGCACGAGGTGCTGCGCCTGGGTGACGACGTGCAGGCCGACCTCGTGCTGGCCAACGACCCGGACGCGGACCGGTTGGCGCTGGCGGTTCCCGGTCCCGATGGCCGGCACCGACCGCTGAGCGGCAACCAGCTCGGGGTCCTGCTCGCGGACCACCTGCTGCGACACCATGCCGGCCGCCGGCCGCTGGTGGTATCGACGGTGGTCTCCTCGCCGATGCTGGCGGACGTCGCGGCGTCCCACGGTGCCCGCTACGAGCCGACCCTCACCGGGTTCAAGTGGATCTGCCGTGCCGGCGCAGAGGTGGCCCGGCAGGAGCAGCGGGAGTTCGTCTTCGGCTACGAGGAGGCCCTGGGCTACGTCGTCGCTGACGTGGTGCGCGACAAGGACGGCATCGCGGCCGGGGTCGTGACCGCGGATCTCGTGCGGGAACTGGCGGGACGGGGGCAGAGCGTCGACCAGCGACTCGAGGAGCTCTACCAGCGCGACGGCCTGTGGGTGAGCCGCCAGGTCAGCCGGCCGCTGGGGGCCACCGGCGGGCCAGCGGCAGCGGGGGCCCTGCTCGACACGCTCGCGGGCCTGGACGTCGCCGACGTCGGCGGCCGCAGGCTCACCGGCATACGTGACCATCGGCGTGGGTCGGGGGAGGTGGCCTGGCGTCCGCCCTCGCCCATCGTCGAACTCGACCTGGAGGGTGGCCGGGCCCTGGTGCGGCCCTCGGGGACGGAGCCGAAGGTCAAGGTCTACGTGGATCTGCGTGCCGACCGGCAGGGCGACCTCGGTCGACAACAGGACGCACTGGGTCGGGAGGCCGACCGGGTGGCGACGGCGGTCCTCACTGCGGCCCGGTCCGGCTGAACCAGTCGGGGCGCCCCCACGCCCGCCCCCGTCGAGGTGCCGGGAGCGCTGACCGCGACCCTCGGTCCTCCGCCGCGGGGCTGGGGTTCAGGCGGGGCGCACCTGCAGCGCCCGGGGGCCCCGGCCGTCGTCGCCACGTTCGAAGGTGACCTGCTCGCCCTCACGCAGGGTACGGAAGCCGCTCGCGTCGATGGAGGAATGGCGGACGAAGACGTCCTCGCCGCCGTCGTCCGGTTGGATGAAGCCGTAGCCCTTCTCGCCGCTGAACCAGAGCACGCTGCCGCTGGCCCGCCGCGTGGTGGCACGGATCTCGCCGGTCAGCAACTGGTCGGGATCGGACACGGTCTCGTCCTCGGGAGGGGGATCGTCCCGGTGAGGCTATTGCCCGGGCGGCCGGCTGTTCGCGATGACGGCCCCGGCCGTTCGCCGAGTGTCCGGTACCGGTGCCGGGGGAGGGGCACGCGCCTAGCGTGGCGTCACACCGCAGTGAGACCAGGAGACGATGTGGCCGAGGCGAGCGGAGCCGCCAGGGGCGGGGACCGACCGGTCTCGACGTTCGCGCCGTTGGCGGTTCCCGAGTACCGGCGCATCTGGGCCGCCGCCACGGTCTCCCACGTGGGGACCTTCCTCCAGCTGACCGCGGGGCCGTGGTTGATGCTGCAGTTGACCGGCTCGCCGCTGTTGGTCGCCCTGGTGACGACCGCACTCCTGCTCCCACGGTTGCTGCTGGTGGTGCCGGCCGGCGCCCTGACCGACGTCCTGGACCGGCGGACCCTGTTGCTGGTCGGCCAGGGCATCAGCGCCGTGGCCGTCGCCGCGCTCGCGGTCCTGACGGCGCTCGACCTCATCGACCCGGTCTCGTTGCTCGGCCTGACGTTCCTGCTCGGCATCGGTTCGGCCATCGCTCTTCCCGCGTTCCAGACCCTGGTGCCCGACCTCGTCGCCGCCCCGTTGAGGGCCCAGGCGATCACGCTGAACTCGGCGGCGTTCAACGTCGCCCGTTCGCTCGGGCCGGCGATCGGTGGTGCGCTGGTCGCCGTCGGTCTCGCCTCGGCGGCGTTCGGCGCCAACGCCGTCTCCTACCTCGTCGTCATGGGCGTGCTGCTGTCGTTTCCCCGTGAGGATGTCGGCACCGAGCGCCGTCCGGGCATGTGGCGATCGGCGGCCGCGGGGGTGCGCTACGCGCGGTTCACACAGCCGATCCGGATCCTGCTCGCGGTGACCGCCCTGTTCTCGCTCACCGCGGCGAGCCTGCAGGCCTTGCTGCCCAGCGTCGTCGCTGACGACCTCGGCCTCGGGGGTGTCGGATTCGGGGTGCTCTACGGGCTCTTCGGGGCGGGCGCGCTGGCCGGTGCCCTGACCCGCGAGCGGGTGCGACTGCCCGCCGGCCGGCTGATGCTGCCGGCTTCGATCGTGCTGTTCTCCCTCGGCGCGATCGGCTTCGGTCTGCTGACCGTGCCGGCGCTGGCGGGCGCGGCCATCACCCTGGCCGGACTCTCCTGGGTCTGGACGATGACGACCCTGAACGCCTCGGTGCAGTTGCTGGCTCCGAGGTGGGTCCGTGGCCGGGTGGTGAGCCTGTTCGTGCTGGCCGTCGGTCTCCAGCCGGTGGGGGCGTTTCTGAGCGGTGCCCTCGCGGAGGTCCTCGGCGCCGGCGCGGCCGTCGCGATCTTCGCCGCAGGTGCGCTGGTGCTGGGGCTCGCCACCCTCCGGTTGCGGCTGCCGGTGCTCGGTGGCATCGAGGAGCCAACGGCGCCCGAGGACTGGATCGTGCCCGACCACGAACACCACGTGGCCGGCACGCCGGTGCTGGTGGTCACGACCTGGGAGATCGACCCCGACGACGTCGAGCCGTTCTTCGCCGTGCTGCGTGAGCTGCGTCGCCAGCGGCTGCGGTCAGGTGCCTACCGGTGGTCGGTGTTCCGTGATGCCTCGCACCCGCACCGGATCACGGAGATCTTCACGGTCCACGACTGGACCGAGCACCTGGCCCAGCACCGTCGGCTGGACGCCGAGATGGTCGAGGTGATCTCCCGCGCCCGGTCGTTCGACCGTTCGGGTGGGCCCGTGACCCGGCACCTCGCCGGCCTCGACGTCGTCGATCCGGGTGCGGCCCCGTTCGAGGAACAGTTGCTCACGGTCCACGACGAGTTGCACCGCACCGACGGCAGCGTCCCTCTGGACCCGGACGGCCCCCGGGGTGGAGCTTCGAAGTGATCCACGTTGACGGTGCTGACGGATCCCTCGCCCGTCGGTCCAAGGCAGCTAGCTTGGGTCTGGGGCAAACAACCGGCGGCACCCCCTGCGCCGCCACCGAACGGACGCGCGATGACTATTCCCGCCGCATGGCACCCGGATCCGACCGGCCGTCACCAGCACCGCTACTGGGACGGGACCGTCTGGACGGAGCACGTCGCCAACCACGGGCAGGTCGGTCGAGACCCACTGCCCGGATCGGATTCGACTTCGGCGGTCGGCGGTGCGGTCGCAGACACCGGTGGGATGCCGGGCACGGGTACCGAGTCCTCGAGCGCCGGCGCCGACGGGGTGGCATCGACTGCCGTTCCCGCCGGGGAGGGCGTCCCGCCGGGGGACCCCGCAGCCGGCGCCACGGACAGGTCGATCCCGGCGCAGCCGGCCTCCGAGCAGCAGCAACCTCCGAACCCGCAACAGCCGGCCGCGCACCCGCAGCCGGGGGAGACGGCACAGCAGGAGCCCGCGGCGCCGGTCTCCACCCAGCAGCCGTCACCGAACCAGGGTCCGCCGCCGGCGCAGCCGGGTGGCTACCCGGCGCTACAGCCCGGTGGTTTCCCGGCACAGCAGCCCGCTGCTGCCAGCGGGCAGTCGAACGGGATCGCCCTGGCGGCCCTGATCGTCGGGTTGCTCTCCCTCGCGATCGCGTGGATCCCCTTCATCGGGTTGTTGGGTGTCGTGGGCGGGTTCGTCGCCCTACTGCTCGGCGTCTTCGGCCGCGGGAGGGCCAAGAAGATCGCCAATGGTGCCGGCATGGCCATCACGGGCATCATCTCCGGAATCGTGGCGATCCTGTTGGGGGTTGCGTCCACGGTCCTGCCGGTCCTGTTCTTCCAGGGCCTGGTTGGAGATTTCGAGGCTGTCGACGCCTGCATCGAGGAGACCGGCGACGAGGAGGCCTGCATCGAAGAGCATGCACCCTGGTGGCTGCAGTGGCTCGACGACGCGGAGGACTTCGAGAACTGATCGCGGCGCCGGCTGGCCAGCCCTCAGACGGTCAGGCTGGCCCGCCGGTCTCGGCGACCACCGGGCCCGAAGGTTGGGCCTGCAGTGTCGTCCCACGGCCCATGCGCCTGGTCTCGGGGAGGTCGACGGGCCGCAGGACCTGTGGCTGTGGCCCACCGACGTGGAGATCGGCGGCCACGCCACACCACAGCAACTCGTCGACGCCGGTGCCAACGCCCTTGCCGCCCCGCCCCTTCGCCGGGTACTCGTCCAACGGGCTGCGCTTGACCGTGCCGTCGGCGCCGAGAGTCACCACGTCACCGTCGTCGGCACCGCCGGGCACCGCGGTGAGTGCGACCACGCGCTGACCGTCGCCCACCTTCATCCCCGCCACGCCCGTGGCGCTGCGCCCCATCGGGCGGGCCTCGTCCGCGGGGAACCGGGCGATGAGCCCGCCGCTGTTGGCGACCAGCAGATGGTCCTCGTCCCGGCAGAGGGTGGTGGCCACCAGTTCGTCGCCGGCCTTGCAGCCGGCCGCCTGCAGGGTCCGCTGTTTCGCTTCGGCATACTCGGCGAGGTTGGTGCGCTTGACCTGCCCGGCACGGGACGCGGTCACCAGCGTGAGCCCCTCGTCGCCGGACAGCGGCACGGCCCCGACGAGCGGTTCGTCCGGGCCGCCGCCGACGACGCCCGCGACGTGCGTGCCACGCTGGTTGGCCTTGACGACCGGCACGTCGCCGACCGGGAGGCGGTAGCCGGTGCCCTGCGCATCGACGAGCAGCAGTACGTCGTCGGTGGTGCAGCGGACCACGGCCACCACCGGATCGTGGGGATGTTTGTGTGCGGGGGTGGCGCGTCGCTGGGTGAGTGGCCTGGCGTACCCGCCCCGGGTGATCATCACCGTGACGGGCTGTGCCTCGAACCCGGCCTGCGACCCGCCGGCGAGCAGGTCCTCCTCGGAAATTCCCTCGGCGACGATCCGCGACCGACGGGGGGTGGCGTGGACCCGCTTGATCTCTGCGAGCTCGTCGGCGAGCAGCTGGTCGAGCACCGCCGGGTCACCCAGGATCGTCTCGAGGTCGGCGATCGTGGCCTGCAGCTGCTGGTACTCGTCCTCGAGCGCCGCGCGTTCGAGCGCGGCCAGCCGCCGCAGCTGCATGTCGAGCACGGCCTGTGCCTGCACCTCACTCATCTCGAAGCGTTCCATCAGCCCCTGCTTGGCGACCGACGCGGACTCGCTGGCCCGGATCAGGGCGATGACCTCGTCGAGATGGTCCAGCGCCGTGAGCAGCCCCTCGACGAGATGTGCCCGGTCGCGTGCCTTGGTCAGGCGGTGCTGGGTGCGACGGGTCAGGACCTCGCGCTGGTGGGCGAGGTAGTGCACGAGCGCCTCGCGCAGACCGAGGGTCCGTGGGGCTCCGTCGACCAACGCCACACAGTTGACGTTGAAGTTCATGCGCAGGTCGGTGAGCTTGTACAGCCGGGCCAGCACCTGGGCGGGGTCCTCGCCGCGCTTGAGTTCGATGACGATGCGCATGCCGTCGCGCGACGACTCGTCCCGGAGGTCGCGGATCGCCTCGAGCTTCCGGTTGGCGACCAGGTCGGCGATGCGCTCGAGCAGCGCCGACTTGTTGACCTGGTAGGGGATCTCGGTGACCACGATGCGAGGCAGGTTGCCGGTGCGCATCTCGGTGGAGGCGACCGCCTCGACGGGCACCGCGCCGCGCCCGGTGCGGTAGGCCTCACGGATCGAGGCGCTGTCGATGATGCGCGCTCCGGTGGGGAAGTCCGGTGCGGGAACGAAGCGCAGCAGGTCCTCGACGCTGGCCTCGGGGTGGGTGAGCAGGTGCTGGCAGGCGTCGATCACCTCGCCGAGGTTGTGCGGAGGGATGTTGGTCGCCATCCCGACCGCGATGCCGGCCGCGCCGTTGACGAGCAGGTTCGGGAAGCGGGCCGGCAGCACGACGGGCTCGGTGTCGTAGCCGTCGTAGTTCTCCACCTCGTCGACGGTGTCCTCGTCGATGCCGGCCAGCAGTTCCATGGCCAGGGGGGAGAGGCGGGCCTCGGTGTAGCGCATGGCCGCCGGCGGGTCGCCGTCGACCGAGCCGAAGTTGCCGTGGCCGTCGACGAGCGGTTCACGCGTGGCGAAGTCCTGGGCCATTCGCACCAGCGCGTCGTAGATCGAGCTGTCACCGTGCGGGTGGTAGGTCTTCATGACCTCACCCACGGCCGAAGCGCACTTGCGGTAGGGGCGGTCGGGGTGCAGGCCCGACTCGTACATCGAGTACAGGATCCGTCGCTGGACCGGCTTGAGCCCGTCACGGACGTCCGGCAGGGCGCGGCCGACGATGACCGACATCGAGTAGTCGAGGAACGACTGCTCCATGCGGTCCTCGAGCGAGACGTCGAGGATCTGCCCGGTGCTCAGCGTGGGCTGTTTCGTCTTGGCCATGACCACCTCGGGGGATTGCAGATCGTGGGGTGTCGCGGGGCGGGGCCGTGTCGTGCCGGCGGGTCTCGACCGGCACGCACGTCCGACCGGATGTCAGACGTCGACGTTCTCCACGAACTTCGCGTTGGAGACGATCCAGTCACGTCGTGGGTCGGTCTGGTTGCCCATCAGCAGCACGAACAGCTCGTCGGCCCGGGCGGCGTCCTCGATGTTGATCCGCAGCAGGGTCCGGCGGTTGGGATCCATCGTGGTGACCCACAGCTGTTCGGCGTCCATCTCGCCGAGCCCCTTGAACCGCTGGATCTCGACCTTGGCGTTGCGCTTGAACTCCGTCTTCAACAGCTGGTCGCGCTCGGCGTCGGACATCGCGTAGGCGACCTTGCCCGACTTGGACAGCTGGTACAGCGGGGGCTGGGCGAGGAACAGGTGCCCGTCCTCGATCAGCTTGGGCGTCATCCGGTAGAAGAACGTCAGCAAGAGTGTGGTGATGTGGCCGCCGTCGACGTCCGCGTCGGCCATCAGCACGATCTTGTCGTAACGCAGCCGGCCGTGGTCGTAGGCGTCGCCGACACCGGTACCGATGGCCTTGACCAGGGCCTGGATCTCGGCGTTCTCCAGCACCCGCTGCATCTGTGCCTTCTCGACGTTGAGGACCTTGCCCCGCAGCGGCAGGATCGCCTGGGTGTGGCGGTCACGCGCGGCCTTCGACGAACCACCCGCCGAGTCGCCCTCGACGACGTAGAGCTCGGTCTCGCTCGGGTCCCGCGACGTGCAGTCGGCGAGCTTGCCGGGCAGGCCCGCGGAGTTGCTGTCGAGCAGGCCCTTCCGGCGGGTGAGTTCCCGGGCGGCCTTGGCGGCCTGGCGTGCCTTGGCCGCGACCGCCGCCCGCTTGATGATCTGCTTGCCCTTGGCCTTGTGTTTCGCGAGCCACGCCGTCAGCGCATCCGAGACGACCTGCTCGACGTAGCCGCGCGCGATCGTGGAGCCCAACCGGCCCTTGGTCTGGCCCTCGAACTGCGGGTCGGGCAGCTTGACCGACAGGACCGCGACGAGCCCCTCACGGACGTCGTCGCCGGTGAGGTTGGGGTCCTTCTTCAGCAGCGCGCCGGAGTCCCGGCCGAACTTGTTGAGCGTGGAGGTCAGCGCCCGACGGAAGCCCTCCTCGTGCGTTCCGCCGTCCGCGGTCCGCACGATGTTGACGTAGCTGCGGATCCGGTCGTCGTGGAACCCGTCGGTCCAGGTGAAGGCGACGTCGAGGGCGACGGTGTGCCCGTCGTATTCGCCTTCGTCACGGACCTCGACGGTCGGGGCCAGCGCCTCCTTGCCGTGCAGCAGTTCGTCGACGAAGTCCTGCAGTCCGTTCTTGAACCGGAAGGTCTCCGAGCGCTCGTCGCGCTCGTCGACCAGGGTGATCTCGAGCCCCTGGTTCAAAAGGGCGGTCTCGCGCAGCCGTTCGGCGATCCGGTCGTAGTCCAGGGTGGTGGTCTCGAAGACCTCCGGGTCGGGCCAGAAGCGCACGAGCGTGCCGGTGGCCTTCGTCTTGCCCGCCGCGGCGAGATCCTCGGCGCGGGGGCCGCGTTCGAAGGCGATCGTGTGGCGGGTGCCGTCCCGGCTGACCTCCACCTCGGTCCGGGTCGACAGGGCGTTGACCACGGAAACGCCCACGCCGTGAAGTCCGCCGGACACGGCGTAGGACTGCTGGTCGAACTTGCCGCCCGCGTGCAGGGTGGTCAGGGCCAGTTCCACGGCGGGCAGACCCTCGGTGGGGTGGACGTCGGTGGGGATGCCCCGCCCGTCGTCGGTGACCTCGCAGCCGTCGTCGTCGCGCAGTCGGACCGTGATCCGTCGGGCGTGACCGGCCAGGTGCTCGTCGACCGCGTTGTCCACCACCTCCCAGACCAGATGGTGCAGGCCACGGGTGTCGGTCGAGCCGATGTACATCGCCGGACGGCGACGGACGCCCTCCAGGCCCTTGAGGACGCTGATGCTCTTGGCGCTGTACTCGGTCTTGGTCACGTCGTTCCTCTCGCCTGCTCGGTTCACGCCGGGTCTGCGCCCCACCCGGGTCGACCGTCCACCGTAGGCCAGCCGGGTCGGTGGTCCGAACACCCCGACCACGCGGGCTGGGGGCATCCGCCAATCTACCCGCCCTGACCGAATGTGCGTTCGGGCGCCTTCCTCCGGCTGACCGTGCCGCTAGGTTCGGTGCCCGCCGAGCGGGAGCGTCGAGGTGGTCGAGGAGGTCGAGGACCGGTCGCTGGACGAGTCCATCTTCGACCTCGAGCCGGTCAGCGATCCCGGCGAACTGCTCGAACTGGTCCGCGAGGCCGCCGCCGCACTCGTGCGCGACTTCGTGGTGCGCCTGCCGCTGATCCTGCTCGGGCTCGTGGTGCTGGTCGTCGGCCTGCTCCTCGTCGCCGCCGTCGTCAAGGCGGTCGACCGCGGTTTCGAGCGCTCCCGTGCCGAGCACGCTGCGCAACGGCTGGTGGGCAACCTCCTTCGGGCCGTCCTGGTGCTGCTGGTCGTGCTGCTCGCCCTGTCGGTCGCCGGGGTGCAGGTGGGCGCGGTGCTCGCGGGTCTGGGGCTGGCGGGCCTGGCGCTGGCCTTCGCCCTGCAGAACATCCTGGAGAACTTCGTCGCCGGCATCCTGATCCTGATCCGCAAACCCTTCCGGCGCGGTGACCAGATCGAGACCCACACCTACCAGGGGACCGTGGAGGACATCGACCTGCGCGTGACCCGCCTGCGCGACTTTGACGGTGAACTGGTCCTGGTCCCCAACTCGATGGTGTTCACCGAGCCCATCATCAACCTCACCCGCCTGGGGCCGCGCCGGACCCGGTTGACCATCGGGGTCGACTACCGCGACGACCACGACCAGGCGCGGGCGGTGCTCCAGCAGGCCCTCGAGAGCGTCGTAGGGGTGCTCGACCAGCCACCCTGCGAGGTGCTGCTGATCGAATTGGCCGACTCCAGCGTCGACTTCGAGCTCGCCTACTGGACCCAACCGACGATTCGCGAGGTGCGCCACGTCCGGGACCGGGTCCTGTCCACCTGTAAGCGGGCGCTGGAGGAGGCCGGCATGACGATCCCCTGGCCCATCCGCACGCTGGCCGGTGAAGCGTCCATCCGGATCGACGATCCGTGACGCCCTTCGAGTGGGCAGGAACGAAATTCGTTTCCGACCTCGCGCCTCCTGTCGGCGTGAGGCTCGTCCGGGGGCGGCGGCGAAGCCAGCCCGGCTTGCGACGGGAATGCGCGGCTGTCGTCTATCACGCGAGCAGTGGGTATGCCGACGCCCGCGGCACGAGAGCCGCGGGCGTCGTGCGCCCGCGGCTAAATCCGGGGAAAGATTTCGCCGCAGGCGCCTTGCATAGCCGATCCGGTAACGGGATGGGGCGTTCCCGCTCCTCGGTCGGCCTGCTGCGATCATGGGGCAGCTGCGATGGGCATTCCATGCCGGAATGCACGCCGTGACCGTGTGGTCCGACAAGGCCCGAGGCACCGGGACCGAACCGGGCGCAACACGCGCCCGTTTCGCCGGCCCGTGAACCATTCCCGGGCTGCTGTCGGTGGCTGTGGGCCCACCCGGCACGGCCGTGGAACTTGGCACAGACCGACCGGTGAGGATTGCATGGACGGTTTCGCGACCCCAGCGCAATATCAGAGGAGGTAACCGGGCGAGCTTGACGTGGAGTATGAAGCCGATGCAGAAGGACCCGGGCGGAAAGTGCACGCCGCGCGACGGCCACCGAGGGCCGGGTGTCGCTGAACCTCCCAGGAAACGGAGCAGCCGCGGACCGTCGCCCGATGAAAGCCTCTCGGCCGGCCGGTCCGACAGCGGCAACGCGGGGGCTCTTCCTGCGGCCGCACCGAGGCCGCCTTCGGCGGGGCCGGCGCCTCGAACTCGGTCCCTGCGCAGCATCCTGGTGGTGCTCGACCTGGTGGTCGTCGCCACGGGGTGGTTCGTGGCGATGACCCTGGTACGGGGTCCGCTGCTCGATGGCGGCCACCTCGCCTCAACGGCCATCGAGTTGATCCTCGTCCTGCCGGTGGGCGTGTTGATGCTCTCGGCCAACGGTCTCTATCGACGGCGCATCTGTCAGGTTCGGGCCATCGAGATCTCGCGCTCCGCTCGGACCGCGGTGATGTTGTCGATGCTCTTTGGTCTCGCAGTGCTGCCGCGCCTGCAGCACCAACCCGGCGAGACCGTCCGCGCGATCGTTATTGGGACCGCGACCTGGTTCTTCCTCCTGGTGATCGAGCGGGGGGTCCTGCGAGAGTGGCTCCTGGGCCAGCGAGCCACCGGAGCCTTCCGAACCCCGGTGCTGGTCATGGGTGGTGACACAGCCTCGACCGTGAGCATCGCCGACTTTCTTGCAGACAATCCGGTCCTCGGTTTCGAGGTCTGTGGAATCCTCGCTCCTGCTGACGCGGCTTGCGCCACCGAGCGGTTCGTTTGGCGTGGGACACCCGACGACCTGCTCCCCGCACTGGCGGCATCGAGGGCGTCTGGAGCGGTGCTCGACGCGTCGAGCCTCAACGGACAGCTAAATCCCGCGGTCCGGGCACTCAGCGAGGCAAATTTGCATGCACACGTATTCAGTGGCCTCCGCGGCGTTGACCGACGAAGAATCACCCTTTCGTCGGCCGTAGACGAGACGTTTCTCCACGTCGGACCGGTCGGGCTGGGGGCGCGCGAGCGCATGACCAAACGTGCTCTGGACCTCATCGTCGCGACGAGCCTGCTCATTCTGACGAGCCCAATCTTGCTCGTAGCCGTGCTGTTCATCCGACTCGCCGACGGATCTCCCGTGCTCTTCCGGCAGGAACGGGTCGGCCACGACGGAGAGCTCTTCACCGTGCTCAAGCTGCGCACCATGCACGTGGGTGCCGACCAGGCGCGGTCGGAGTTGGCAGATGAGAACCAACGTGATGGACCGCTGTTCAAGCTCGAACACGATCCCAGGGTGAGCCGACTCGGCCGGGTCCTGCGAGCGACCAGCATCGACGAGTTGCCGCAGCTGTTGAACGTGCTGGAAGGCACGATGAGCATGGTCGGACCTCGGCCGGCGCTGCCGGAAGAGGTTGCCGAATTCGATGTGGAGCTGTCGGCCCGGCTGAGCGTCAAGCCAGGGCTCACCGGACTCTGGCAGGTTGAGGCCAGGGATCTGCCGAGTTTCGATCTGTACCGGCGGCTCGATCTCCTGTACGTGCGGAGTTGGTCGATCGGTCTCGATGTCACCCTCATGGCCCGGACCGTCCTCGTCGTTCTGCTCAGGGGATTTCGAGGGATGACGGTCACGCGGCATCAGGAGGGCCGGCTCACCCTCTCGGCCGCAGGAGGCCCGTTGCCCATGGATGGTGGGCTTTGGGGCGTCGGTTCGGTTGCGCCAACGCCGGGGGAGCCGGAGGGCGAGCCCCAGCCGACGTAACCCCACGCCATGCTGGGCCGCGCACGGTCAGGCGAGCTGCACCAGCAGGTCGTGCGGTTCGAGGGACGTGGCCCGGTCGCGGCAGCGGTCCTGCAGTCTCGGTAGGTCCAGCACGACCAGGGAGCGACGCCCGGTGAGGACGATGCCCGCGTTCCTCAGCCCGTGAAGGACCTTGGCCGTCGACTCACGCGATGACGCCGCCCACGCCGCCAACTCGTCCTGTGTCAACGGCAGGGTCACGACCACCCGGTCGCCATCGGATTCTCCCCACTCCAGTGCCAGATCCAGGACACGGCCCGTAACGCGCTCGCGGGTGGAGGTGCCGGCGAATCGTAGGGCCTCGGCCTGGGACAAGGCGAGCTGGCGGCCGACGGTTCTCAGGCAGTTCGCCGTCACCGCAGGTCGCGCAACCAGGAGGTTGCGTAGCTCGGGTCCGGGGACGGCCAGTGCGTCGATATCCTGGATCGCCGTCAGGTGCGTCCCTGCCCGGCGGTAGCCCAGTGGTGCTCCAAACCCCCAGGCATCGCCGGGACCTAGCAGTGCCGTGATCACCTGTTCGCCGGATCTCGTGGTCATGTGGGACTTGGCGGCTCCGCGAGCCACGAGTACGACCGCGTCGTCACCGGCCGACAACAACCGTTGGTCTCGGGGTACGTTCACTGCCCGGCAGGCATCCAACAGGGCCCTGAGATCTTCCTCCGGCAATCGGTGCAGGAGGGGCGAGTTCCAGACCGACCGCTCGGTCGTATTGCTGCCCTCAACGGGTTCTGCGCGACGGCGCTTCGTCTGCCATGGTGCGAATTCCTCACGCATATGCGCCCCTGCCCTCTGGTTGTCCCGGTGCGGCCGCCCCGGGCCGCAGATGCTCCCGGGGTGACCCGTAGATCTCGCTGCCGCCCGTCGTGCACGCTGGCCCATCATTCGTCCGAACCGACCAGTGCCCGGATCGTCCGGACCCACGGTGCCGTTCGCTGCGGCAGGATCAGTACACCCGTGCGCTCGACGGGAAGGGGGGGTCAGGTGTCCTCCCAGTTCTCTGGCCAGGGCGAAACGCGGCCGTCGTCCCGGCTGCGACCGCCGGCGGACCTCGGTCGGTGTACTGTCGCCTCAGGGGATCTGCTTGCAGGTGCCGCCGGTGCGGCAGAGGGACGGTCGGACCATGGGGCGAGTTCGTGTGTTCGTGCTCGACGATCATCAGGTTGTTCGTGAGGGTGTGAAGGCGGGGCTGGCGGCTGCTGGGGACATCGACGTTGTCGGTGAGGCCTCGACCGCGCGTGAGGCCACGGAGGGACTGCTCCGATCCGTCCCCGATGTCGCGATCCTCGACGTCCGCTTGCCCGACGGGAGCGGTATCGAAGTCGCACGCCACGTGCGTAGTTGCGAGCCATCCGTGGCCTGCCTGATGTTCACGGCGTTCAGCAGTGAGGATGCATTCCTCAAGTCCGTTCTCGCCGGCGCCGTCGGGTACCTGCCCAAGAACGCCGGTGGTCCGGAAATCGTCTCCGCCGTTCGCCGTGCTGCGGCTGGGGAGTCGCTGATCGACCCCGCGCAATTGGACAGGCTCCGAGCCCGAATCCTCCCGCAGGAAGCGTTCAACGGCCTGCTGCTCACCCTGACCCCACATGAGCGTCGCATCCTGCACTTCGTGGCCGAAGGCCGTACGAACCGCGAGATCGCCGCGGAACTGAAGCTCGCCGAGAAGACGGTCCGCAATTACGTCTCATCGATCCTCGGAAAGATCGGCGTCCGCAACCGCACGCAACTCGCCGTCTACGTGGCGGGTCTGGTGAGCCAGGCGGCTGCCGGCGACGGGCCGCGGAACGAGGCCTCGATCTGACGGGCGAACTGCCGGCGGCTCACTGCGTGTGAAGGAGCCAAGCGCGCGGCAGCCGCTCGCGCCGGCGGGCGCGGACGCGCCGATCGGGCACGAATGTGCGCGCATGGAGCGCCGTCGTGCGTCATGGCCGATTTCGCCCGGTTTGTCTCAATGATGCCCGATGGCCGTCCGACGGCACGGGTGGAGCCAGGCAGCAAGCGCGTCGCTTGAAAGGGGATGCCGGCTTCCAGTCTCCAAGGACGGTTTCCATGCACCGGTTCGACCTGAGTTCGCAAGCCCCCCCGCCCCCCGATCTTCCACGTGACCCGGCAAGCGCCGAGCCCCCGATCGCCGCTCCTCGTGCCGTTCGAGCTACTGCCGCGTTCCTTGCGATCATGGGGATGCTCGCCGCCTACCTCGTCACCGCAGCCGCCCCGGCCGATGCCGCCGACCACACATTCACGGGCCGGGTGGACGCAGCCTCGAACAGTTGGGCGGCGCACCGGGTCCAGATCTCGGATCCCTCGACCGTGACCGCCACGCTCGACTGGACCACGACCTCGGCGGATCTGAATCTCGGCCTGCGCGATCCCTCCGGCAGCTGGGTGCAGTGGTCGGCGTCGTCATCGGCCCGACCAGAGATCATTGAGTACGAGGTCGAGCCCGGGGAGTGGACGCTCGGCATCTCGGCCCGTGAGGGCGCCTCCGACTACACCCTTCGCGTGGCCGTGGAGCCTCACAATGGCTCAGGGGACGCCTGGGAAGCCGACAACGGGTGGGGAAGTGTCCAGCCATGGGCCATCGAGCAGGAGTCCCGCACCCACGTCTGGACCGAGGAAGAGGCCGTTGAGGCCGCGACGAACTTCCCACTCATCACCGCGCTGCGCAACAGCTATCGGGCACATGTCCCCGCGATGCGCAGGGCCAACCCCGAGCTCGAGCTCTCGGTGTACATGAACGGCGTGTTCGCGCAGGCCAACCAGCAGGACGCCTACCCGCCGAGCTGGTATCTGCGGGACGCCGATGGAAACAAGATTTCGAACAACTGGGGCATCTGGCTCATGGATCCGGCCAATCCGGGATGGGTCGAGGACAGAGCCCAGACCTGTCTCGACTTCATGAGCTTCAGTGGGTACGACGGATGCTTCGTCGACAACCTCGGGCCAGGTGCCATCTGGCTTCCGTCGCTCTCTGCCGAGCCGATCAATCCTCGGACGGGACGGGCCTGGACCCGGCAGGAATGGATGACGGCCACCACCGCGCTCACGGAACAGCTGCAGGCGACGGCGGCACCCAGTCCAGTGTTGGTGAACGGCCTGGGGTACGGGAACGAGTACTTCCGTGGGGTCGCCCCGACCAGTGACCTCCTGGAGGTCGCCGACGGCGCCCTCGCCGAGATCTGGCTTCGTGCCCCTTCGCAGGGGATCTCCAGTCACCGCCCGAAGAGTGCCTGGCTGCGTGACGTGGAGCTGGTCGCCGACGCGGTGGCGCGTGGCAAGACCGTCATGGTCTCGACGAAGGTGTGGACCGATGGGTCCCGAGCGCAGAAAGAGGCCTGGCACCGATTCGCCCTGGCATCATTCATGCTCGCCGACGACGGAAGCAACTACTTCGCGTTCAGCTATGGCCGTGACGAGGATCCGACGGTGGGGAACGACCTTTGGTCGATCGATGTCGGTGAACCTGTCGGAGCCTACGAGGCATTTGAAGACGTCTACCGGCGTGATTTCAGTCAGGGGAAGGTTCTCGTGAACCCCACGGAAACCGCGCGAACGGTGCAGCTCGACCGCGCCTATGTGGATCCCGACGGCGTCGAGCGGACGTCCGTTCGCCTCGAGAGCCACTCCGGCACGATCCTGCGGACCTCGGAGGCAGACGAGCGGGATGCCCAGGATCCCTCGGGTGAGGAAGATACCGACGACGCTCCGGGTGACGAGGACGGCGAGGACGCTGTGGGCGACGATGACGGAGAGGACGGCGAGGACCCCCAGGACCCTCCGGGTGACGAGGACGGCGAGGATGTCGACTCGACGCTGACCCGCGTCGCCGACGTCCGTTTCGCGGACCGGGGGCGCCCGAACATGGACGTCTCCTTGGGGGTCGAGGCCGGTGAGACGCCCCTGGCCGGCGCCGAGGTCCGGTACCGCCTCATGCGAGATGGCGAGCTGACCGAACGGGTCAGGGTGACGACGGACGACGACGGCAGCGCTGCCCACCGCTTCCGTCACCTCGATACCGGTTGCTTCGAAGTCGTGGTCGAGGACGTCGACCACGACGAAGGTTCCTGGGACGGTGCGACGCCCGAGAACCGCCACTGCCGGTGAGTCACGTCGCAGTGCACCCCGTGGATCGGCCGAGCGGCGTCACGGGGTGCGCTGCAGCACAGGCGGGGGACAGTTGTCCCCGGTCTCCGGTCAGCGGCGCCGTAGCCTCTACCTGAGCATCGCGGCAACTGCCAGGCGCCCCTGCCGGTGGGCAATGCGGCCGTTCGGCGGCGGGTCGCGGCCACGTGTGCCGAGAGGATCGAGTCATGGATGGTGACGAGTCTCCGGGTCACCGATCATGAGCGCGCGACGGGGGGCGAGGAGAGAGCAACCCCCAACCGGTGACGAAGATGCCGGGTACGGGTTCCTCGCGGAGCTGGTCGCCAAGACGGCACTGGCCGGACGTGTCGTGTACTGGTTCCTCGTCGTGCGGCAGCGCGTGTACCGGGCCCCACTGACCGAGACCGTCGACTACCTCGCGAACATCCGGCTCCGGGCGTTCATGCCTCACCCGCCCCGGCGGCTGGGACGTGCCGTCGACGCGTTGTTGCGCTTCGGGGGGCGCCGACCATCGTCGCTCGTTCGAGCGCTGGTCCTGTTCCGTTTGCTTCGGGCCCAGCGGCTGCCCGCGCAGTTGGTCGTCGAAGGCTCCCATATGGCACGCCGAACGGGTGGTTGCGCCTGGGTGGAGGTGGCCGGAGTCGACCTCGGTCCCTCACCGGGTGGCAGACACCGGTCACCGGGGTTTCGGTACGGCTGAAGGTTTTCGTTCAGTGACGGCTCGGTCTGGATAGCCAGGACAGATGCCCCTGATCGCTGACGGCCGGCGAGCCACACTGCGTTGAGTCCGACAAAGGATTCGGGCCATAGGCCCCTGGGGCATCTTCGACAGGACGCAGTAGTGACGCGATCTCGTGTACTCGCTGCGCTCGTCGCCGGGATGCGCGAGCCGACGGCCGGGCCTGCGCTCGAGGTTTGCGGCCTACTCGAGGACGGTGGACTGACCGCACTCCTGGACCTCGCAGCGGCCAACCGGGTCGAAGCACTTCTCCATCGACAGCTCGAGTTGACGCCCTACCGGTCACATGCCCGGGTCGCCGCCCTTGCAGGTGTGCGGGAGGCACAGCTGCAGCGGCACCTGCGCGCGCTCACCGACCTGGTGGCGTTCGGCGAAGTGATGGACCGACTCGGAGCACCATGGCTGGTCGTCAAGGGACCGGTGCTCGCTGAGCGACTCTATTCCCGCCCCGACCTTCGACTGTACGGCGACCTCGATCTGGTCGTGCCCAACACGGTGTTCGCCCGAACACTTGAGGCGCTCGAGGCGGAGGGCGTCGAGGTGCTCGACCGAAATTGGACCCTGCTCCGCCGTGAGGTACGGGGGCAGGTCCATCTAGTCCTGCCCTACGGCAGCGTCGCTGACCTCCACTGGCACCTGGTGAACGATGGACGCATCCGCCGCGAGCTCAGCATCGACATGAGCGAGGTGTTTGCGGCAAGGCGGTACGTCGACGTCAACGGGCTGTCGGTTCCGACACTGGATACCAGTGACATGGTGGCCCATCTCTGTCTGCATGCGGCCCTCGCCGGCGGTCACCGGCTCAGTTGGCTCCAGGACCTCGACCGCCTCGCGGCCCTCGAGGAGCCCGGATGGGGGCAGGTGTGTACCCGTGCCACGGAATGGGGGGTCGGACCGCTCGTAGGAATCGTCCTGGCGAGATGCCGGTCGGTGCTCGGGACACCCGTGCCAGATGAGGTCCTCACTGCGCTCTTCGCATCGATCTATCGGCAACACATCACCCGCTTCGTGGATCACCACAGCCCGCCGGCGTTCTCCGGGGGACGGGCCACCCCCGCCACGGTGTGGGCCCAGGTGGCCAGACCGACGTGGCGGGCCACGTGGCGTGCCACTGCGGCACGCCTCACACGTCGCAGTCGGGCGGCGCTGGGGCGCCGACGCGAGACGGGCCGACTCGGCGCCCCCGGGCGTGACGCACCGAGACGCGCTGCGGTCTTGCGTGTCTCCGGAGGCCCGGAGGACCGGGCCGAGTATCTGTCGGAGGTCACCCTCGGAGCGCGAAGCCAGGGGCACAACACCACCGAACCGAGGAGGAGCGCATGAGGTCCGTCGGAGGGCAGAAACGCGGGAACTCGTCCGTTCCGGATCGCTCACTGGACCTCGAACTGCGGGCCACGGGTCAGACGCTCGACGGGGGTGCGCAATCACCGCTGTCATTCCTGGCCGGTAAAGCCAGGCGTCACTGGCAGTGGGGCCGCTCGGAGGGTTGGGCGAGACTCATCGAGGAGGATGAACTCAACCCG
Organism: Nitriliruptoraceae bacterium; assembly: GCA_007130695.1. Lineage (GTDB taxonomy): Bacteria > Actinomycetota > Nitriliruptoria > Nitriliruptorales > Nitriliruptoraceae > SKLC01. The sequence continues at coordinate 30,436 of SLRZ01000232.1, forward strand.
CTCGACCGGTTGCACCGTTCCTGGGCAAGTCACCGCTGGCAGGCCGTGCACCGGCGCCCCCGAGGCGACGCCAAGCCGGTCTATCTCGTCGGGGTCCAGCGGTCCGGGACCAACATGGTGGTCCGGGGTCTGGACCGGGCCCCCGAGGTCGAAGTGCACAACGAGAACGACCGTCGTGCGTTCCAGCATTACCGCCTTCGTGAGGACGAGCGGGTCCGTCAACTGACCGACCGTAGTCGGGCGAAGGTCGTCCTCTTCAAGCCCCTGTGCGATTCCCATCGGGTAGACGGAATACTCGGCGCGACCGCCACACCGGGCCTCGCGCTGTGGGCCTGCCGATCGGTCGAAGGACGAGTCCGTTCGTCGCTCGCCAAGTTCGGCGACCACGATCTCACGGTCGTCCGCGCCATCGCGCGGGGACACGGAAGCAAACTGTGGCAGGCTCAGCGCTTGTCGCCAGCCAATATCAGCCTACTCAGAAGTTTCGACCACCCTGGCCTCACACCGGCGTCTGCCTCGGCATTGTTCTGGCTGGTCCGCAACTCCCTGTTCTTCGAGCTCGGGCTGCACCGTCGCAGCGATGTCGGCCTCGTCTCCTACGACCGTTTCGTTGTCGATCCGGCCACGGTGATGATGGCGATGTGCCGGTTCATCGGTTTGGAGTTTCGTCCGGCCCTCATCGCCCACGTTGGAGACCGCGCGCCCAAGGTGCCCTCTGAGCTCGACATCGAGGCCGGCGTGCGGGACGCCTGCGAGGGGCTCCATCTGCAGCTCAACGCGGCCGCGCGGAGGTGGGAGGGTGACCACGGACCCTGAGTCGATGCGGGCCGGCCCTCGCCAGGGGGCACCGTCGGAGCACATCGAGGCTCCGCGGGTTGTCCGTGACTCCTCGTTCACGGCCTTGGCAGCGGCGCTGGGCGTCGCCTCGGGGCTCCTGGTCGACATCGCCATCGTCGCGACCTTCGGCGCCGGCTCGGCGACGGACGCGTTCTTCGTCGCGGCCCGGCTCCCGCTCGCCACGGTGACCATACTGATGGTGGGCGCCGGCCAGGCCCTGGTGCCGGCGTTCTCGACCTGGGCGGTACAGCGCGATCGGCGCGACGCCGACTGCTCCATATCCCATGTGCTCACCATGATCGTGTGTGGCGGCATCTTCACCGGACTGCTCTTGGTGCTCACGGCGGTGCCCCTCGTTGCGGTCCTGGCCCCGGGACTTCCCGCTGCCACGGCTGCCCACGCGGTCGGTCTGCTCCGGACGCTCGCTATCCTCGTGCCCTTATTGGCCGTGGCTGAGGTCCTGCGCGCGGTGCTCAACGCCCGCCGTTCGTTCGCGGCCCCGGCGGGCATGAACCTCCTCATGAACCTCGTGGTCGTCGGAGTGATCCTGGGCACCGCCCACCAGGACGTGCGGCGGCTCGCACATGCCTTCGTGCTCGGGGCGCTGGTCAAGGTCGCCTATCTGGCCGTGTTGGCGCACCGTCGGGGGTTCTCGTTCCGGCCGACCTTCCGGTCCACCGATGCGGTGTCTGCGCTGCGCCTGTGCGTCAAGCCCGCGGGAGCAGCGGGCTTGAGCCCAGTGGCCCGCATCGCGGAGCAGGCGCTCGCTTCGTTTCTCCCGGCCGGATCCATCTCGATACTGAACTATGCCCATCGACTGGTGTGGGCCATCGGGGGCACCGTCTTCTTCCGGTCCATCGTCAGCACGATCGTGCCCCGGGTCACGGAGCACAGCGTGCGGGGACGTCGGACCGAAGTCCTGCGGGAGACCGCCGCCGGCGCCCGTCTGATCATCGCGGTCACCGTGCCCCTGACCATGCTCATGGTCACCATGGGGGAGCCGTTCATCGTTGCGACTTTCACCCGCGGCAATTTCGACGAGGCGGGAGCGAGACTTCTCGGCCTCGTGCTGGCGGTGCTCGCGGTCGCGCTGCTCGGGGAAGCACTGCAGCGGGTCCTCATGGTGCCCTTCTACGCGAGACTCGATATGGGCACTCCCTTCCGCAACGCGGCCTACGGCGTCTCGTCCAATCTGGTGCTGATCGCCGGCGTGTTCGCTCTGCGCCAGCGTCCTGTCACGGCGCTCGTGTCCCTGGCCGTGGCGTTCACGCTGTCGGAGTACGTGGGGCCGGTACACGCCTGGCTCCGGATCCGGGCCTCCGTGGGGCCCCTCCCGATCTCGATCCTGCGCCGGCTCCTGGCACACCTCCCGGCGGTTGTGGTCGGGTCCGCCGTCTGTGTCTCGCTCCGAGTGATCCTCGGTCTCGACGCGCCCATGCCGCGGGTGGACCTCCTCGCCCTCACGAGCCTGGTGTCCGCGTCCGGGCTGGCGGCGTACTGTCTGGTGTGGTGGGGGACGGACCCACGGGCCAGAGGGTCCGTGGCACGGGTCTGGCACCGTTCGCCGCCGCCCCAGCCCGCGGTCACCCCCGCGGGCGCACACGGGCAGGAGCCGGGATGAGGCTCCCCGTCGGACGAACGCGGACCCACCGGGGCGCAGTGGCCCTGCTCCTTCTTCTCGCCCCGGCCATGGCATTGGCCTTCGGGTGGTTGGTGGCCGCGGGCGGGGACGCCACCTCGGGCGCGGACCGCCGCGGTGTCGTGGCGGCGCTGGGAATCGGCTTGGCGCTGCCACTGCTGGCGGCCACCATCACCCGGTTCGAGATGTTCGTGCTCGGGCTCCTCGTCGCGCGAGCCAGCATCGACCACCTCCGCCTCGGGACCGATGCCGTCGAGGTGACCGAGCTCCTCGCCGCCATGTTCATTCTCGGCGGACTCGCGTGGCTGGTCGCGGGCTCGAGGGCACCGAGTGCCGGCAGCCGGCCCTTGAGCCGGTTCGCCTGGCTCGTCCTGCTGTCCGGGGCGGTCGCCGTCGTGGGCTCGGCGGAACCCGCGACGAGCGCGGTCGAATTCGCCCGGATCTCTTCTGCGCTACTGATGCTCGTGGTGTGTGAGCGGCTCTTCACCGGCGTCCCCGAGGCACGTCGGCTGCTCGTCGCCCTCTTCCTGAGCGCGCCGATTCCACTGGCACTCGCCTTGCACCAGTGGGCGACCGGTCAGGGGCTCGTGTGGGTCGATGAGATCGGCCGTGTCGCGGGGACCTTCTCCCACCCCAATTCGCTCGCCATGTACCTCGCGTTCCTCATCATCATGGGAACCGCGGTGCTGGAGCGTCCCAGAGGCCGGTGGTCCTACCGGTTTCTCGGGCTGCTCCTGCCGTTGCTGTGGCTCGCCTTGATCTCCACCTTCATGCGTGGGGCATGGATCGCGACGGTGGTCGGCGTGGGGGTGGTGGCCTGGCAGCGGGATCGTCGGGCGGTGTACGCATTCGTCGCCGTGCTCACGGCGCTGGCCGTGCTGGTGCCCTCGATCTCGATGCGCTTCTCCGACCTCGCGACCACCACGCAGGAGTCCGGTGATGCGGGCAACTCCCTCATGTGGCGGGTCGAGCACTGGGGGGAGTCGCTCTCTCTGAGCGAGGACCAGCGCTTGACGGGGGTCGGCCCGCGCATGATCCAGGAGTTGTCGCACGACGGGAAGGCCGCGCACAACGACTTTGTCCGCACCTATGTGGAGACCGGCGTGCTCGGTCTCGTCGCCTATCTCCTGTTCCTCTGGGCGCTATGGCGTCGGGCCCGTGAGGCTTTGCACCGGTCTGACACTGGACTCGCACGGGGGATCGCGGTGGGCTTCGTCGGGCTGGTGCCGTCCTTCATCCTGTTGTCGTTGAGCGACAACCTCATGTCCCAGGGGGTGGTGTTCTGGTATTTCGCGGCCATGGCCGGGTGTGCTTCGGCACTCATCGACGCCGGCCCTGCCCCGGACGGAGCGAGCCCACGACCGTTCGATCACCCGCGTCAGCAGCTCGAGGCGTAGCCGTATCGCTGCAGTGTTTCCCCGAGAAGGGTGTCGAGACACGCGACGTCCGAAGGGTCCAGCTCGCGACGGAAGGCATCGCCCCTGCCCGCGCGGAGATGATGGCGAGCCACTCCCTGTTTGAACGCCCGGTTCGGCCGGAGTCCGACGAAGCCGAGAAGTCGGCCGAGTTCCGGTCCGGGTCGCGCGAGGATGTCCTCGTAGCGAACATCGATCCATTGGCCGGGCGCGATGACTTGACGTGCGCGCTCGTGCTCCTCGACGACGGCCTTCCAGAACAATCCCGCGAGCACGGCGAACGAGTTGCCCGAGCCCTCCCAGGCCTCGAGATCCATTGCGGTGAGTGATCGCAGTGCCGCCGCATCCCGGTGATCCTGCCACCACGACATCTGTACCAGGGAGTTCGCGACGGCGCGGCCGTCCCGAACGATGTTGATGAAACGAGCTTCAGGAAATGCCGCGGCGATGAAGCCCGCTCGGGGCCACCCCGTGAACTTGTGCAGGAAGACCGGCTTGCCTTGGCGGGCGGCGCGGTCCTCGAAGTGGGTACGGCACCGGTCACGGAGCCACGGTGACGCGTCCGGCTCCCACAGTGAGCGGCCCGGCGCGACGACGAGGGGCGATACCTCACGGGCGAGGACACGGTAACCCTCCGATGGGGCGTAGCGCAGTCGGCCCTTGCGGGTCAGCGACTCCGGCACGTGGCGGTAGATCTCGCCGTTGTGACGGCCCCCGCGCAAGACAGGGAATCGGTCGTCGACGTTCGAGATGAAGCCGATGTCCGGATGTCGGGACAGCAACTCCTGCACGAGACTCGATCCGCATCTGCCGGTGCCGGTCGCGAAGGCGAAGACCGGCGGGGCACCGCGCAACGCGAAGTCGCCTTCGACCATGTGGCCCGCTACCGCGATGGCGATCACCTCCCCTGACAACTGAGGGCGAACGTAGAAGCACCGCGTCGAGGGAAGTAGGGACATCTGCCCCGCTTGTCCCGAGCCGGGAGGCATAGCGTCAGCAAGAGCGCGGCCGCACAACCAGCCAGGTGGTCGCCGGGGACAGGACCCTTCGGGGCCGGAGGATCAGTGGAGTTGGAACTGCTGGAGTACTGGCGGAGCTTGGGGAAGCTGCGATGGGGGATCCTGGTCATGGGGATCGCCGCCGCTGCGAGCGCAGCGGTGTTCGGCATTTCGCAGCCCACGTTGTACGAGGGGCGAGCCACCGTCACGGTGCCGATCAGCGGGGTCTTCAGTTCGCCCAGTGCCGTCCGTCAGGTGGTCGCGAACTACACGGCGCACGTTCGGTCCGTGCAGGTCGTCGAGGGTGTGCACGAGGAGACCGACGAAGCCCTCGGCGCCCTCGAGAAGGAACTGCGGGTCCGTCAGTCGGGGGATGGCAACCTGGTCGATATCTGGTACCGCTCGCCATCCCCCGACCGGGCAGCGGTGGTGCCCAGCCTGGCCGCGGAACTCGCCCTTCGCGCGCACCTGGGGCCCGATGTCGCGGAGGCGGAGGCCTTTGGGGAGTTGGCGGTCACGGCGCTGGAAACGGTGGACGAGGAACTGGAGAACTTTGCGGACGAGGCGGGCGGCCGCCTCCCGAGTTCGGAGTACGAGGCGGGCATGACGGAGCTCACGCAGCTGCGAGCCGAGTTGGGGCGGGCGCGCGTCGCGGGGGAAACAGAGGATGCCCGGGCGATCGAAGTCCTCATCGGCGACGCGGAGGCACAGCTCGACGGGATGTCAGCACCGCTTCGAGCAGAACGCAGACTGACGGAGGAACGGGACCGGGCGAATGGGCTCGTGGCCCAGGCTGAGAGTGAGCTCCTGCAGGCCCGGGGGCGTCAGGGAGTGACCGACTCGGGTGAGGTGGTCCACGCCGGCACCGTGCAACTGGTCCCGGGGCTGCCTTCTATCGTCGAGGCTGCGGCCACTGCGATGGTGGTCGCGGCCCTGGCGTCCCTGCTCGCGCTGGTCACCGGCGAGTACGCCCGTCGGGCTTGGTCGGCCCGCCGTGAAGGAGGCGGGCCTAAGGGGACGGCCAGCGGGCGCTCCGACACCCGCGGTTCACCGAACGACCACGAGGGCCTCGGCAAGGAGCTGTCCGAACTGGACTCCCGGCCAGAATTCGTGGGGACCTCTGGTGCGGAGAACGCAGTCGACGTCTGGAACGAGTTCGGATCCGCGCCATGAAACCCCTCCCCGAAGCCGCTCGCGGATCCGCGTTGGGCACGAGACGGGGGCTGATGTGGTGTGTGCTGGCGAACCTGTTGCTCCTGGCCCTACCAGCGGCTGCGCTGGCGGCCACCACCACGACCTTCAACGGTCACGTGTCGAAGACCGGTACCAGTTGGCGCGCCCACCAGTTCGAGATGGCCGCAGGCAACACGCTGACCGCCACGTTGGACTGGAGTGGCGATGCGAACCTGGACCTATTCCTCCAGGATCCGGCGGGGACCTGGGTGCGCAGCGCGACGAGCACCACGGCGAAGCCGGAGGTGATCCGCTGGGACGCGACCTCCACCGGGACCTGGGTGCTGGGTGTCCGGGCGACGAGCGGCGCGGCCGACTACGACCTCGCCGCGGTCCTTGGCAGCGCAGGAGAGCTGGCCGGAACGGTCAGTTCGTCTGGGGTCTCCTGGCGATCCCATCCCCTGGCGTTGGACACGGGACCGATCACCCTGACCCTCGACTGGAACGAGCCCGGTGCCAATCTCGATCTCTTCCTCCGCAGCCCCAATGGGACCTGGGTGCAAAGCGCGACGAGCACCACGGCGAAACCGGAGGTGATCACCTACGACGTCCTCGAAGCGGGGACGTGGTCAGTGGGCGTGCGTGCGACGTCGGGTAGTGCCGACTACACCATCCAGGTCGGCCGGCTTGGGAGCGGCGCGGTACCCCGGCACCTCCGAGACATCGGAGGCGCCGGTCGCGCGGAGATGTATCCATCGGGATTGGATGTCGATGCAGCAGGTCGTCTCTACGTCGCCGACACCGGGAACGACCAGGTGGCGGCGTACGCGTCCGATGGCAACCCCCTGTGGCGGGTAGGCACGCGGGGCAGGCAGCCGGGACAGTTCGCCGAGCCACGCGACGTCGCCGTCGTGGGATCGCGCGTCTATGTGGCGGATACCGGAAGTAACCGGGTCCAGGTGCTCGACGCCGCGAACGGAAAGACCATAACCACTTGGAACACGTGGTTCGGCGCCGCTATGGGGATAAGCCAGGGCCAGAGTCCCGACGGAACACCCCTCCTCCTCGTGACTGACGGCACCAGCGGTCGGGTCGGCCTGTTCAGGGAGAACGGCACACTGCTGAGGTGGGTCGGCGCCCCAGGGACGGCGGACGGACAACTCAACGCCCCCAGAGACGCCGCCACGGATGACCAAGGAAACGTCTTCGTTGCGGATTTCCGTAACCACCGCATCGCTGTGTTCGCCCCCAACGGCGGCTGGCTGGGAAGCTTCGGCACCCTGGGGACGGGTGACGGGCAACTCCGGGCGCCCTACGGCGTGGCCATCGACGACCAGGGTCGCCTCTACGTCGCCGACAGCAACAACGCACGGGTCCAGGTCTTCACACGCGACGGGGAGTACCTCGCACAGTGGGGGAGGAAGGGCGACGGACCACTCGAATTCGAGCAGCTCCGGCGCGTGGCCGTCGGGCCTGGTCAGCAGCCGCGCCTCTATGCGGCAGACCTCTGGGGCAACAAGGTCGACCGTTGGACGCAGGACGGGGTGCACGAACTCAGCTACGGCGGCGCGCCGCCACCGCTGGGTGGTTTCAACAAGCCCTACGGCTTCACCGTCACCGACGGTCAGGTGTTCGTCTCCGACACCGGTAACCAGCGCATCCAGCGGTTCAGTCGGGATGGCACGTTCGAGCTCGCCTGGGGTGACCGCGGGTGGGCCGAGGATGCGCAGGGACTGAACTGGCCGCGCGACATCGCCTTCTCCGAGCAGCGGGGCAGCACGTTCGTCGCCGACTCGAAGAACCAGCGCGTCCTCGAGTTCGGCCTCGACGGTTCCCGGAGGGAGGGGCAGATCCCGCAGGCCGTCACGCCACCGGTCACGCTCAACTGGCCGCAGGCCGTCGACGTGCTCGGCGACGACGTGATCGTGGCCGACACCTTCAACCACCGGGTCCAGCGTTGGACGCCGCAAGGTGGGCTGGTCTGGACCGCGACGGGATTCAACTTCCCGAAGGACGTCGACGCGCAGGCAGACGTGGTCCTGGTGGCCGACTCGTTGAACAAGCGCATCGTCCGCCTCCGCTCCAGTGACGGGACGACCCTCGGGTCGATCGGGGCGGATCACCTGAACCGCCCCGAAGGCGTGGCGCAGGCACCGGGGGGAACCATTTGGGTCGCGGACACCTCGTGGAACCGCCTGGTCGAACTTCGCCAGGACGGGTCGCTGGTGCAGCGCTTCGGATCCGGGGGCACGACAGCCGGACGGTTCAACGAGCCCACGAAGCTGGAGATCGCCGAAGCCGGGGGGGTGACCGAACTGTACGTGGCGGACACGGGGAACGACCGACTGCAGGTGTTCCGCATCAACTGAACCTCTCCCGAAGTGAGGTACGACCATGTTCCGATCAAGTCGCGGTCGCATCCGGCTCCTCATCGCCGTACTCGCACTGGGGAGCATCACCGCCGGCGGCACCGGCCCGGTCGCAGCTTCGTCGCAGATCGCCTCGTTCAGCGGCAACGTCACGGCCGGTGGTGCGAGCTGGGCGCAGCACAACGTCGTCCTTGCCAGTGGGTCGACCGTGGAGATCGTGCTCGATTGGGACAACGCGTCGGCCGACCTGAACCTCGGTCTGCGGAATCCCGCGGGGACGTGGGTGCAGTGGGCGTCGTCACC
>SLRZ01000023.1 GCA_007130695.1 Nitriliruptoraceae bacterium
CTTGCGTCAGTGAGCCCGTCGCGCCCGGCTGCGGGTCCTGAGGAGGACGAGCAGGCCGATCAGAGCGCTGATCGCCCCCGTGGCCATGAGGGCCGGGACCTCGACGCCGGTGCGGGCCAGGCTCGTGCCCAGCACTTCGGTGTCGTCCACGTCGTCTGCCGTCAACTGCAATCCGAGGACCTCGACCTCACCGTCCAGCCCACTGGCCTGATCGGGCGCGTCCTGCTGTCCGCCGGACGGGCCGTCGGGGTCACCAGGCTGCCCGTCGGGCTCCCGCCCGGTCTCGGCGGTTCCGCCCGTGCCGTTAGACCCCTCGGGCCGAGTCGCGGGGTCCTCGCCGCCGGTGCCGGAGTCCGGGTCGGGTGCGCCCGGGCCTTGCGGGTCTTCGCCGTCGGCGGTCTCGACCTGCCCGCAGAAGCGCAATTCGAGGACGTCCTCCCTCATACCGGTCTCCAGCGGGCCCTCGGTCAGGTGCTCGGTTTCGCCATCGCGTACCACGTGTACCTCGGTGAGCCTGGTGGGCTCGGCAGCCTGCCAGACGACCCGCGCCCACCCGGGCTGGCCCTCCTCGAGGCTCTGGGAGGTGATGACGACGGCGGCTGGGTCACCCGTGCTGCCCTGCGGTGTATGGGTGACCAGCGGCTCACAGGTCTCGGGCTGTCGGCCCCCATCGGGGTGGTCGGCGTTCTCGGTGTCGGGCGCGGCCGAGTCCTGCCCTGCATCACCGTTCTGGGTGTCGTCAGATTCGTGGGTGTCGGGCCCCAGTTCGCCGGTCTGGTTGCTCTCGTCGGACTCAGCGGTCTCGCGCTCACTTTCGGCGGTGGAGGTGTTCCCGAGGGCCTCGTCGTACTCACCACGCGCTCCGCGGACCCGGTCCTCGCCGGCCCACTCGCCCACGTCGGTCACCGGGGCGTTGCTCATTCGGCCGTTCTGGGGCGCGGAGCCCCACGCTCCGGCGGGCAGCGCCAGCACCGTCCCCAACGCGACGACACCGGCCGCCGTGACGATCGGCCGGGACCGGGTCCGGGACGTCCCCATGGTCGTTTCCTTCGCGAGTGGGCCGGCCGCCGGCCGACGTGGTCGTCGGGCCCGGGGCGGTCTCGCCACTCGCTCCCCCCGGGCCGGCGGATCCGTGGATCCGACGTGGCGACCGTGTTCCGATCGGCCCGGAGATCGATGCGTCCCGGTGGCCGGGTCCCCGCCCGACCGTTGCTTGGTGCGTGCCCTCGACGCACCCACGGTGAGTATCGGCATGGATGCGCAGATTGCAACGACGTGCATGCAACCACGTCCCGGGACCTCCCGCCCGCGGTCCACTGATCCCGTCGTGTCCATGTCGAGCGATGTGGGGGCGCGAGTGCCCGCGAAGGCGTCGCCCCGGGCCCCGACGACCAACGGAGTCGCACCGCACGACGGATAGCATTCGGGCTCCACCCGTCGAATGTGAGTGTCATGGCTGGACTGAACACGGTCGTCGTCGGCTCGTCGAAGACCGGGACCACCGGCCTCTACAGCGCGGTCTGGGAGGGGCTCTCCGCAGCCAGCGGTGGCAACTGCTACGGCCTGCCCGAGAAGGACGATCTCGACCTGGTCCGCAGCCTGCAGCGGCTGGCACCGGACCGCGTGCTGGCCGCGAAGTTCCTGCTCACGAGCGTCGACTTCAGCGACGAGCTCCTCGACGCGTTCGACAAGCGCCTGATGACGGTCCGTGACCCCCGTGACACGCTGCTCAGCGTCGCGCTGTTCTATCCGACCAAGGCGTTCAACGCCGGCGTCGACGAGGGCAGGATCGAGGAGTTCGTCGACCTGGTGCGCAAGAAGGAACAGGACCCGGCGAGCGTCGACTTCCTGGAGATCTTCTCGGCGGTCCGTGTCCTGATGGGCAACAAGAACCCCTCGAGGGTCCCGCTACGTCGGTTCCGGGTCGCGGTCGAACACGCAGATCACCACGACCCCAGGATCGTGCAGTACGAGCGGTTCGTCCGGGACGACCTCGGGGACGTCTCCGACTATCTCGGCTTTCCCATCCGCAACGTTCGTCCCACGGGCGCCTCGTCGTTCGTCTTCCGCTCCGGGGGCCAGGGGGAGTGGCGCGACTGGTTCACCGAGCGCGACGTCGAGCTGCTGCGCCCCAAGCTGCGCCCGTACATGGAACGCTTCGGGTACGCCGACGACTGGGAACTCAGCTCCGAGCCCCACCTCGATCCGGCCTACGGGTCGGAGTACGTCCGTTCCTCGGTCGCCAAGCGCCGCAACCAGGTCGCGCTGAGCCGCGGTGAGGGAGAGGTCGCCGAGCGAATCCACCACCTACGTGAACTCTCGGAGGCCGGAGGGGTGCGTTCAGCGCGGCGCCTGGCGGCCATCCTCGAGGAGCAGGACGCCGAGGCGAACGCCGAGGAGATCCGGACCCAGCTCACGTTCGCGGCCTCGGGTGGTGATCTGCCGGCGATGGACCACCTCGCCCGCCATCTCGGCATCGGTCCCGCCTCGGTCCGGGATCCGAACCATGCACGTCGGTGGCAGCTCGAGGCGGCCAGTTGCCGGGAGCGCGCCCGTGCCCTCCGGGAAGCCCACCGGGAGGCTGCGAGGTTGGAGCACACGCGCGCGCAGCTGGAGCGCACCCGCACGCAACTTCGGCGTACACGTCAGGAGCTGGTCCGCGTGCGACGGTCGAAGCGGGTGCGGCTCGCCTCGACGGTGGCCGACGCGGCCCGGGGTGGGCCGAGGGCGTGGGTGCGGCTGCCGAAGCGGGTGGGGACCATCGTCCGGTCCTGAGTCTTGGGGGTCCCGGTTCGTCGCACGGGATGGCCGGCGCCCCCAGTGCCGGCATGGTCAGGTCGTCGCCGGCCCGCGCCACTGCCCTCGCTCCCGCAGCACCCCCCGCAGGGTCCGGGTCGCGTCGGTGAAGAGGCCGTCGACCCCGGTGTCCAGGAGCCGGCGCATCTCCACTTCGTCGTTGATCGTCCAGACGTGGACCGGCAGCCCCAGCCCGTGTGCCGCGCCGAGCAGGACCCGGTCCACCAGCGGGATACGGCCGTGGCGGGGCGGGATCTGTACGCAGTCGGCGCCGATCCGAACGCGCCGGGACAGGCGCCCGCCGAGCGAGACGGCCCGCAGCAGGCGGACCTCGCCGGGCCCCGCGGAGGTGCACACCCGCTCGCCGAGCACGGTGCGCACCGCCACCAGCCGCGCGTCGGAGAAGGCCCCGACGCAGGTGCGCTCGAGCAGTTCGTCGTCACCACCGAGCCGGTGCAGCAGCGGCCCCAGCGCCGGGTCGGCCTTGACGTCGATGTTCCAGCGCACGTCGGGGAAGCTGGCCAGCAGCTCCTCGAACCGGGGGATCGGTTCACGCCCACCGATGCGTGCCTTGGCCACCTCGTCGTAGTCGAGTTCTGCGACCGGACCGCGGCGGTCGGTGACCCGGTCGAGGTGCTCGTCGTGGAAGGCCACCAGCACCCCGTCCCGGGTGGCGTGCACGTCGGTCTCGAGGTAGCGGTAACCGAGGTCGACCGCGTCCTGGAACGCGGGCAGGGAGTTCTCGAGCCCGTCGACCTCTCCACCGCGGTGGGCGAAGGCCATGGGGCCGGTGTGGTCGAGGAACGGGTGGGTCACGAGGCCGGGCCGAGGTCGCTGGACTCGTCGGTGCGCCGGCCCTCGTCGTCGTAGCGGTAGATCCCCTGGCCGGACTTGCGCCCGTAGCGTCCGGCGGCCACCAACCGACGCTGCAGGTTGGTCGGCCGGAACCGCTCCCCGAGGGTGGAGGCCAGGTAGTCGAGGATGTCCAGACGGGTGTCCCAGCCCACGAGGTCGCCCATCTCCAGCGGCCCCATCGGGTGGTTGAGGCCCAGCTTCACGGCGGTGTCGATGTCCTCGGGCGAGGCGACGCCCTCCTCCAGCATCCGCATCCCCTCGTTGCCGATCAGGGCGTTGATGCGGGAGGTCGCGAAGCCGGGCAGGTCCTCGACCCGTACGGCCTCCTTGCCCATCGTCCGGGCGGCCTGTTCCGCACGGTCCATGGTGGCC
>SLRZ01000155.1 GCA_007130695.1 Nitriliruptoraceae bacterium
CCCCGAGCGGTCCCGGGCGCGCGGCGGCTGGCGCCTGACCGGGTTCGCCGATACGGCAGCGCCCCTGCCGCGCGGTGTCAAGACCCGTGCCCGGGAGGGCCGCCGGCGTGGTGGCAAGGCGCTCGCGCTGCACCGCCACGGCGAGGTCGTGGCGGTGGTCCACCTCCACCGCGAACTCGACGCCGGCCTGGAGCCACTCGTGGACGCCGTGCGTCGCTGCGGGCACCGTCTGGTGGTCGCCGAGCGTGGTGGCCGGGTGCCCGAGCGCCTCGGTGCGGACCTGACGGTGCCCGGTGGTGGGCCGTTGGGCGAGGCGGTGCGTGACCTGCAGGCACAGGGTGCCGGGGTCATGGTCGTCGGCCGTCAGGGACACCGTGGGCTGGCGGCGGCGGACGTCGGCGTGGCCGTGGTCGCGCCCACCGACAGGCCCTCGTGGGGGGCGGACCTGATCCTCGGGCGTGAACTCGCCGACGCGGCGACCATCGTCGCGGCGACCGCCGTGGCCGCCGAGGTCAGCGGCCGTTCGGCCCGTTTCGCGCTGGGCGGGTCCTCGCTCGGGGCTCTGGTGGGGCTCACCGGTCCCCGGCTCGCCGCCGGGTCACGTGCCCTGGCCATGGTCAACGGCGCGGCCGGGGCGTCGTTGATCGCCGGCACCTGGTCGGCGGTCCGCCTGTCGCACGAACCACGGCCGCAGGTCCCCGATCGCGGCCGGTGGCACGCGCTGAGCGGTGACCGGGTCCTGGAGATCCTGGGTTCCGACGCGGTGGCGGGCCTCGCGGAGCACGATGCCGCCCAGCGGCGCTCGAGCGCCGGCGGGGGCGGACGTGAGGTCTCGCCCTTCGAGCCGTTCCTCGCGGAACTGGCCAACCCACTCAACCCGATCCTGGCGGTGGGCGCGGGGTTGTCGGCCGCCGTGGGGTCCATGACGGACGCCGCGATGGTGCTGGGCCTGATCGGGGTCAACGCCGGCGTCGGCGGCGTCCAGCGCCTGCGTGCCGACCGCACGGTGCGAAGCCTGCTGGAGGGCGACCTCGAGGAGGTCACCGTGGTGCGCGGCGGCCGCGAGCACCGTGTCCCCGAGGACCGGCTCGTCCGCGGCGACGTGCTCCTGCTCCGGGCCGGCGACGCCGTCCCGGCCGACGCCCGGATCCTCGAGGCCGACAACTGCGAGGTCGACGAGTCGAGCCTGACCGGTGAGTCCCTGCCGGTGGCCAAGACCCCGGACGCCTGTCCGGACGCCGAGGTCTCCGACCGTGACTGCATGCTCTACGAGGACACCACGATCGCCGGTGGGAGCGCCCGTGCCGTCGTCGTGGCGACCGGGGCCCACACCGTGGTGGCGCGCAGCCTCGCGCTGGCGGGGCCGCCGCCACCGAGCGGGGTGGAGCTGCGGCTCGAGGAGCTGACCCGGCGCCTGGTCCCGGCCGCGCTGGCCACCGCCGGGCTGACCGCGGGCGTCGGCCTGTTGCGGCGCTGGCCGCTCACGGAGGTCGCGGGCACGGCCGTGAGCCTCGCGATCGCCTCGGTCCCCGAAGGGCTGCCGTTCGTCGCCACCGCCGGCCAGCTCGCGGGCGCACGGCGGCTCGCCGCCCACGGCGCGGTCGTCCGAAACCCCCGGACCGTCGAGGCGCTCGGCCGCGTCGACGTGCTGTGCGTGGACAAGACGGGGACCCTCACCGAGGGGCGGGTCACGGTCTCGGGGGTCTCCGACGGTCGAACGCTTCGGCGGCGCGACGAGTGGGGCGAGGTGGACCGCGCGGTCCTGGCCACCGCCCTGCGGGCCAGCGAACATCCCCACGAGGGCGACCTCGGCCCGCTCGACGACACGGATGAGGCCCTGCACGCGGCGGCCCGGTCCGTCGGCGTCGCCGCCACCGACGACGTCGCGGACTGGCGGGTGGTCGACGAACTGCCGTTCGCGGCCAGCCGCGGGGTGCACGCCGTGCTCGGCAGCACGGGCGACGAACACGTGCTGAGCGTGAAAGGCGCGCCGGAGACGGTCCTGTCGGCCTGTGACCACTGGCGGGTGGACGGTCGGGAGGAACCGCTCGACGACGGGTGCCGTTTCCGGTTGCACGACCACGTCGACGTCCTGGCTGCGCGGGGCCACCGCGTCCTGGCCATCGCGGAGCGTGCGGCTTCCGCCCGCCCCGAGGTCGAGGAAGACCGGCTCGAGCGGTTCGTCCTGGTCGGGCTGGTGACCCTCGCCGACCCGGTGCGTGACACCGCGGCCGCCGCCGTGCGCGGCATCGGCGAGGCCGGCGTGCGCACCATCATGGTGACCGGGGACCACCCCGAGACCGCCCTGCACATCGCCGCGGAACTGGGCCTCGACACCGACAACGGCACCCTGACGGGGCCGGACCTCGACGACCTCGACGACGACGAACTCGCTGAGGCCCTGGCCTCGGCCGGCGTGGTCGCGCGAGTCACCCCGGCCCACAAGGTGCGGGTCGTCCGGGCGCTGCAGCGGCGCGGCCGCACGGTGGCGATGACCGGCGACGGTGCCAACGACGCGGCCGCGATCCGGCTCGCCGACGTCGGCGTCGCCCTGGGCAGCCGGTCCTCGCCCGCCGCCCGCGACGCCGCCGACATCGTGGTCACCGACGACCGGGTGGAGACGCTCATCGACGCGATCGCGGAGGGACGCGCGCTGTGGGGCTCCATCCGTGAGGCCCTGGCGGTCCTGGTCGGCGGCAACCTCGGCGAGATCGGGTTCACGAGCATCGCCAGCCTGTTCAGCCGTCGCGCTCCGCTCAACCCGCGCCAGTTCCTGTTGGTCAACCTGCTGACCGACCTGGCGCCAGCGGTCTCGATCGCGGTACGGCCACCGGAGGGGATCACCACCGAGACACTGCTGCGCGAGGGCCCCGACGCGTCGCTGGGGGACGCGTTGCGTCGCGACGTGGCACTGCGCGGCACGGCCACGGCGCTCGGGGCCACGGGCGCGTGGACGGCCGCCCGCCTGACGGGGACCCGCCGCCGCGCGGGGACGGTCGGCCTGGTCGCCCTGGTGGGCACGCAGTTGGGACAGACCATGGCCGCCGGTGGCTGGCGGCGTCCGGCCACCATGGCGACCGGGCTGGGCTCGGCGGCCGTGCTCGCGGCCGTGGTCCAGACCCCCGGGGTCAGCGGCTTCTTCGGCTGCCGACCGCTCGGCCCGGTCGGGTGGGCCCAGGCGACGACGGCCGCGACCGTGGCGACCGTGGGCTCCCAGGTCGCCGCACGGCTGACCGTGGCCGGCGCAGGCCCGGCGACGTCCGATGCGGACGGGCCGCCGGGCCCGAGGGCACCCGGATCGCGGTGATCAGCCGGCCGCGGACCGACCCCAGGCGCCCTCGCGGCGCGGGGTGTCGGACGTCGGCAGGGTCCGCTCGGCGGCCTCCGCGTAACGCACGACCGTTTCGCGCAACTGGACGATGTCGTCCTTGACCAGGGCCTGCGGCCCGTCGCACAGGGCCACCTCGGGCCGGGGGTGGACGTCGACGATGATCCCGTCGGCGCCGACCGCGATGCCGGCCTTGATCAGCGGCATCACCAGTTCGCGCTTGCCCCCCGAGTGGGACGGGTCGATGATCACCGGCAGGTGGGTCAGCGACTGGGCGACGGGGACCGCGGAGACGTCCAGGGTGTTGCGGGTCGCCGGCTCGTAGGTACGGATGCCGCGCTCGCACAGCACGACCTGCAGGTTCCCCGTGTGGGCGATGTACTCGGCGGCCATGATCCACTCGTCGATGGTGGCGGTCAGGCCACGCTTGAGCAGGACCGGCTTGCCGGCCATGCCCACTTCCTTGAGCAACTGGAAGTTCTGCATGTTGCGGGCGCCGACCTGCAGCATGTCGGCCTTGGCGGCGACCGTCTCGACGTCGGCGGTGGTGACCACCTCGGTCACGAACGGCATGTCGAGGTCGCGTGCGACCGCGTGGATGATGTCCAGGCCCGGCTCCCCGAGGCCCTGGAAGGCGTACGGGGAGGTGCGCGGCTTGTAGGCGCCACCGCGCAGGATCTTCGCGCCCGCCTCGACCGCCATCCGGCAGGCGCCCTCGGTCTGCTCCTCGGTCTCCACCGCGCAGGGCCCCGCGATCAGCGTCATGGTGTCGCGCCCGATCGGGACGTCGCCGACCCACACGGTGGAGGGGCGCGGATGCGCGTCGTTGCTCACGAGCTTGTAGGGCTTGCTGACGCGGATGACGTCCTCGACGCCGGGGAAGGCGTGCAGCGGGAGTTCGGTGAACTGCGTCACGTCACCGACCAGACCGATGATGGTCTGGTTCTTGCCCCGGGAGACGAAGGCGTCGCCACCGACCTCGGAGATGGCCTTGACGACCTTGTCGACGTCGGCGTCGTTCGCTTGTGATCGCATGACCACGACCATCGTGGTGTCCTCTCTCGTCACGTGCCACTGCTCCCGGGTGGGACCGTCAACGAACAACAGCCCCGGGAGGTGTCCCCGGGGCTGCGGCGCTCGGCTGGCGATGAACTCTAGATGCGCGCGACCCCGGGGCCGGCAAAGAAGCCGGCCTCGTCGAAAAACCACCAGGGTGCACGCGTCTGCATGCGAAACATCCTACCAGCGGTGTGCGCCCACCGCGGAGGCCCGCTTCGGGCAGGGTGGGCTCTAGGCTCGCACCTCGCGCACCGGCCCTCGAGCGCCAGCCCCCGGAGCCCTCGTTGCAGTGTCATCAGTGTCAGACCACGGCCTCGCCAGGCGCCCGCTTCTGCCGCCACTGCGGAGTCGCGCTCGACGTTCCCGAGGCCGCCGACCCCCCGCGCGGTCGAAGCGCCGGGGAGGCCGGTTCCCCACGGTCGGATGAGCCGGAGGACACGATCACGACCTCACCGGAGGCGCCGGCCGGCCCGCTCGTCTGTCCCGCGTGCGGTGCCGACAACCACGTTCGCCGCGAACTGTGTGGGAAGTGCGGCGCCGATCTCGTGACCGGCATCGCCCCCCCGTCCGCCGTCGACGACGCGGCCCCGAGGCCCGAGCCGCGCGGCCGTGGGGGCACCCACGGCCGCGGGTTGCGGGTCGGGCTGGCGGTCGCCGGGGCACTGGCGCTCGTCGCCCTCATCGTGGTGGCGCTGTCGCTGGCCGGGCTCGGGCCGTTGGCCGGGGTCGCCTCCCTGCCCGGGGCGGAGTTCGACCCGGAGGTCTACGCCGACGAGCCCGCCCCGCTGGCGCTGACCGAGATCGCCACGAGCACGACCCGCGGGCCGGCAGGGGGCGAGCCTCGCGACGCCTCGCAGATGGCGGACGACGACCCCGCCACCGCCTGGACCAGCGACGGGTCCCGCTTCGAGGACGGCGTGGGTGAGACCATCGACCTCTACCTCGCCGAGGCGGCCTGGGTCGAGCGGCTGGTGGTGAACAACGGCCTCCAGCGTGACGCGGAGGAGTACGCCCACCACGCCAGGATCCGTCGGGCGGAGGTGCTGTTCGACGGGGGGGAGCGCATCTCGATCCGGCTCGAGGACCTCGGGCTGCAACGGCAGGCCATCGAACTGCCCGAGCCGCGGCTGACCACCACGATCCGTCTCGAGGTGACCGAGACCTTCCCGGGCGACACCACGCCGGACCTGGCCGTCTCGGACCTCGGCCTGGAGGGCTGGTCGGCCGTCGGTGAGGACGTCGAGGTCGCGCGCGAGCGCGATGAGCGTGCCCGCGCCGCCGGCCGGGCCCGCTGAGGCCGCCTTCCGTGGTCAGTCCTCGTAGGCGTAGACCGTCACCGTGGAGCCCGGGGGCCTCGTCGTTCCCGGTCCCGGGTTCTGGTCGACCACGGCACCGGGGTTGAACAGCGCACCGAGCCCACCGCGGCGCTCGACCTCGACCTCGAACCCGAGTGCCTCGAGCGTCTCCACGGCCTCCTCGACGGAGCCGTCACGGACGTTCGGGACCTCGACCGGTTCCGGCCCGTCGGAGACCACCACCTCCACGGTCTGACCCCGGACCAGGGTGTCGCCGGCGGCAGTGTCCTGGCTGAGGACGTCGCCGCGAGCCGCCGTGTCGTGGTGCCGGCGGTCGGCCACGGCGAGTTGCAGGCCGAGTTCCTCGAGCTGCGACGTGGCCTCGGCCACGGTGCGGCCGGTGACGTCGGGCACTTCGATCGGACGGGGCCCCAGGCTGATCGTGAGTTCCACCGTGCTGGCCTCGTCGACCACGGCGTCCGGTCCGGGGGACTGCGACAGCACCGTGCCCTCGGCGACCTCCTCGTCGTGCTCCTCGACCGTGGTGACCTCGAACCCGGCGTCCTCGAGGAGGCCCACCGCGCGGCCACGCTCCTCACCCTCCACGTCGGGGACGTCGAGCTGGCGCGGGCCACCCGACAACGTCAGCGTGACGACCGTGCCCTGCCGCGCCTCACCGGTGGGTGCCTGCTCCAGCACGTGCCCCTCCGCGACCTCGAGGTCGTGGGGACGGTCCTCCGCGATCGTCACCTCGAAACCGGCCTCCTCGAGTTGGGCGGTCGCGGCGGCGTGCTCCGCACCGGTCACGGGCGGGATCGCCGTGACGGGCGCCAGCACCCGGTCCCACAGCAGGAACCCGCCGAGCGCCGAGGCGGCCAGGAGGCCGAGGATCAGGAGCAGCACGAGGCCGCGCCGTCGCCACCGTCGGCCGCCACCGCGGGGCGGGCCCTGCCACCCGTCGTCCGCATCGGCGTCCCAGCCGTCCCCGTCGTCCTCCGGTGGCGGGACGAGCGTGGGGGAGGGGCCGGTCGAACGGGCGAGCGCGGTGTCCTGCCCGGTCCGCGCCGGCACGTGGCCGTCCGCGGGGAGGGGCACCGCCGCCGGCCCGTCCGGCACGGCCCGTCGCAGCGCGGCGGCGAAGGCCGCGCCATCGGGGTAGCGCCGACCGGGGTCGGGGTCGGTCGCGGCCAGGACCACCTCGTCGACCTCGAGCGGGACACCGTCGACGAGGTCGGAGGGAGCGGGAACGCGGTTGGACGTGTGGGCGACCGCCGTGGCGAACGGGGAATCGCCCTCGTGCGGCGGGCGGCCGGTGAGACACTCGAACAGCACGACGCCGAGCGCGTAGACGTCGGCGGCGGAGGTCAGGGGCTCGCCGCGCACCGCCTCGGGGGACAGGTAGTGGGGTGAGCCCACCAGGACATCCGCGCCGAAGGTCGAGGTCGCGCTCGCCGCGGCCCGGGCGAGCCCGAAGTCGGTGACGCGGACCCCGCCCCCGGCGGCCAGCAGCAGGTTCTCGGGCTTGACGTCGCGGTGCACGAGTCCGGCACCGTGTGCGGCCCCGAGTCCTTCGGCGGCCGGGCCGAGCACCGCCAGCGACTCCTCGGCCGAGAGCCTCCCGCGCCGGCGCAGCACCTCCCGCAGCGAACAGCCGTCGACGTACTGCAGGACCAGGAACGCCCCCTCGTCGGTCTCGCCCCAGTCGTGGACCGTGACCACGTTGGGGTGGTGGACCGCGGCGGCGGCGCGGGCCTCGCGACGAAAACGGTCGAGGAAGATCTCGTCGCCGGCGAGGTGGGCGTGCAGGAGCTTGATCGCGACGTCGCGGTGGAGGACCTCGTCGCGTGCCCGGTGGACCGTGGCCATGCCGCCACGGCCGACCTCCCCGAGCAGGGCGTAACGCCCTCCGAGCAGCGCGGAGGCCGAGGGGCGCGTGGCGGGATGATCGGTCACGAGCAGGATGGTACGGCAGGGGACATCCGCGGCCCGGGAGGCACACGTGGCCCGAGGGACCCCTAGTTCTGGTCGTCCACCCGTTCCTGCAGGATCTCGTAGCGCACCCGAAGGTCCTCGAGTTCGCCCCGCAGTTCGTCGATCTGCCCCCGCAGCTCCGACAGCGTCGAGCGCAGGTCGCCGGCGGTGGCCTCGAGTTCCACCTCGGATTCCTCGCGCTCGGCACGTTCGGCGCCGAGTTCGGTCTCCAG
This sequence comes from Nitriliruptoraceae bacterium, assembly GCA_007130695.1. Classification (GTDB taxonomy): domain Bacteria; phylum Actinomycetota; class Nitriliruptoria; order Nitriliruptorales; family Nitriliruptoraceae; genus SKLC01. The sequence continues at coordinate 7,887 of SLRZ01000155.1, forward strand.
GGCGGACAGATCGCCGGAGAGGCCGCTCAGCTGCTCCTCGAGTTCGTCGATGGCCTCCGGGTCGACGGGGTCCTCTTCGTCCGCCGACCCCTCGAGCCGGTCCTCGACGTCCTCGATGCGCTCGAGCACGTCGGCCTCGGCCCGTTCGCGCGCCGCGAGCTGCCGGCGCAGCTCGTCGACGTCGTCGCCGTCGCCACCGCAGCCCGCCAACAGGATGGCGGACAGTGACAGGGCGAGCAGGGGCCGGGCACGCATGGGGGCGCAGGATAGGGCGCGCTCCGCGCCCCGTGGGTCAGGGCGCTCCCACGGCGCGGGGCGGCGACCCACCCGAGGTAGCGTGGTGGGCGCCGCGAGACCAGGAGGACCGGGTGGGTGCAGACGACGGGGCGGCGACCTTCGACGACCAGCTCGAGCAGCTGGGCTTCCGCGTCGCGGGCAGCAGCCGGCGGGGTGGTCGGATGTGGACGCTGGCGTTCAACCGCATCCTCGACTTCACGTTGCACGACTACGACGATGCGATCGTGCTGACGTGGTCGTGCGACCTGGGGGCCTATGCCCTGGAGCGCGGCTGGCAGATCGGCGCGAGCGAGACCGCCGGCCAGGAGCTCTACCCGCAGCACGATGTGCGCCTGCCACTCGACGCCGAGGCGATCCGCGGGGAGGTCACGCGGATCCTGGCGTCACTGCGCCTGGACCTGGGTGACCCGGCGCTGTGATCCGAGGAGTTCTCGTCGGTGGACGTCACCGACCGTCCGGGCCCGGCGACGTTACGCTCCCCACCACCAGCCGAACCGTGAGGACCACGTGCCACCGCACGACGCCACCTCGGACGTGACCCAGGCCACGTCCGCCGAACCTGCCGCTCCGGTGCACGGGTCGGGCGGCGCCGTGGCCGAGGAACCGGCCGCCGGTGGGGGCCTGGTCGACTACCGGCGCACCGCCCGCCGCCTGCGTGCGGGCGCGGCCGTCTTGGCGCTGGTCGTGCTGGCCACCTGGGCCAGCCTGGCGGCGTTCGGTGACGCCTCGGTGCGCACGCTGGTGGAGCTGGCCGGGCTCGGGCTGCTCGGGATGCTCGTGCTCGAGGTCGTGGTGGTCGGTGGCGCCGCGCTGCGGGGCATGTTGGCCGCGGGGGACCGTGGCGAGCGGCTGGCCGCCGGCGACGTGGCGCTCGTGCCCCCGCAACTGCGCCGGCGGGGTCGGCGATGAGCGGAGACGAGCTGCCGTGCGTGTCCGCCGAGGGTGAGCGGCGGCAGGCCCGGCTCGAGGACGCGCGGCTCTACGTGGTCACCGACGCGCGCCGCGAGGCCGGTGATCTCGAGGAGTTCCTGCTCGCGATCACCGGTGGGAGCGCCGACCTGGTGCAGTTGCGGGACAAGACGGCCGACGATGACCAGCTTCGGCGGGCGGCAGCGGTGTTCCGTCGGGTCGCCGACCGCACGGGGGCGCTGTTCGTGCTCAACGACCGGCCCGACCTCGCCGTGGAGGTGGGTGCCGACGGTGTGCACGTGGGCCAGGACGACGAGCACCCCGACCGGGTGCGCGTGGAGGTGGGGCCCGACCTGCTGATCGGGCGGTCCACCCACACGACGGCACAGTTGGACGCGACCGCCGACGAGGACGTCGACTACGTCGCGGTGGGCCCGATCCACCAGACGCCGACCAAGCAGGGTCGGCCCGCGGTCGGGCTGGACCCGGTGCGCCACGCCGCGGCGCACGCGACCCGTCCGTGGTTCGCGATCGGCGGTCTGGATGAGACGACGATCGACGAGGCCCTCGAAGCCGGGGCGCGCCGGGTGGTGGTGGTGCGGGCCGTGACGGAGGCACCCGATCCCGCGGCGGCGACCTGGGCGTTGCGGCGGGCGCTGGGGCGCTACCACTGAAGGGTGGTGCCGTCCGTGCGTCGTGGTGGCCGCGCTGTCGTCGGCCGGCGCGTGGCGCACACCTTGCCGCCGGCCTCCCAGCGGCGGCCGAGGGCCTGTGCCACCTCGTTCCCGGGCCTCTGGTCGGCGCTCGGGTGTGGGTGGCGGCGACCAATATCGGGAAATGGTTGCCGCAGTACTAGGGACGTCGTAGATTGTCGGCGGGATGGGATAGTTCGGGGATCGGATCGATTGGCCGAGCGCACGTTCGGTCACCTCATGTGGGAGAGAACTGTTGATGAAACGACGATGGGCTCCGGGGGTGCGCCTCTGGGCGGCCGCCGCCGCGGTCGGCTTGCTCGCCGCCTCGTGTGCGACAGACGATGCAGACACGGGCGAAGCACAGGGAGAGGGCACGGAAACGGCGGCCAGCGCGACCGGTGAGCCTTCGGGCGACCCCCAGCACGGCGGCTCGATCACCGTGGCCCTGGAGGCGGAGACCGTCGGCTGGTCGCCCTGGCAGGACAACTGGGCCAACGCCGGCTCGCTGGTGTCGACCGCGGTCTACGACCGGCTCGGCGGCCGCGACGAGGACGGGCAGGTCCGTCCGGCGCTCGCCGAGAGCATCACCCCCAACGATGACTTCACGGTGTACACCGTCGTCCTGCGCGAGGGCGTCGAGTTCCACGACGGCGAACCGCTCGACGCGGACGCGGTCGCGGCGAACCTCGCCAAGCACCGCGAGCCGGGATCGTCGACCGCCGCGGCCGTCGCCCCCATCGAGGACGTGGTCGTCGAGGATGCGCTCACGGTGCGTATCGAGCTCAACCAGCCGCACGTGGCCTTTGCGGACGCGCTGGTCGGTCCCGCCGGGGCGATGGTCTCTCCCGCCTCGATCGATGCCGAGACCGTCAGCCGCGAGCCGGTCGGCACCGGCCCGTTCGTCTTCGAGTCCTGGCAGCGTGACCAGGAACTGGTCGTCACCCGGAACGAGAACTACTGGCGCGACGACCTGCCCTACCTCGACGAGATCGTGTTCCGCCCGATCCCCGACGAGGAAGCACGTATCCAGAGCCTGTTCTCCGACGACGTGCAGATGATGCAGAGCCTGCGTCAGTCGATCGTCGCTCAGGCACGGGAGCGCGAGGACGACTTCAACCTCTACGAGCACCTCGGCAACAACGCGGGTGGCGCGATCTACAACCTGGCCCGCCCGCCGTTGGACGACGTACGGGTCCGCCGGGCGATCGCGCACTCGATCGACCAGGACGAGGTCATCTCCGTGCTCGGCGGCACCGGCATCACCCCGCCGGCGAAGGGCCTGTTCACCTCCGAGTCGCCGTGGTACGTCGACGAGATCGAGGACGTCTGGTTCGACGAGGACCTCGACGCTGCGCAGGAGTCCTACGACGACTACGTCAACGATCCCGACCGCTCCGACGGCAAGGGCACGGGGGAGCCGGTGGAGTTCACGGTCGACACCCCGCCGGACCCCAGCCTGCTGGAGACCGCCGCGGTCTACCAGGCCCAGCTGGGCCGGGTCGGCTTCGAGGTCGACATCCGAACCGTCGAACAGGCGGTCCACATCTCGCAGGCGGTCGGTGACCCACCGGACTTCATCGGTGACTTCGACGCGAAGTTCTGGCGCCTCGGCCAGGAGGCCGACCCCGACTGGATGGTCAGCTGGTTCTCGCCCGGGTCGCCGACGAACTTCACCAACATCGAGTCGCAGGAACTCGTCGACACGTTGCTCGAGGCCCGGCGCACGCCGGACTTCGAGGAGCGCCGCGAGCTGTACAACGAGGTGATGCGCATCTTCGCCGAGGAGGTGCCGTTCACCCTGACCGGCTACACGGCGACGGTCCTGGCGACCCACCCGGGCGTCTTCGGCGTCGACGACTGGGAGTTCCCCGACGGCTCGATGGGCAACGGTGCCTCGGAGGCCGTCACCGCCTGGCATTCCGTCTGGCTCGACGAGTAGCACCACCCGGTACCACGTCGAGGCCCGCCGGCCAGTCTTGTCGGCGGGCCTCGACCTTGTCGGCGGCCTCGACGTCGACCGGTGCGAAGGCCCCCGATGGCTCGTGGCTCACGACGAGGTATCGGCGACGTGCCGGCATCGCCGGCGCCGTGGCGGGTGGCGTGAATCTCCATGGTGCAGTTTGGCGGAATCCGTTGACCTTCTACTAGCGGGGCCGTAGGTTCATGTACGGAAGTTCGGTGGCCGGACTTTCTCTGAGAGGGAGTCGCATGAGATTCGTACAGGCAACACGCCGGGGGCGGCTGCTCGCCGCCGGCCTGGTCGTGGGGTTGGTCGTGGCGGCCTGCGCGCCGGCCGACGACGAGGAAGGGGCCGTGGGGGAGCCCATCGACGACGAGGACACGGTGGACGAGCCCGGCGATCCCGCGCCCGGCGGCTCGCTCACCGTCGGCCTGGAGGCCGAGACGGCCGGCTGGGCGCCCTGGAGCGACTCGTGGTCGCCCCCGGGCTGGATGGTGGCCCGTTCGTTCTACGACACGCTGATGGACCGCGACGAGGACGGCGTTCCCCAGCCCAACCTCGCCGAGTCCTTCGAGCCCAATGACGAGTTCACCGAGTACACGCTCACCCTGCGCGAGGGCATCGAGTTCCACGACGGCGAGCCGCTCGACGCGGACGCGGTCGTGGCCAACCTGGAGAAGCACCGCGAGCCCGGTGCGGTCACCGGCGCGGCCGTCGCCCCCATCGAGGACGTCATCGCCGAGGACGAGCTCATCGTGCGCTTCGTGCTCGACCAGCCTCACGTCGCCTTCACCGACTACTACGTGGGGCAGGCCGGCGCGATGGTCTCGCCCGCCTCGATCGAGGCGGAGACCGCCTCCACCGAGCCGGTGGGTACGGGTCCGTTCGTGTTCGAGAACTGGCAGCGCGACCAGCAGTTGGAGGTCAGCCGCAACGAGGACTACTGGCGCGAGGACCTGCCCTACCTCGACGAGGTGACCTTCCGGCCGATCCCCGACGAGGACGCCCGCCTGCAGAGCCTGTTCTCCGGCGACGTGGACGTGATGCACACCCTGCGCCAGTCGATCGTGACCCAGGCGCAGGAGCGTGAGGACGAGTTCAACCTCTACGAGGCCATCGGGAACAACTCCGGCGCGACGATCCTCAACACCGCGGTGCCGCCGTTCGACGATCAGCGGGTCCGTGAGGCCTGGGCCTACTCCATCAACCAGGACGAGCTGATCGCCGTGCTCGGCGGCACCGGCATCTCGCCGCCCTCGCGCGGCGTGTTCAACCCGAACTCGCCGTGGTTCAACGAGGAGATGGACGAGCTGTGGCCGTCCGAGGACCTCGACCGGGCGCAGGAGGCGCTCGACTCGTACGTGGAGGACCCCGACCGTTCCGACGGTGAGGAGCCGGGCACCCCGGTGAGCTTCGAGTTCGACACGCCGCCGGACCCGAGCCTGTTGGAGACGTCCAGCGTCTACCAGGCCAACGTGGGTCGCATCGGCATGGAGATGGACATCCAGACCGTCGAACAGGCGGTCCACATCCAGCAGGCCGTGGGTGAGCCGCCGGAGTTCGTCGGCGACTACCAGGCCAAGATCTTCCGTGTCGGCGAAGAGGCCGACCCGGACTGGATGATCCCCTCGTTCGCGGAGGGCTCTCCGGTGAACTTCACCAACTACAACAACCCGGAGATGTTCGGTCTGTTGATCGAGGCCCGGCAGACGCCAGGCTTCGAGGACCGGCGCGACATCTACCACCAGGTGCAGCAGATCCTCGCCGAGGACATCCCGTTCACCCTGACCGGGCACACGTTCAGCCTGATCGCCACGGACAGTGACGTCTACGGCTTCGACAGCTGGGAGCTCCCGGACGGCACGCGCGGCGTCGGGCACCCGGAGTCGATCGCTCGTTGGCATTCGGTCTGGAGCGACCAGTAGGACGCCACGTCGGGCCCGCCGCTCACGCGCACGAGGCGTGGACGGCGGGCCCGACGCGTGGCCGTGTCCCGTCATTGTGCGCACACAAGAGAATCGGTCGCCGAAATACGCGCCGGTACGGCACGCGCTGACTACGGTGTCGCCCGCTCGGGCAACCGGGTCGTACCGCCCCCGGCGCCCTGCGCACCGGGCCGGCGAGTCGCCGAACCCCGATGGTCGATGCCCGAGTCCGACACCGAATCAGGTCGAGATATCGGCACGTCGAGATTTTGCACCCGCAAGAAACGGATCGTAGTTTCCGCCGCATGACGTTTCGATACCCGCACCATCTGGAGAGTTTCATTCATGCGACGTAGTTTCTTGGCGAGAACGCGGCTGGTGAGCGCCGCCGCGATTGCGGGGCTGGTGGTGGTCGCCTGCGCACCTGCCGACGACGCCGATACCGGCGACGCCGGCGGGGAGGGCGAGACCGGCGCAGACAGTGCCGTCGGTGAGGCATCGGGTGAGCCCACGCAGGGCGGTTCGCTCGCGGTCGGTCTCGAGGCCGAGTCCACCGGCTGGTCGCCCTGGGGAGACACCCTCTCCCCGCCCGGAGTGAACGTCGCCCGCGCCGTCTACGACACGCTCGCCGACCGTGACGAGGAGGGGCAGGCGCAGCCGTTCCTGGCCGAGTCGATCGAGCCGAACGACGAGTTCACCGAGTACGTGATCACCCTGCGGGAGGGCGTCGAATTCCACGACGGTGAGCCGCTGGACGCCGACGCCGTGGTCGCCAACATCAACCAGCACCTCGAGCCGGGCAGCGTGACCTCCTCGGCCGTGGCCCCGGTCGAGGACGTGGCCGCCGAGGACGACCTGACCGTCCGGATCACTCTCGACGGCCCCCACGTGGCGTTCGCTGATGTCCTCGTCGGCTCGGTGGGCATGATGGCCTCGCCGGCGTCGATCGAGGCGGAGACCGTCTCCTCCGAGCCGGTCGGTACCGGGCCGTTCGTGTTCGAGTCCTGGCAGCGCGACCAGCAGCTCGATGTCACCCGCAACGAGGACTACTGGCAGGAGGACCTGCCCTACCTCGACGAGATCAGCTTCCGGCCGATCCCCGACG
>SLRZ01000165.1 GCA_007130695.1 Nitriliruptoraceae bacterium
CCAGTCGAAGGTCTCGGTGACCTTCGTACCCCCCTCGACGTCCTCGAGTTCGTAGCGCCAACGGTGGCCGTGGAAGTGCGCCCACGCCAGACGCCGGCCCTCGTCGTACTCGACCACGGTGTTGGCGATCTTGTACGGAGCGCCCATCTTCATGCTCATGCCGAACTTGTCGCCGTAGGTCAGCCGTTCGGGGCCGCCCTCCTGGACGTCACGGACGGTGCCGGAGCCGTCGATGACGGGGTGCATGGCGGGGTCGGCGAGGATGTCGAAGATCACCTCGCGCTCGGCCGGGATGACCCGGCTGACGGACAGTTGGCGCTTGCGGCGGCCCATGCGGGCTCCTCGTGACGTCGGAGGGGGAGCCTACAGCGGGGCCGGCGCTGACCGGCGAGCCCCATGGCCGGCGAGGGCGAGGTTCAGGCGAAGCCGACCAGCGCACCAACCGCGGCGGCGAGGGCGAAAAACTGGGCCCCGGTCACCCGCAGCAGGTCTCGACGGAGGTCCTTGATGTCGGCACGAATCTCCTGCTGGAACGCGGCCTGCTCCCGACGCATCTCCTGCCGGAGGTCCCGAGACTCCTGCCGCATCCCGTCCTGGAACGCACCGAACTCCTGCCGCATCCCGTCCTGGAACACACCGAACTCCTGCCGCATCTCCTGGCGGAAGTCCCGGATTTCCCGCCGCAGCTCCTCGATGTCGGCCCGCAACGGGAGCAGGTCAGCACGGGTGAGGAGCTGGTCCCATTCGACGGTCGCGAAGGGGTCCAGCACCTCGGCGGCGTCCTCCACCCCCAGCACCTCCTCGAGATGGGCGCGCCAGCGTGCGAGCGCGCCCGGCCTGGTGACCATGATGTCCCCTCCGCACCCGTCCGGCAACCGGCCGCACGCTATGACCGATCGACACGGCACCGGACGACGACCCGTCCCCGGCTGTGGACGAGGTCCCGGGGCCCGAACGCCCCGGCCGCAGACCAGGTCCACGGGGCCAGCGCCCTACGAGACCCGCACCAGCGGGGCGTAGGCCAGCACCAGGTGTTTGCGCCCCTCGGTGTCGAAGTCGACGGTCGCCTCGGCGCGGTCGTCCTCGCCCTCCAGCGCGACCAGGCGGCCCTGCCCGAACTTGGAGTGCATGACGGTGTCGCCGACCCGGAACTCCTGGCCGGCGACCTCGGCGATCTCGCGGTCGCGGACCCGGGCGGCGGCCGAGGTGGTGCGGGTCGCGCCGCGCTGCTCGACCAGTTCGACCGGCAGCTCGTCGAGGAAGCGCGAGGGCGGGTTGTAGTTGGTCCCGCCCCACAGGGTGCGGTGGTCGGCGTGGGTGAGGTAGAGCCGCTCCTGGGCCCGGGTGAGGCCGACGTAACACAGCCGGCGCTCCTCCTCGAGCTGTTCGGGTTCCGACAACGAACGGATGTGGGGGAAGACCCCGTCCTCGAGGCCGACGAGGAACACCACCGGGAACTCGAGCCCCTTGGCGGTGTGCAGGGTCATCAGGGTCACGGCCCCTTCGTCCTCGACCTCGTCGTCGAGCTGGTCCTGGTCGGAGACCAGCGTGAGCGACTCGAGGAAGGCGGCCAGGCCCTCCTCGCCGGTGCGCCCGCCCTCGCGCTCGTGGAACTCGGCGGCCACGGACTTCAGCTCGCGCAGGTTCTCCTCGCGGCTCAGCGCCTCGATGGTGCGTTCGGCCTGCAGTTCGGTGAGGTAGCCGGTGCGCGACCAGATCTCCTCGATCAGCTCGGGCAGCGGGCGGTCGTGGGCCAGTTCGGTGCGCAGCCCGTCGAGCAGGTCGACGAAGGAGTTGACAGCACCGACGGCCCGGGCGGCCAGGCCCTGGACGTGTTCGGCCTGGTGGCAGGCGTCGAGGAAGGTCATGCCCTCACGGCGCGCGTGCCAGTCCAGCGCCTCGACGGTGCGGTCGCCGATCGAGCGGCGGGGGGTGTTGATGATCCGGCGGGCGGAGACGTCGTCGGCCGGGTTGACCAGCACCCGGGCGTAGGCCAGCAGGTCGCGGATCTCCTTGCGTTCGTAGAAGCGCTGCCCGCCGATGACCCGGTGGGGGGTGCCCACCCGCAGCAGCACCTCCTCCAGGATCCGGGACTGGGCGTTGGTGCGGTAGAAGACCGCGACGTCGTCGAAGCCCACGCCCTCGGCGCGCAGCTTCTCGACCTCCTCGGCGACGAAGGCGGCCTCGTCGCGTTCGTCGTCGGCGTGGTAGCGCACGACCTGCGCGCCCAGCCCCCGGTCGGTCCACAGCTCCTTGGGCTGCCGTGCCCGGTTGTTGACGATGACGGCGTTGGAGGCGTCGAGGATGGTCTGGGTCGAGCGGTAGTTCTGGACCAACGGGATGACGGTGGCGTCGGGGTGGTCCTGCTCGAAGTCGAGGATGTTCTGGATCGTCGCGCCGCGGAAGCTGTAGACGCCCTGGTCGGGGTCGCCGACGACCATGACGTTGCGCTCGGTCCCGGTCAGCAGGTTGACCAGGTGGTACTGGGCCCGGTTGGTGTCCTGGTACTCGTCGACGAGGATGTGGGTGAAGCGCCGCTGCCAGTGTTCGCGGACCTCGTCGAACAGCTGCAGCACCTCGACGGTCTTGACGATGAGGTCGTCGAAGTCCAGCGCGTTGGCCCGGTACAGCCGGTCCTGGTAGGCGGTGTAGACCTCGGCGATCTCGGTCTCCGGCCAGGTGGTGGCCGAGGCCTTGTAGGTCTCGAAGTCGACCAGTTCGTCCTTGGCGTTGCTGATGGCGTGTTGGATCGCGCGGGGCGAGAGGCGCTTGGGGTCGACCCCGGCGTCCTTGGCCAGCTGCGAGATCAGCCGCTGGGAGTCCTGGGCGTCGTAGATCGTGAACCCGGACTTGTAGCCCAGCCGCGGCAGCTCGCGACGAAGGATCCGCACGCACGCCTTGTGGAACGTGGTGACCCACATGCGTTCGGAGATCGCCTCGCCGAGCAGCGAACCGACCCGCTCGGCCATCTCCCCGGCGGCCTTGTTGGTGAAGGTGATCGCCAGGATCTGGTGGGGGCGCACGCCATGGTCGCGGATGAGGTGGGCGATGCGGTGGGTCAGTACCCGGGTCTTGCCCGACCCCGCACCCGCGACGACCAGGACCGGGCCGTCGACGGTGGTGACGGCCTGGGCCTGGGCCGGGTTGAGGCCCTCGACGAGGGCGGGGTGCGGTTCGGGCACGACAGGGGCCTTCGAAGGGCGACGCGAGACGCCGGCGAGCCGACGCTCGCGGGCCGTTCGCCGGAGCGTACCGAGGCCCGGTGACACGCCCGGGGTGGGCCCGGGCGTGTCCGTGGGCGAAGAGGTGTCCGGGGCACCTCGAGTCAGGCGAGGCAGCCCCGGTGACCCGGTCGTACCGCCGTCCGCGGGGGGCTCAGCGGTCCCGGCGGCCGCCGGCGTGGGCGTGCTCGGGTGGGCCGTCGTCGGCCTCCTCGACCTCTTCCTCGTCGGTCTCGGTGTCGGTGTCCGTGTCGCCGCTACCGGTGTGGGTCTGCGTCGACCCGACGGCCGCGCGCACGGCCTCGACCGCATCGACCAGGCCGGCACCCTGGGCGTAGCCCGGCTCGCCGTAGCTCTCCGCGGTGTCGACGAGCAGCGCCTCGAGCTCGTCGGGGGTGAGGTCGGGCGCGACCGACAGCATCTGGGCGGCGATGCCGGCGATGTGCGGCGCCGCCATCGAGGTGCCCGACAGGCTCGAGTAGTGCAGCGGGTCGGAGGCGAACGAGGAGCCGGTGGCGCAGATCGGCAGGGTGGGCCGGCAGGCGGCCACGATGTCGGATCCGGGGGCGGCGAGGTCGGGCCAGGTCTCCTCGCGATCGGCGTCACCGCGCGAGGAGAAGTCGGAGGTCGAGCCGTCGCGGGTGCCCTGGCCGAGGACGTCGTAGGAGGCCACGCACACGACCCCGGGGGTGGGGTTGGTGCATTCGGGGCTGGTGCGCACCGCGCTGCCGTCGCCGCCGCTGTTGCCGGCGGCGAAGACCACCAGCACACCCGCGTCGACGAGCTCG
>SLRZ01000060.1 GCA_007130695.1 Nitriliruptoraceae bacterium
ACAACACCGAGATGTCGGTGGAGTTGATTGCTCCGATCGCGATGGAGGACGGTCTGAAGTTCGCCATCCGTGAGGGGGGCCGCACCGTTGGTGCCGGCCGGGTCACCAAGATCACCGAATAATCGACCGGGACCACGACACGAGCAGCAACTCCACGCAATGGCATTGCACGAACCGGCGCGGTGGAGCAACGAAGAGAAGAGACCATGGCTGCTGACCAGAAGATTCGCATCCGCCTCAAGGCGTACGACCACGAGGTCCTGGACCGTTCCGCGCGAGAGATCGTGGACACGGTCGAGGCCACGGGCGCGCACGTCACCGGGCCCGTCCCACTGCCGACCGAGAAGAACGTGTGGTGCGTCATCCGCTCCCCGCACAAGTACAAGGACTCGCGGGAGCACTTCGAGATGCGCACCCACAAGCGGTTGATCGACATCCACCAGCCCACGCAGAAGACCATCGACAAGTTGATGGGCCTTTCGCTGCCGGCCGGCGTCGACATCGAGATCAAGCTGTAGGAGTGGTCGGAAGCACCACGGGTGGCCGAAAGGCGCCACCGGCCTCCGGTCCGGGTGCACGAGCCCCGGGACCGGCGAGGCCGACGAAACGCCTTTTGCCCCGTACATGCGACGAACCACCACCAGAAGAGGAACAACGATGGCTTCCAAGGGCATCCTGGGGACCAAGCTCGGGATGACGCAGGTGTTCGATGAGGACAGCCGCGTCGTCCCGGTGACCGTGGTCCAGGCCGGCCCGTGCACCGTCGCGCAGGTCAAGACGCCTGACCGCGACGGCTACACCGCCGTGCAGCTGGCCTTCGGCTCGCGCCGACACCCCACCAAGCCGCAGACGGGCCACCTGGCCCGGGCCGGCCTCGACAGTGCCCGCACGCTCGTTGAGCTGCGCCTGCCCGAGGGTGCCGACCTGCCCGAGGTCGGTGACACGGTCACCGTCGAGGACTTCGCCAAGGGCGAGATCATCGACGCGACCGGTACCAGCAAGGGCAAGGGCTACGCCGGCGTCATGAAGCGGCACAACTTCCGCGGCATGGGCGACGGTCACGGTGTGAAGAAGAAGAACCGGCACCCCGGTGCCGTCGGAAACGCCTCCACCCCCGGCCGTACCTTCAAGGGCATGCGAATGGCCGGCCGGATGGGCGGGGAGCGCGTGACCGTCCAGAACCTCGAGATCGCCGACATCGACACGGAGCACGGTCTGATCCTGGTCAAGGGTGCTGTGCCCGGCTCGGACGGTCAGGTGGTGCTGCTGCGCACGGCGGTCAAGACGACCCAGAAGGGTGGTGAGGCCTGATGGCCACCGTCGACGTCATGGACCTGGCCGGGAAGAAGGTCGACACGGTCGACCTGCCCGCCGCCTGGTTCGAAGGCGAGATCAAGGTCCACGTCATGCACCAGGTGGTCACGGCGCAGCTCGCCGCGGCCCGCCAGGGCACGCACAAGACCAAGACCCGGGCCGAGGTCCGCGGTGGCGGCACCAAGCCGTGGCGGCAGAAGGGCACCGGCCGGGCACGGCACGGCTCGATCCGTTCACCCATCTGGGTGGGCGGTGGCGTGGCACACGGCCGCGTCCCCAAGGACTGGTCGATGCGCGTGAACAAGAAGGTCAAGCGCACCGCCCTGCGGTCCGCCCTGACCGACCGCGTCTCCACCGGCGACGTCGGGGTCGTCCGCGGCCTGTCCTTCGATGCGCCGAAGACCAAGGACGCCGTGGGCGCCCTGGCCGCACTCGGTCACGCGGACAAGAAGGTGCTCGTCGTGCTCAGCGACCTGCACCAGCCCACGATGAAGTCCTTCCGCAACCTCGCCAACGTGCACACGCTCGTCGTCGACCAGCTCAACACCTACGACGTGGTCAACCACGACGTCGTGGTCTTCGACGAGGCCGCGCTCGAACTCATCGGTACCGGCCGCCGCGCCGGTGGCGACACCACGGAGGTGGACGCGTGAAGGACCCCCGCGACCTGATCCTGCGCCCCGTCATCTCCGAGAAGACCTACGGCCTGCTCGACGAGAACAAGTACACGTTCGTCGTCGACCCGCGGGCCAACAAGACCCAGATCAAGCAGGCGATCGAGTCCATCTTCGACGTCAAGGTCGAGAAGGTGAACACGCTCAACCGGCCCGGCAAGGTCAAGCGCCGCGGCTGGACCGTCGGCAAGCGTCCCGATGTCAAGCGCGCAATCGTCACCCTCGCTCCCGGCGACGAGATCGAACTCTTCGACGCCGGCCTGTAGTCCGGTCGACGACTTCTAGGAACCTCCCATGGCTATTCGCAAGTACCGGCCGATGACCAACGGCCAGCGCGGTGCGTCCGTGAGCGACTTCGCGTCGGTCACCAAGTCGTCGCCGGAGCGGTCGCTGCTCGCGCCGCTCCCGCGGCGCTATGGGCGCAACGTCCATGGCCGCATCACCAGCCGCCACCGCGGCGGTGGGCACAAGCGCAAGTACCGTGTCATCGACTTCCGTCGGGACAAGGACGGCGTGCCCGCCACCGTCGCCGCGGTCGAATACGACCCCAACCGTTCGGCCCGGATCGCGCTGCTCCACTACCACGACGGTGAGAAGCGCTACATCCTCGCCCCCAAGAACCTCAAGGTCGGCTCGGTCGTCGAGTCCGGCCCGGAGGCCGACATCAAGATCGGCAACTCCAAGGCCCTGCGCAACATCCCGGTGGGTACCACGGTGCACGCCGTGGAGCTGCGCCCGGGAGGCGGCGCCAAGATGGGACGCTCCGCGGGCACCGCGATCCAGCTCCTCGCCAAGGAGGGCAAGATGGCCGCACTGCGGCTGCCCTCCGGCGAGATCCGCCTGGTCGACGCCCGGTGCCGTGCCTCCATCGGCGCGGTCGGCAACGAGGAGCACGAGCTCATCGCCATCGGCAAGGCCGGTCGCACCCGCTGGAAGGGGCGTCGCCCCCAGACGCGCGGTGTGGCGATGAACCCGATCGACCACCCACTCGGTGGTGGTGAGGGCAAGTCCTCCGGCGGTCGACACCCGGTCGACCCCTGGGGAAACCCCGAACGCCGTACCCGTCGAGGCAAGCAGGCCTCCGACCAATACATCGTCCGCCGTCGCGGCAAGAACCGCAGGAGGCGCTAAGCCATGCCCCGCAGTCTGAAGAAGGGGCCCTTCATCGACGAGCACCTCATGAAGAAGGTCGAGGAGCTCAACGAGAAGGGCGACAAGCGAGTCATCAAGACCTGGTCGCGTCGTTCGACCATCTTCCCGGAGATGGTGGGCCACACGCTGGCGGTGCACGACGGCCGCAAGCACGTGCCCGTCTACGTCTCCGAGTCGATGGTCGGCCACAAGCTGGGCGAATTCGCGCCGACACGCTCCATCAAGTGGAGCGGTGCCGGTGAGAAGCAGGCCCAGAAGAAGCGCCGATAGCAGGTCGCCCCACACGTGGGGCGCGAAGGACTGGCGCCCCACCGAACGGGGCGCGAAGGATTGTCGCCCCGAACACGGGGCGCGAAAGATGATCGCCCCGAACGGGGCGCGAAGGATCGTCACCCCGAACGCGGGGCGCGAAGGTTGTCGTCTCGCCCTCGAGGCGCGAAGGACTACAAGATGCTCACCCAGGTCAAAGCGACCGCGAAGTACGTGCGGGTCTCGCCGAGCAAGGTTCGGCAGCTCACACGACTCATCGTCGGCGAACCCGTCGCCGAGGCGCAGCGCATCCTCGAGTTCGCGGACAAGGGCGCGGCCAAGCCGCTGCTGAAGGTCCTGAACTCGGCGATCGCCAACGCCGAGAACAACGACGGCCTCGACCCCGACGAACTGAAGGTCCACAACGCCTTCGCCGACGAGGGCCCGACCCTGCGGCGGTTCCAGCCGCGGGCCATGGGTCGCGCCTACCGCATCCGCAAGCGGACCAGCCACATCACGGTCGTGGTCACCCCGACCGACGAGGAGGCCTGACATGGGTCAGAAGATCAACCCCTACGGCTTCCGGCTCGGGATCACCACCGACTGGAAGTCCAAGTGGATCGCGGACAAGAAGGCCTACGCCGCGTATCTGCACGAAGACGACCGCGTGCGCAAGTACGTGCGTGAGCGGGTGCGTCACGCCGGCATCAGCCGGATCGAGATCACCCGCACGCGCGACAACGTCGAGATCAGCGTGCAGGCCGCCCGCCCCGGCATCGTCATCGGACGACGCGGGTCGGAGGCCGACGCCATCCGGGCCGACCTCGAGAAGCTGACCAGCAAGAAGGTCAAGCTCAACATCATCGAGATCAAGAACCCGGAGCTCGACGCCCAGGTCATCGCGTTCAACGTCGCCGAGCAGCTGCGCGGCCGTGTGTCGTTCCGACGCGCCATGCGCCGTGCGGTGCAGACCGCCATGAAGGCCGGCGCCAAGGGCATCCGCCTCCAGGTCTCCGGCCGCCTCGGCGGGGCCGAGATGAGCCGCACCGAGTGGTACCGCGAAGGCCGGGTGCCGCTGCACACCCTGCGCGCCAAGGTGGACTACGGCTTCGACGAGGCCCGGACCACCTTCGGCCGCATCGGCGTGAAGGTCTGGGTCTACACCGGCGACCAGCTCGGAACCGGCGAAGAGGCCGAGGCCCAGCGCGCCATGGACCGTGCCCGCGCCCTCGCCGAGGGCCGTCCCGTCGACGACCGCCCCCGCCGCAAGTCCGCCCGTAAGGCGGCCAGTGTGGCCAAGAAGGTCACCGGCGTCGGCAAGCAACAGCAGCAGCGTCCCGCCGGTCCCACCCCGGCGACGGACAAGCCCAAGTCGGTCGGTGACGCCCCGGCGCCCCGCCCCGAGGAGGAGCCCGTCGCGGTGCAGCCCACCGGCGACGCCTCCGACGGTGGCGCCCCGGCACCCGCGTCCGCCACCGACGACGCCCCCACCCCCGCAACCGACACCGAGCAGGCGACCACCGAATCCGCGCCGCCCCAGTCCGGGGCCATGCCGGTCGAACAGGTCGCCGGCGAAGACGCGCCCACCCCGGCGGACGAGAAGCCCGCGGAAGCCGACACCCCCGCGGACGAAGCTCCCGCGGAGGCCGACGCCGCCGCGGACGAGTCCACCGACGAGGCGCCCAAGAAGGACGGTGACGCCTGATGCTCGCCCCCAAGCGCGTCAAACACCGCAAGCAGCACCGCCCGCGTCCGCTCAAGGGCATGTCCACGGGTCACACCGAGGTCTACGTCGGTGACTACGGCCTGATGGCCACGACCCGCGGCTGGATCACGGCCCGGCAGATCGAGTCGGCCCGTATCGCCATCACCCGTGCGGTCAAGCGTGGCGGGAAGGTCCGGATCACCATCTTCCCGGACCGCTCCATCACCAAGAAGCCACTCGAGACCCGCATGGGCTCCGGGAAGGGCTCGCCCGAACACTGGGTCGCGCCCGTCAAGCCCGGACGGATCATGTTCGAACTCTCCGGCGTCGACGAGGCGCTCGCACGCGAGGCCATGCGCCGCGCGTCGCACAAGCTGCCCGTCAAGACCAAGTTCGTCATGCGTGAGGGAGGCGGCGAATGATGACCGCACAGGAACTGCGCGAACTGCCCGACGACGAGCTCCGACAGAAGCTCTCCGAAGGCAAGGAGGAGCTGTTCAACCTCCGGTTCCAGATCGTGACCGGACAGCTGGACAACCCCCGACGGATCAAGCAGGTCAAGCAGGAGATCGCCCGCGTCCTCACCGTGCTACGTGAGCGCGAGATCGCCCTTGCCCGAGACACGGAGGCCTGACGATGGCGACCACCACAGAGCGCAACACCCGCAAGGAGCGCCAGGGCGTCGTCACCAGCGCCCGGCAGGACAAGACCATCATCGTGCGCGTCGAGCGGCGCACCACGCACCCGCTCTACGGCAAGACGATGAAGGTCTCCAAGAAGTACCACGCCCACGACGAGACCAACGAGGCAGGCGTCGGTGACACGGTGCGTATCCGTGAGACCCGGCCGATCTCGAAGTTGAAGCGGTGGCGGCTCGAGCGGATCGTGGAACGGGCCAAGTAGCGCGTTTTCCCGGCCTGCGGCGGTGTTCCTGCCGCCGTGCCGGGGGCGCTCGTTGCCCGGTTCACTCGCTCCTCGGCTTCGGCCTGGCGGCCTCGCCTCGAGCCCCGGCCCGGCGGCAGGAACACCGCCTCCGGCCTCGCAAAGGTCGCCGCAGATGGCCACCAGGAACTCACACACTAGAAGTAGGTAGAGACGATGATTCAGACGGAATCGCGGCTGAAGGTCGCGGACAACTCGGGAGCGCGCGAGGTGCTGTGCATCCGCGTGCTCGGCGGGTCCGGACGGCGCTATGCGTCGGTGGGTGACACGTTCGTCGGCACCGTCAAGAACGCCATCCCCTCGTCCAACGTCAAGAAGGGTGAGGTCGTCCGCTGCGTCGTCGTACGCACCGCCAAGGAACGGCGCCGCTCGGACGGGTCCTACATCCGCTTCGACGAGAACGCGTGCGTCATCATCCAGCCCAACGGGAGCCCCCGCGGCACCCGCATCTTCGGCCCGGTCGCGCGTGAGCTGCGCGAGGGCAAGTTCATGAAGATCGTCTCGCTCGCCCCGGAGGTGCTGTAGATGCGCCGCATCCGCAAGGACGACCAGGTCGAGATCATCGCGGGCAAGGACGCCGGCAAGTCCGGCCGTGTCGTGAAGATCTTCACCGACCGTGACCGCGTGCTCGTCGAGGGTGCCAACTACGTCACCAAGCACGAGCGCGTCCAGGGCGGCTCGCGCGGTGGTGCCCAGGAAGGCGGCATCATCGAGACCGAGGCCCCCATCCACATCTCCAACGTGCTCCCCGTCTGCCCCTCCTGCGGAGAGGCGACGCGCGTGGGCTACGTCTACGAGAACGAAGGCGACCGCCGTAGCAAGGTCCGCAGCTGCAAGCAGTGTGACGCCACCTTCTAGACCACACACCAGGTAGGGCCCGGCCCGTCCGGAGAAGGACACGGGATCGGTGCCGCATCGGAGATCCGCGCCCACGGGCGCGACCAGGTTCTCCGGTGAGGACGAGTCGGACCCCGTACCCGAAAGAGCAACCCATGAGCGAGACCGAGACCACCAGTGCGGCCGCCCCACGGCCGCGCCTCAAGGCGCACTACCGCGAGCAGATCGCACCACGGCTCAAGGACGAGCTCGAGCTCGCCAACGTGATGCAGATCCCGACGGTCGACAAGATCGTGCTCAATGTCGGGCTCGGCGAAGCCGTCAACGACTCGCGTGCCCTCGAAGGCGCCCTGCGCGACCTCGCCGCCGTCAGCGGCCAGAAGCCCCGCGTGAACCGCGCGAGGAAGTCGATCGCCGGGTTCAAGCTGCGTGAGGGCATGCCCATCGGCGCGAAGGTCACCCTGCGCGGCGAGCGGATGTGGGAGTTCCTCGACCGGCTGCTGTCGGTCGTGCTGCCCCGTGTCCGGGACTTTCGCGGCCTGAACCCCAAGAGCTTCGACGGCCGCGGCAACTACACCTTCGGGTTCACCGAACAGCTGGTGTTCCCCGAGATCTACTACGACGACGTGGACGCGATTCGCGGCATGGACGTCACCATCGTGACGAGCGCCGACAGCGACGAGGCCGGCCGGGCCCTGCTCAATGCACTCGGCTTCCCGTTCGCCGCCGGCACCCAGGAGTGAGGTAGACCATGGCCAAGAAGTCGAAGATCGCTGCCGCGAAGCGCACCCCCAAGTACGGGGTCCGCGGCTACACCCGATGCGAACGGTGTGGACGGCCCCGTGCCGTCTTCCAGCGGTTCCGTCTGTGCCGCATCTGCTTCCGCGAGATGGCGCACGCGGGCGAACTGCCCGGCATCACCAAATCCAGCTGGTAGCAGCACCGACAGGGAAGTGCGGGCCCGAAGTGTCCGTAACCCCGAGGAGATGAGAACACCATGACGATGACCGACCCCGTGGCGGACATGCTCACGCGTGTACGCAACGCGTCGATCGCGGACCACGAGCACACCACCATGCCCTCCTCGAAGATCAAGGTGAACATCGCCAAGATCCTCGAGCAGGAGGGCTACATCACCGGGTGGAACCTCGAGGAGACCAAGCCGCAGGCGACGCTGACCATCACCATGAAGTACGGCCCCAACCGGGAGCGCGTCATCGCCGGCATCCGCCGGATCTCGAAGCCGGGCCTGCGGGTCTATGTGAAGAAGGACGAGATCCCCCGTGTGCTCGGCGGGCTCGGGGTCGCGATCCTGTCCACGAACGCCGGTCTGATGACCGACCGCGAGGCCCGCAAGGACGGCCGCGGCGGCGAGGTCGTCGCCTACGTCTGGTAGGCAGGAGAGGTTCAACCCATGTCACGCATCGGCAAGCTCCCCATCCCCGTCCCCGACGGGGTCGACCTCACGCTCGACGGGCTGACGGTCACCGCCAAGGGCCCCAAGGGTGAACTCACCCGGACCATGCCCGAGGGTGTCGAGATCGCCCGCGACGACGACGGCGATCTCGTGGTCACGCGTCTGTCCGACGCCCGCGAGCACCGGGCCCGTCACGGCCTGGTCCGCAGCCTCGTGGCCAACATGGTCATCGGGGTCAGCGACGGCTACACCGTGGCCCTCGAACTGGTCGGCATCGGCTACCGCGCCCTGCCGAAGGGCAACGACCTCGAACTGCAGGTCGGTTACAGCCACTCGGTGATCATCGAGGCACCCGAGGGCATCTCCTTCGAGGTCCCCCAGCCCACGCGCGTGATCGTCAGCGGCATCGACAAGGTGCTGGTGGGCCAGATCGCCGCCAACGTCCGCAAGGTCCGTCCCCCCGAGCCCTACAAGGGCAAGGGCATCCGCTACGAGGGCGAGCGCGTCCGCCGCAAGGCCGGTAAGGCCGCGGGCCGCTGACCCGGAACGCAGTACCGTCAGCACCAGACACCACACGCAACGCCACCAGCGGTGCCCCTCCAGAAGGGGTGCCGCCGCCCGGGACCCCGGGCTCGTGGCCGCCCACCAGATCTCGCGGCGCAAGCAGCCGTGAACACGGGCGAGCGGACGAGGAGAGAGCGACCATGGAAACCACACAGAAGCGCGTCGCGCGTCGCAAGCGCCACATGCGCATCCGTAAGCAGATCGCGGGAACCGCGACCAAGCCGCGGCTGTCCGTCTACCGCAGCAACAGCCACATCTACGCGCAGTTGATCGACGACCGGGCCGGACACACGCTCATCGCCGCCAACTCCCTCGATGACGAGGTCGCAAAGGGCGAGGACGGCAAGACCGGAGCCGCCCGTCGGGTGGGCACCCTCCTCGGTGAGCGTGCGCAGAAGGCCGGGATCACCGAATGCGTCTTCGACCGTGGCGGCAACCGCTACGCCGGACGCATCGCCGCCCTCGCCGAGGGCGCCCGCGAAGCCGGCCTCGACTTCTAGACGTCCAGCTGAGCGGCCCCACACGAGGGGCAACAACGAAGCTTTCAAGGAGCACATGATGGCAGCCAACAACCGTGGAGGTGGCCCGGGTCGCGGCCGCGGCGGTCGTGACGACCGCGGACGCGGCGGACAGCCCCGCGAGCAGTACGACGAGCGCGTCGTGGCGATCAACCGCGTGAGCAAGGTCGTCAAGGGCGGTCGCCGCTTCCAGTTCACCGCCCTCGTCGTCGTCGGTGACGGCAAGGGCATGGTCGGCGTGGGCCACGGCAAGGCCAAGGAGGTGCAGTCGGCCATCCAGAAGGGCGTTGAGGAAGCCAAGAAGGAGTTCTTCAAGGTCCCCATGGTCGGCTCCACCATCGTCCACCCGGTCGTCGGGCGCTCCGGCGCCGGACGGGTGATGCTCAAGCCCGCTGCCCCCGGTACCGGGGTCATCGCCGGTGGGCCGGTCCGCGCCGTCATCGAGGCGGCCGGGATCCAGGACCTGCTGGCCAAGTCCCTGGGCACGGCCAACCCGGTCAACGTCGTGGGTGCGACCATCTCCGGACTCAAGGAGCTGCGGTCGGCGCACGAGATCGCCGCCCTGCGCGACAAGAGCATCGAAGAGATCGCACCGAAGAAGATGGTCGAGACCATGCGTGGGGGTGCGTGATGGCGGAACAGCTGCTGCGAATCACCCAGACCCGGTCGTTGATCGGGCGTCCCCAGGACCAGCGTGACACCGTCCGCTCCCTGGGACTCAAGCGCATTCGCCACACCGTCGAACAGCCCGACCGCCCCGAGATCCGCGGCATGCTCAACAAGGTGCCCCACCTCGTGAGCTGGGAAGCGGCGGACAGCCAGGATCGGAGCGACGCATGAGGATCCACCACCTCAAGCCCGCCGAGGGCTCACGCACCAAGAAGCAGCGCATCGCGCGCGGTGACCGCGGCCGCCGCGGCAAGACCGCCGGTCGCGGTACCAAGGGCACGGGCGCACGCGGCACCGTGCCGGAGGGCTTCGAGGGTGGGCAGATGCCGCTCATCCGCCGCCAGCCCAAGAAGCCCGGCTTCAACAACCCGAACAAGGTCGTCTTCGCGGTCATCAACATCGGCCGCCTCGAGGAGGCCTTCGAGGACGGCGCCGAGGTCACGAGCGCGACCCTGGTCGAGCGCGGCCTGGTCCGCAAGAAGCGACCGGTCAAGATCCTCGGGCACGGTGAGCTCACCAAGAAGCTCACCGTCGAGGTAGAGGCCGTCTCCGAGGCCGCCCGCGAGAAGATCACCGCCGCCGGCGGCACCGTCCGCTAGCGAGTCGAAGGTCGGGTGCGGGACCTTCCGGGGTCCCGCACCGGATCCGAGACCGGCGTGTCGGCACCGGCCGTGCACACGCCGCCCCACACCGCGGGTCAGCGGTACCCGAGCGGGTAGGCTCCCGCGACGAGCGCGCCCCGGCAGGCCGATCAGGGCCCACCCCCCCTGGGCGCGCGAAAAGCACCGAGGACGACCATGTTCCGAGCGTTCGCCAACGCCTTCAAGATCCCCGACCTACGGCGCAAGCTGCTGTTCGTCCTGGGGATCATCGTCATCTACCGCATCGGTGCGTGGATCCCGGTCCCCGGGATCGACCTCGAGGTCCTGCGCGACGCCCCGGCGACCGGGGCCGCGGCCGGGATCGTCGGCATCATCAACGTCTTCGCCGGTGGTGCGCTGGCGCAGATGGCGGTGTTCGCCCTCGGGATCATGCCCTACATCACCGCCAGCATCATGATGCAGTTGCTCGCGGTCGTCATCCCCAAGCTCGAGGAGCTGAAGAAGGAGGGCGAGCAGGGCAAGAAGAAGATCACCCAGTACACCCGCTACATCACCGTCGGCCTCGCCCTACTGCAGTCGACCGGGTTGGTCACCCTGGCCAGAAGCGGCCAGGCCTTCCAGGTCAACCCCATGCCGGACGCCGGCACGGGCACGATCATGCTGATGGTGCTCACGCTGACCGCGGGTACCTGTCTGATCATGTGGCTCGGTGAGCTGATCTCCCAGCGCGGGATCGGCAACGGCATGTCGATCCTGATCCTGATCTCGATCATCAGCCAGTTCCCCTCCCAGCTGCAGAACGTGCGGGTCTCCAACGGGTGGGACTGGGTCGTCTACGTGCTGATCATGGGCGGCATCCTGGCCATCGCGGTGGTGTTCATCGAGCTCGGCCAGCGCCGGATCCCGGTGCAGTACGCCCGTCGCCAGATCGGGCGGCGCTCCTACGGCGGCCAGTCGACCTACATCCCGCTCAAGCTCAACCAGGGCGGGGTGATCCCGGTCATCTTCGCCTCCTCGCTGCTCTACCTGCCGGCGATGATCGCCCAGATCTCGGGCAGCGAACGCGTGCAGCTGTTCGTGCAGGACTACCTCGAGGATCCCACGTCGTGGGTCTTCATCGCCCTGTTCGCGGCGATGACGATCTTCTTCGCCTACTTCTACAGCGCGATCACGTTCAACCCGGTCGAGGTCGCCGACAACATGAAGCGCTACGGCGGTTTCATCCCCGGCATCCGGCCCGGTCGTCAGACGGCCGAGTACCTCGACAAGGTGCTCACCCGCCTGACCCTGCCCGGTTCGCTGTACCTGGCCACGATCGCGGTCCTGCCCTTCGTGCTGCTCGCGGTCGGCAACATCCAGGACTTCCCGCTCGGGGGTGTGTCGCTGCTGATCATGGTCGGCGTGACCCTGCAGACCATGCAGCAGGTCGAGAGCCAGATGATGCAGCGCAACTACGAGGGCTTCCTGCAGTGAGCGGCCCGGTCGCAAGTCCAGAGTGCGGCGCCGCCCACGCGGCCCGTGCACGGTCCCGCGGGAGAGCCCCGCGTCGGACGCTGGTGACGGTAGGGGGAACGACGTGCGTGTGATCCTGCTCGGCCCGCCAGGAGCCGGTAAGGGAACCCAGGCGGTCCGGATCGCGGAGGCCTTCGGCATCCCCCACATCTCCACCGGGGACATCTTCCGGGAGAACGTCCGGGGGGAGACGAAGCTCGGCGGCGAAGCCAAGCGCTACATGGACGCCGGTGAACTCGTCCCCGACGAGGTCGTGGTGGGCATGGTGGCCGACCGGCTGGCCCAGGCCGACGCGGTCGACGGCTTCTGCCTCGACGGCTTCCCCCGCACGGTGCCCCAGGCCCAGGCGCTCGAGGACCTGCTGGTCGACCGCGACGCACCCCTCGAGGTCGTGGTGCGCTTCCTCGTCGACCACGACGAGGTCGTCCAGCGCCTGACCGGACGACGCTCGTGCGTCGACTGCGGTGCCGTCTTCCACGCCGAACACGCGCCGCCGAAGGACGAGGGCGTCTGCGACAAGTGCGGGGGCGAACTCGTGCAGCGCGACGACGACACCGAGGACGTCGTCCTCAACCGCCTCGACGTCTACCGCAAGCAGACCGAACCGCTCGAGCACTTCTACTGGGAGCGTGGCCTGCTGCGCGACGTGGAGGCGGTCGGCGAGGTCGACAACGTCACCGAGCGTGCGCTCGGCCTGCTGCGGGAGTACGCCTCCTAGCGGGACGAGCCGAGCCGGCGGCGGTGGCCCCCTCCACGACGTGCGGACCACGATGATCATCAAGAAGTCGCCCGACGAGATCGAGTGCATGGCCCGGGCTGGCGCCGTGGTGGCCAAGGCCCACGAGGCGCTGATCGAGGCGCTCGAGCCCGGCATGAGCACGCTCGACCTCGACCGGATCGCCGACCGCGTGATCCGCGGCGAGGGCGCGACCCCGTCGTTCAAGGGGTACCGGGGTTTCCCGGCCACGCTGTGCACCTCCCCCAACGACCAGATCGTGCACGGCATCCCCTCCGACGAGGTGCGCCTGGCCGAGGGGGACGTCATCTCCATCGACTGCGGAGCCGTCGTCGACGGGTTCCACGGCGACTCGGCGACCACGCTGATCGTCGGCGGTGAGTCGAGCGTGAGTGCCGAGGTCGCGACGTTGGTACGTGAGACCCGCAACGCCCTGTGGCGAGGCCTCGAGCAGGCCCGTCCCGGTGGTCGTCTCGGTGACATCGGTGCGGCCGTCGAGACCGTCGCCGACGCGCACGGCTACGGCGTGGTGCGTGAGTACGTCGGCCACGGCATCGGCCGGGCGTTGCACGAGGACCCCTCGGTGCCCAACTACGGCCGCGCCGGGCGGGGCATGAAGCTCACCTCGGGCTGGGTCATCGCCGTGGAACCGATGTTCAACCTCGGCACGGAACGCACCCGCACGCTCGAGGACGACTGGACCGTGGTGACCGCCGACGGGGCGGTCTCGGCGCACTGGGAGCACACGGTGGCCATCACGCCCGACGGCCCGTGGGTGCTCACGGCCCGCAGCGACGAACCCGCCCGGCCACTGCAGCAGCCCGTCCCCGCCTGGTGAGCGCCCGCGAGGCGCACGGGTTGCCCCACCCGCGTCCCGCCCGCTACCCTCGCCATGTGCCCTGCCGAGGTGGCAGGGCTTCGTCACGTCCCGCGTCGGTCACCGTGCCCGCACCCAGGAGCACGAAACCCGAGCGGCGAGCCGCCCACGAGCTTGCAACGAGCCCGTCGGCGCGCACCCGCCGAGCCCTTTGAAGCGGCCTCGACGTGTGGTGACGCAAAGACCGCGATCCGGAGGCGGCGTGAGCCAGAAGGAAGACTCCATCCAGGTGGAGGGCACCGTGACGGAGGCCCTCCCGAACACGCAGTTCCGTGTCGAACTCGAGAACGGGCACAACGTGCTCGCCCACATCTCCGGGAAGATGCGCATGCACTACATCCGCATCCTGCCCGGCGACAAGGTGATCGTGGAGCTCTCGCCCTACGACCTCTCGCGCGGTCGGATCACGTACCGCTACAAGTAGCGTTCCAAGACCGGTCCGCCCCGCCCCGGCGCGTCTCCCACGCACCGGACCCACGGCGAAGCGGCACCGATGACAACCGAAGAACACGACCGGCGCCCCACGGCGCCGTTCGGCCGACCGGCATCCACGGCGTTCGACATGCACGCGGGCGATTTCGATCCCGCGAGTGGCCGACGAGGTGTCACCCGGTGCACGACCCACGGGCCGTTCGAGGTCGAAGGGTCGGGCCACCGGAAGGTCCCGACGCGAGGGAGGGAGCCCCCGCATCGCCGACGACCACCCGGGTCGCTCGGAGAGCCGACAGGAGGCACGACCGTGAAGGTGCACCCTTCCACGAAGAAGATGTGTGACAAGTGCAAGATCATCCGCCGCAAAGGTCGCGTCCGGGTGATCTGCGAGAACCCTCGTCACAAGCAGGTCCAGGGCTAACCGAAAGGTCGACGAACATGGCAAGAATCGCAGGCGTCGATCTCCCCCGCGAGAAGCGGGTCGTGGTCGGCCTCACCTACATCTACGGCGTCGGACACTCCCGCGCGGCGGAGACGCTCGCGG
>SLRZ01000243.1 GCA_007130695.1 Nitriliruptoraceae bacterium
ATGGTCTCGATTGTGCGTTCGATCAACCGTGGGTGCAACCTTTTCGTGTGTGGGGGTGTGGAGTTTCTCTTTGACCGCATCGACGGAGCGGAACACGCACACGATGTGGACCGCCGCCAAGACGGGAACGCGGCCCGCGATGTGGGGCATGTCGAGATCGTGGACCGGCTCATTTCCCCCGACTGGCCGTTGCCGACCCGTGTTACATCAGGCCGATGCAGAAATCGATCGCGCCTTCGTCCCAGGTCGGCACACCGTCGCGCCAGTACCTGGCCTCCTGCTCGATGATCTCGCGGGCCTGCGTGGTCTCCGCTTTCGCCGCGGCTGCACGTAGAGCGCGATCGGCGAACTCATCCGTTGGGTTGATGATCTCGTAGAAATCCCAAACCGCTTCACACGCCACTTCGTCGCTGGGCACGGGTGCCGTGTCCGCGGCGGTCACCTCGTCCTCGACGGCAGCCGGCGTCGCGGTGCTGGCGGCGTCGCCATCCGTGTCTCCGCAGGCGACGGCCAGTAGTGCGATGGCCATCAGCGTGGCCAGTATCCGACTGCTCAAGGTGCTTCCCCCGTGATGGCTGCCCGCCTCGAGGGGCAGCTTCCAGATCATCCCTGAGACGCCGAACTCACAGTGTTTGAGATGGACGACTCTGGTGGGAGGTCGACAGATTTCACAGACGGCTTGATCTCAATCGGGTTCGTGGGCGTCAGATCCGGTAGCGGACGGCTGCACGCGTGGAGGCCGGGTCCACGGTCCGTCCCACTCCAGGTATCCGGTCGTGAGGCCGATACATCGTGAACGCAACGTTTTCGCGTCGGCAGCAGGTTCGATGCTTCGGGGGGGCGACGTGGGATGAGGCGACAATCGCGGATACTCGTGTTCGGCGTGGTCTGCGCACTGCTCGGATTGACGGGCTGCGGTCCGTCGGTCTACGAGGCCACGCTGTTGGATTGCCTCGAGCAGCAACCGTGGCTCTCTGACGCCGATGCCCGCGCGTGCGCCAGCGAGCGGTCCCGGACCTGCATCTGGGCCTCGGATCACGACAAGGCTGCGCTTCCGTACGACTGTCACGACTGAGACCTCGGTCCGGCAGCCGGCGCAGGTCGTTTCGCGGGCTGGTCCGCCCCTGAGCAACGAACGGACTCAAGGACGCTGGCAGAGGTGCCGATGTCCTCGGAAATCATGGGCAGGACGCAACGGGGGATGGACGATGCGGGGCACGAGTGCGGGCGTACTGGTGTGCATGCTGTTTCTGGCGGCATGCAGCGGCAGCGATCTGGACGACACCACCCCCTCGGAGGTGACGCCGGCCGCGGTCGCGGAGGACCCAGAGGTCTCGGTCACCGAGGAGGAGGCGACCGCGCTCGTTGAAGCGTGGGTAGCTGACGCGGGCATCGCCGCCGCCAACGGGCCGACGGCGCTGGCCCGCTTCGTCACGGTGTCACGGCACCCGGACGTCGACGCCGATGGTTGCGTGCCTCCGTTCGCTGACCGCCTGGTCGACACGGCCGACGCACTGGAGGGGGCGGCGGTCGTCGAGACCGACGAGGACACGTTCCGGGTTTCGGGAGCGGGCGTGGAGATCGAGGTCGCACTCCTCGGGTCGGCCGTGCGCCACCTCGAGGGCTGCGGAGGCGATGACGGCCTGCTGCTGGCCGCCCAGCAGGAGCTCGAGGAGCGTGCCGCCGAGCGTGCGAAGCGCGCGGAGCGTCCCGAAGAGGGCGCCGTGACCGAAGCGGCCGTCCAGGCGCAGCCGGCCCCCTCGGCCGCGACCGACACGAACCCGACCGCGGACCGCGCTCCGGCAACGTCATCGCCACCTTCAGCTGGTCCTCGGCCCGACCAGCCAGCCCGGCCTGGGCAGCCCGACGAGCCCGCGGAGGAACCGCCGCCCGCACCGCCTGAGGACGAGACGGCGTTGCCCGGGACCCTGCAGGAGGATCAGTACGCCGTGTTCGCGACCGACCCGGCCGGCGACGTGCGTCACTTCCCCGGCACCATCGCTTTCCCCCGTGACGCTTCGCATGTCCAATGGGTGGACATCCTGGCCGTGGGAGCGACCAACCACGCCGACCGGTGGTCGCTCGGTGTGGAGCTCGCAGCCATACGCGCAGACACGAGGGTGGAGTTCGTCGTGTGTCTCGACGCCGACTGCACGATGGATCCCGACGACGACAAGTACGTCTACCGGATTCGTTCGACAGGAGGTTCCGGGTGGTCCACGGTGGTCCGCAACGGGGAGATGTGGGACGGCTACCCACCGCGGTTGCTCGAGGCACAGATGGGGTGCGAGGGGTTGATGGTCCACACCGACCCTGCGACACCGTGGCTGCTCGAACTCGAGGTCGGCGTCGACGAGGGATGCCTCGGCTTCCCGCCTCCCGATCGCATCTGGGTCGGAGTCCGGGCATCGACCGACGCGGGGAGATCAGGCACCTACAGCGATACTTCCCAGCTGCTCGGGCCCGTGGTCCGCGACTGAGTTTCGACTCCCGCCCTGGGCCCTGAGGTGGGCCCCGGGGCGGGGAGCAGCCGCGAGGTCCGATGGAGGCCTCGGTGTTCTGCCGGCCCGAAAGTCGAAGGCCTCGGCGGTACCGTGCGCGGATGAGCGATCCGCGGTTGTTCGAGGCAGAGCGCCCCACCGAGGGGCGTCCCGCCGGCGCGGACACCGACCCGCGTGGCCCCGCACCCGCACCCGCCGGCATGCCCCTGGCGGCCCGGCTGCGCCCCCGCAATCTCGACGAGTACGTCGGGCAGCACCACGCGCTGGGGGAGGGGACCCCGCTGCGGTCGTTGCTGGACCAGGGCCAGCTGCGCTCACTGATCCTGTGGGGGCCGCCCGGGGTGGGCAAGACCTCCCTGGCGGCGGTCATCGCCGGCCACGTGGACGCCGCCTGGACCGAGCTGTCCGCGGTGACGGCGGGCGTCAAGGACGTGCGGCGCGTCATCGACGAGGGGCGCGGGCGGCTGGAGCTGCGGGAGCGGCGCACGGTGCTGTTCATCGACGAGATCCACCGGTTCAACAAGAGCCAGCAGGACGCGCTGCTGCCCGGCGTCGAGGCCGGGTGGGTGACCCTGATCGGGGCCACCACCGAGAACCCGTTCTTCGAGCTCAACGCCCCGCTGCTGTCGCGCTGCCAGCTCGTCCGCCTCGAACCGCTCGAGGAGGACGACGTCCGCCACCTGCTCGAACGGGCCATGACCGATCCCGCACAGGGCTACGGGGGCCGGGTCCGTCTCGACGAGGAGGCCCTCGACCATCTCGTTCACGTCGGCGACGGGGATGCGCGGGCCGCGCTGTCGGCGCTGGAGGTGGCGGCCGGGGCCGCAGGGGTGAACACGCCCGGCGCCGCCGGACCCGTGGCCGACCTCACCGTCGACGACGTCGCCCAGGCGATGCGCCGCTTCCGGTACGACAAGGCGGCCGACGGGCACTACGACCAGGTGTCGGCGTTCATCAAGTCGATGCGCGGGTCGGACCCGGACGCCTCGGTGTACTGGCTGCTGCGGATGCTCGAGTCGGGGGAGGACCCCCGGTTCCTGGTGCGCCGCATGGTGATCTTCGCCTCCGAGGACATCGGGCTCGCCGACCGGCAGGCACTGACGCTGGCGGTGGACGCGTTCGACGCGCTGGACAAGGTGGGGCTGCCCGAGGCCCGCTACGCGATGGTGCACGCCACGATCGCCCTGGCGGTCGCACCGAAGTCGGACGGGGTGAAACGGGCGCTCGGCGCCGGGCTGGAGGCGGTCCGCCGGCATGGCAACGCCCCGGTACCGCCCCACCTGCGGGATGCGCACTACCGTGGCGCCGACGACCTCGGCCACGGGGTCGGCTACGACTATCCTCACGATCATCCGAGCGGGTTCGCGGCCGGCCAGACCTACCTTCCGGAGGAACTGGTGGGCCGGGTGCTGTACGAGCCCAGCCGGCACGGGCACGAGGCCGCGGTGGCCGACCGCCTGGAGGATCTGCGGGAGCGCCGGCGACGCGCGGGCGG